>JANWHQ010000154.1 GCA_025450315.1 Caulobacteraceae bacterium
CCACCGCCGCCTCCGCGGCCCGCACAACCGGCCCCGCCCGCGCCGGCCGGCCTGCCGCCGGCGGCGCGGCCCGAATCCGCGTCCGCGCCACGGCCCATCGTCCGGCCGGCCGCCCGACCCGCGCCGGCGCCTGTCCCGGTTGAGGACATCGACGATCTCGATCCCTTTCCGGGACTGGAGCCCGGGCGCCCGAGGGCCGAGCCGCGTCCCGCGCCGCCGCCTCCCCCCCAGCCGCCGCGGACGGAGCCGGAATTGCGCGCCGCGACGCCGCCCATGCCGGAGCCGGAGCCGGAGCCGGAGCCGGAGCCGGCGCCGCAGGCGTCGCCACCCGATCCGCCGTCCGCGCCTGCGCCGCCCGCCGGCCAACCGTTGCAACTGGTGGATTCCGAGCCGCGCGTTCAAGCGACGCCGCCCCCGGCGTCCGCCCCTGTTCACGACCCGACCCTGACCGAATCGGACTCCCCGCCGTCGATCGAGGAGATCATCGCCCAGCTGCCGCCCGCGCCAGCCCCAGCGCCGGCCGCGCCGCGCGGTGATCGCGGCCGGTTCCTCGACCTGACCGACGAGGGTCACCAGTTCCGCGCCGCCGGGAATCTGGACGAGGCGCTCGAGCGCTACGCCGACGCCCTGGCCCTGGCCCGCAAGCGCGTTGCCGGGCAGCCCGGCGACCTGGTCGCCCGCCGCGACCTGGCCGCCGCCCTCACCCATGTCGGCGAGATCCACGACCGCGAGGGGCGGCTCGACGCCGCCATCGGCCTGCACGAGGAAAGCTTGGGCGTGCGCCGCCACCTGGCCGCCGCCGCGCCGGGCGACCTGGCCGCCCTGAACGGGCTCTCGACCGGGCTGGAGCGGCTGGCCGACGCCCGCGAGGCGCGCGGCCACCGCAGCCGCGCCCGCGACCTCTACCGCCTGCGCCTGCAGCTGGCGGAGCGACTGGCCGCCAAGGCGCCCGGCGACCAGGAGCTGGCTTCGGCCGTGGCGGTCACCCGCGAGCGCCTGAACGAACTCGATCAGGCCCTCGCCGTCTGATCTTCGGACCGCTAGAACGGCCGCATGACCCTTCCCGTCGCCGCCGACGTCATCTCGCGCCTGAAGGCCGTGCTGGGGCCGGACGGCTGGAGCCAGGATCCGGGCAAGCTGGGCCCCAAGCTGGTGGAATGGCGCGACCGCTGGAGCGGGACCACGCCGCTCCTGGTGCTGCCGCGCTCGACAGAGGAGGTTTCCGCCATCGTCGGCGTCTGCGCCGAGACCGGGACCCCGATCACCCCCCAGGGCGGCAATACCGGCCTGGTCGCCGGCCAGATCCCCCAGGGCGAGATCCTGCTGTCGCTGGAGCGAATGCGCGCCATCCGCGAGGTCGAGCCCACTGACGACGTGATCGTCGCCGAGGCCGGCGTTCCCCTGGCCGTGGTGCACGAGGCCGCCGAGGCGGTGGGGCGGCGCTTTCCGCTGTCGCTGGCCTCGGAAGGGTCGGCCACCATCGGGGGCCTGGTCTCCACCAACGCCGGCGGCACCGCGGTGCTGCGCTACGGGACCATGCGCGACCTGGTGCTGGGTGTGGAGGCGGTGCTTCCCAACGGCGAGGTGTTCCATGGCCTGAAGCGCCTGCGCAAGGACAACACCGGCTATGACCTCAAGCAGCTGCTGATCGGGGCGGAGGGCACGCTGGGCGTGGTCACCGCCGCCAGCCTGAAGCTGTTCCCCCTGCTCGCCTCGCGCGCGGTCGCCTTCGCGGCGGTGCGGACCCCCGCCGACGCGGTGGCCCTGCTCAAGCTGGCCAAGGACGAGAGCGGCGGGACCATCGAGACCTTCGAGCTGATCGCGCGCCTCGGCATGGATTTCGTCATGCGCAACGTGGTGGAGTCCCGCGAACCGCTGGCGGGGTCCTATCCCTGGTACATCCTGATCGAGATCGCCTCGGCCGAGCCGGGCGCCTCGGAGGCGGCGCTGGAGCGGGTGCTGGCGGCGGGACTGGAGAAGGGCCTCGTGCTGGACGCCGCCCTGGCCCAGAACCAGACCCAGGCCCGGGCTTTCTGGTCGTTGCGCGAGCAACAGTCGGCGGCTCAGAAGCCCGAGGGCGCCGTCTGGAAGCACGACGTCTCGATCCCGATCTCCAAGATCGGGGCCTTCATCGAGGAGGCCACCGCCGCCATGCAGCGCTTCGCGCCGGGCGCCAGGGTGCTGTCCTTCGGCCACGTGGGCGACGGCAACATCCACTTCGACGTGCTGCAGCCTGAGGGCGGCGACGGCGCGGCCCACACGGCCCTGCGCGACCAGGGCTCGCACATCGTCCACGAGATCGTGGCCAAGTACTCCGGCTCGATCTCGGCCGAGCACGGCCTGGGCGCCATGAAGACCGAAGAGGCCCTGCTCTACAAATCGCCCGTCGAGGTCGAGGCCCTGCGCGCGATCCGCAGGGCGCTGGACCCCGGCCGCATCATGAACCCCCGGGTGCTGTTCTAGCGGTGGGCCGTTCGCCCCCCTCCCGCCGTCATTCCCGGCCCTGTGCCGGGAAGCCATGCTCGCTGAAGTCGGGCCGTGCTCATGGGTGGTCGGGACAACCCCGGCCATGACAGTGGACAGGAAGGCGCGACCGGTTCCCTGCTCTGGCGTGGTGTGTCTTCGGGAAACGTCCGACGGGCCCGAGATCTTGCTGATCCGCCGGGGCAAGCCGCCGCGGGAGGGGGAATGGAGCCTGCCGGGCGGGCGGATCGAGTGGGGCGAACGGGCGGCCGACGCGGCGCTGCGGGAGCTGGAGGAGGAGACCGGGGTCCGGGGCGAGATCCTGGGCCTGCTCGACGTGGTCGACGGCCTGTTCGGCGAGCGGCATTACGTCCTGATCGACTACGCCGTGCGCTGGACCTCCGGCGAGGTCCGGGCCGGCGACGATGCGGCCGCGGCCGCCTTCTGGCCCGCCCGCGAGGCCAGCCGGCTGGTGCAATGGTCCGAAACGCGCCGGATCATCGCCCTGGCGGTGAAACGGTTCGCCCTGGGGGCGGAACACACCCCCTGAGGGCCGGGCTCGCCCTGTGCTAAGCTCGCCCCAGGGAGGAACGCCATGCCGGCCAGGGTCTGGATCGCATCCGTCGCCTTCGTGGGTCTGCTGTCCGCCGCGGGGTCCGCCGGCGCGGAGGTGACCATCATCGGCAACGGCCTGGCCGCGGAGTGCTCCACCGCCGCCACCGGCGTGGCCAACAACCTGCCGACCCGCCGCGAGGCAGAGAGCACCTGCACCCTGGCGATCGAGGGCGAGCCGCTGTCGCCCCACGAGGCCGCCGCCACCTATGTCAATCGCGGGGTGCTCTATCTGTCCGACCACGCCATCGCCGACGCCCGCCGCGACTTCGAGCAGGCGCTGCGGATCGAGCCGAACCTGCCCGAGGCCCTGGTGGACCGCGGCGCGGCCCTGATCGCCGGCGGCCACGACAAGGACGGCGCCGAGGAGATCACCCGCGGCCTGGCGCTGAACCCAACCCAGCCGGAAAAGGCCTATTACAACCGCGCCGTGGCCGAGGAGCGGATGGGCGACGTGCGCAGCGCCTATTTCGACTACCGCAAGGCCAGCGAGCTGAAGCCCGACTGGCCCCTGCCCAAGACCGAGCTCGCCCGCTTCCGCGTGAGCGCGCCTTGATATCCACCCCAACCCGCTCATACCGGCGAAGGCCGGGATCCATGAACGGAGACTCGGACTCGGCAGGCGTGGCGGGACAGTCGAAGCGTCAGGACAAGGAATTGCGCCGACCTGCCCTGGATCCCGGCCTTCGCCGGGATGAGCGGGGGTGGGGGTATGCGGTGGCGGTTTGCGCCATCGTCCTGATCGCCGCGACGGCCGCCCTCGCCCAGGAGCGCACGCCGGCCCAGCGGCAGCAGCTGGTCGACCTGGCCCGGGTGCTGGGCGAGAGCCATGCCCTCGGCCAGGCCTGCGACGGCGCCGACGAGCAGTTCTGGCGCACGCGCATGCAGGCGCTGCTCCAGCAGGAGGCCGCCGAACAGGGCCTGAAGACCCGGCTCTCGGTCGCCTTCAACGACGGCTATCACTCCGCCCAGGCGCTCTATCCCCGATGCAGCGACGCCGCGCGCGCCGAGGCGCGGAAGATCGCCGGCGCCGGCGAGGTGCTGTCCGGGAAGCTTGCGGGGCCTTAGGCCGCCTGGCGCTCGCGGCGGAGGCCGAAAGCGTAGAGCAGCGGCGGCCCCAGCATGGCGATCCAGGGCGCCGACGTCCTGAGCAGCTCCGCCCGGCGCGCCAGCTTGCGCAGCCGGTCCAGGGTCGGCGAGCGCCAGAGCAGCCAGCGGTTCACCTGGGGGTTCTGGTCGGGCGGCCCGTCGTACATCTCGGCCACCGGATCGGCGTCGATCGCGCGCTCCACGGCTTCCACGCTGCGGCGATAGGCGATGGCGCTGTCCAGCGCGATCAGCCCCCAGAACACCACCCACGCAATGCTCGCCTGCTCCACCTGAGCCCGCTTCATCCGACGCCTCCGGACCAATTCACACCTAAGATAACGCTTGTAACGCTCATCCCCAAAGCGTCAGCCTTGAGGCGTGATTGAATCATCAAGGTGACAGAGGTCCGTTTTCCCTCTTACCTTGCATCAGGTTGATTCACCGCGCGCCATGGGGGTCGCGCGGGAGCGGGTCTTTTTGGAGAAAAACCATGGCCGATAAAAAGCCCAACGCCCTGCAACAGCCGCTGCAGCCCTCTCCCGAACTGGCCGCCGTGGTCGGCTCGGGCAAGCTGGCCCGCGGCGAAGTGGTCTCGAAGATCTGGGCCTACATCAAGAGCAACAACCTTCAGAACCCGGCGAACAAGCGCGAGATCCTCGCCGACGCCAAGCTGAAGCCGGTGTTCGGGGGCAAGGACAAGGTGTCGATGTTCGAGATGAACAAGCACCTGGCCAAGCACCTCAGCTAGTTTCCGAGGTCTCGAGCCGCCCGTCAGGGCTGAAGCGCCGGGCGCGGCCAAGGGGCCGTGGCCCGGCGTTTGCGTTTCATCTCACTTCTTTTCCAGAAGGAGCTGGCCCTCCTTCTGCAGCCGGCCTTTCAGGCTGGACGCGATGATCGCCAGGAATGGCGGCAGGTCGAGTTCCATGCGCACCAGCGCGGCCATCACTTCCAGCCGGCCGCTGACCGCCTGGCCCAGCACCTGGGCCTGGAAGCTCAGCTTGTCGCCCGTCCAGTGCTTCTCCAGCCGCGCCAGGCCGCCGCCGCCGAACTGCTGCTCCAGCCGCCCGAACCCGGACTCGATCCGCCGCCGGGCCTCCCTGAGGCCCAGGTCGTGGGGGATCTCGATGGTCAGGGGCTTGCTCATGGCGGCAATAACGCCTGAGCCGTGGAGGCTTTCCACGGCCCGAGGAATGGCGGGCAATGGATTCCGGCGCCCTATGCCATCCGCACCGCGCGCAACACCGCCTCGCCGTAGCGTTCCAGCTTGGAGGCGCCGACGCCGCCGATGCCGGCCAGGGCGTCCAGGCTCTGGGGCCGGGCGGCCGCGATCTCCTGCAGCGTCTTGTCGTGGAAGATCACATAGGGCGGCAGGCCCTGGCGGGAGGCCTCCTCGCGCCGCCAGGCGCGCAGGGAGTCGAACAGGAACTGGCCGTCGGGGCTCAGCTCGACGTGGGCCGCGGCGGCGCGGGCCTTGCGCGGCCGGCCCGAGCGGGTGGGCGCCGGCTCGCGCACCTGCACCTTGCGCTCGCCCCGATAGGCGGCCCGCACCGCGTCGGCGTCGCCCAGCCGGATCAGCGGCCGGCCGTCGTTGGGATCCTCGCGCAGCAGGCCCTCGAACAGCAGCTGGTCCAGGATGCCGCGCCAATGCGCCGCCGGCAGTTCGCCGCCGATGCCCCAGGTGGACAGCGCCTGCTCGTGCGGGGCCGGATCCTTGGTCTTGCCGAGCAAGTGGTCGACGATCCGTCCACGGCCATAGCGGCCGCTGCCCAGCCGGTGCACGGCCGCCAGGGCCTTCTGAGCCTGCTGGGTCGCATCCAGCGACTGGGGCGGGCTCAGGCAGAGGTCGCACTGGCCGCAGGGCTCGACGTTCTCCTCGCCGAAATAGCGGCGCACCGCCGCAGCCCGGCAGCCCAGGCCGTCCAGCATGGCGTAGAGCTGGCGCGCCTTGCGGGTCTGCACCTGCTTGACCTCGGTCGCCATCTCGCGGCTGTCGATCCGGCGCAGCGCCCAGGCCAGGTCGGAAGCGCCGTAGAGGGTGATCGCTTCGGCCGGCTCGCCGTCGCGGCCGGCGCGGCCCACCTCCTGCCAGTAGGCCTCGATCGACGAGGGCGGATCGGCGTGGATCACGAAGCGGACGTCCGGCTTGTCGACCCCCATGCCGAAGGCGATGGTCGCGGCCATCACCACATTGTCCTCGTTGAGGAACCGGGTCAGCCGCTGGTCGCGGGCGGTCTTGTCCAGCCCCGCGTGATAGGCCAGGGCGTTGACGCCGGCCGCCTTCAGCCGCTCGGCCAGCCGTTCGGTCCCCTCCCGCGAGCCGGCATAGATCACGCCCGCGCGGCCCGGCCGCTCCAGCACCAGGGCCTCGACTCGGGCGTGGGCCTGGCCCGACTTGCGCTCGGCGGCGAGCTGCAGCTCGGGACGGGCGAAGCTGTCGACGAACTCGCGAGCGTCCTCCAGGCGCAGCTCGGCCCGGATGTCGGCACGGGTGCGGGCGTCGGCGGTGGCGGTCACGGCCAGACGCGGGGCGTCGGGGAACACCTCGGCGATGCGGCCCAGCATCCGGTATTCGGGGCGGAAGTCGTGGCCCCACTGGCTGACGCAGTGCGCCTCGTCGATGGCCACCACGGCGATGGGGATGCGCGACAGACGGTTCAGCATCCAGGGCTGCATCAGCCCTTCGGGGGAGACGTAGAGCAGGTCGAGCTTGCCGGCGTCGATCGAGCGCCAGACCGCCTCGCGCTTGTGGGGATCGGTGTTGGAATCCAGCCGCGCGGCGGCCACGCCCGACTGTTCCAGCGCCGCCACCTGGTCGGCCATCAGGGCGATCAGCGGCGAGACCACCAGCCCAAGGCCCGGCCGCAGGATCGAGGGGATCTGGTAGCAGAGGCTCTTGCCGCCGCCGGTGGGCAGTACGGCCATGGCGCTGCGCCCCGCCAGCACCTCGCCGATGATCTCGCCCTGGTAGCCGCGAAACTCCGCATGACCGAAGACGCGGAGCAGCACCTCGCGGGCGCGGTCCAGGGACGAATCGAAGGCCATGGGCCATTCTTTGTCATCCCGGCCGGGGCCGCGCTAGCGGCGCAGAGCCGGGATCGGGCTGGGCCCTGGGCTTGCGGCGATGCCGGATAGCCGCGACACGGCTTCCAAGATGACAGATGGGGCTTGGCTTCGCGCGCCAGTCGGCCTTAGCTGGCGCCCTGTTTCCTAAGGGGTCCTGATGAAGGCGGCGCTGTTTACCCCCTGCACCTACCACGGCCCCTCGGAGGGCGCAGGCTGGCCGACGCCGGGTCGGGTCTATTCCGACGAGGCGGCGGCGGAGACCTTCCAGACCGCGCTGGACCAGGCCCGCCTGGCCGACGAGGTCGGCTTCGACTGGGTGACGGTGGCCGAGCACCACTTCGCGCCCTTCTGCATCACGCCCAATCCGATGGTGCTGGCCGGGGCCCTGACCCAGACGGTCAAGCGGGCCAAGATCGCGCTTCTGGGCGCCGACATCCCGATCCTGAACCCGATCCGGGTGGCCGAGGAGTTCGCCATGCTGGACGCCATGAGCGGCGGGCGGGTGGTGGCCGGCATGCTGCGCGGCACGCCCAACGAATACATCACCTACAACATCAACCCGGCCGAATCCCGCGGGCGCTTCGAAGAGGCGCTGCAGCTGATCAAGATGGCCTGGACCGAGCCCGAGCCCTTCGGCTGGCAGGGCCGCTACTACCAGTACAAGACCATCTCGATCTGGCCGCGGCCGGCCCAGAAGCCACATCCGCCTATATAAATGTCGGGCTCCAGTCCCGAGTCCGGCGAGTTCGCCGCCTGGAACCGCGTCGGCCTGGGCTTCGGGGTGACCACCCTGCCCCGGGCCTCCAAGGCCAGCCGCCACTACCGCAGTGAGGCCGAGAAGGCCGGCTGGACCCCCACGGGGGAGCAGATCATCTATCGCGTCACCTGCCACGTGGCCGAGACCGACGAGCAGGCGATGGAGGACCTGGCCGAGGCCAGCCGGGCGCGTTCGGGCGCGCTCAGCCTGGCGCTGACCCGCCGCACCGACGAGGTGATCGCCGGCGCCGGCTACTACGGCCGCGACGAGGACCAGCGCACCCGCGTGGCCCGTGCCTTCCAGGGCGACCTGCCCTCGCGCATCGAGAACGGCCAGATCCTGATCGGTAGTCCCGAGACGGTGGCCGGGCAGATCCGCCACATCCACGCCGAGACCGGGGCGGGCGTGCTCGACCTGATCCCCGGGCCGCCGCACGGCGACAAGGCGCTGAAGTCGATCGAGTTGATCGGGACCAGGCTGATGCCGCTGGTGCGGGAGCTGAACTGATGGGCGTCGTGACCCAGGCGGCGGACCAGGCGCCGTTCGGTTTCGGCGAGACCCACGTCGAGGCCGACGGATTCCGCATCCGTGTGCTGGAGAAGGGCTCGGGAAAGCCTCTTGTCTGCCTGCATGGATCGGGCGGCCTGCGGCTGGCCTCGGCGCACGCCAGGCTGGCGGAGCGACGGCGGGTGATCGCCCTGGAAGCGCCGGGCTTCGGACGCTCGCCGGTCAACCGGCGCACGCAGGACATGGCCGAGCTGGCCCGGACCATGCTGGCCGCCGCCGGGGGGCTGGGGCTCGGGCCATTCGACCTGATGGGGCAGTCCTTCGGCGCCAAACTGGCGCTCTGGGCGGCGATCCAGACCCCCGAGGCGGTGCGCGCCCTGGTGCTGACGGCCCCCTCGGCGATCCGGCCGGAGGACTGGAGCCTTCCGGCCGCGCAGGACGAGATCGAGCGAAAGCAGGACGACCTCGCGGCCCGCCTGTTCGGCCCACCCGTCGACGAAGTCCTGGAAAGCCGCATGGGCGAGATCGCCTGCCCGGTCCTGAGCCTGTTCGGCACGCGCGACGAGCTGATCCCCACCAGCTTCGCTCGCCGCTACAAGCAGTTGATGCCCAAGGCCAACGTCATGTTCGTCTATGACGCCGGCCACAGGATCCTCGAGGATCGGCCGGAAGCCGCGGCGTCGCTGATCGAGGATTTCCTCGAGGAGCCCGGGGGATTCCTGGTCAACCGCGAGAACGGCAAGCTCAGCGACTGATCCCGCCGGAGCCGCCACGCCGGCCCCAGGTAACCTTGACGCAACGACTTGGGCCCACAGTGCCCCAAAGCCGCGCCTTGGGGGAAACAGGCATGCGTGCGACCCGGCGGCGGCGTTCTCCGCCTCCCCACTTCTTCAGCCTGCTTGGAGCCCAGACCGGCGTCTGGGCCTGGACCTACAACGCGTCCACCGGCGACTCCGACGTCTACAGCGACCTGAGCGACATCCTCGGGTGCAATCCGGACCGTCTGGACGGCTTCATGAAGCTCATCCACCCGGACGACGTGGACCGATTGCAGGCAAGCCTGGCCCAGGCGGCCGCCACCGGCGTGGGGGGCGCCTTCGAGTGCCGGCTGCGCAAGCTCGACGGCGACTGGATCCACTTCCAGGCCAGCTATTGCGTGGAGACCAGCGCCAGGGGCCACGTCCTGGTGCATGGCGTCTCGCGCGACGTCACCGCCGAAGTGCGGGCCCGCAACGCCATCCAGGAAGCGCGGCGGCAGTCCGACCTCGCCGCCGCCCTCACCGGCATCGGCTTCTGGCGGGCGGAACGGCAAAGCGGCCAGGTCGAGTGGTCCGACGGGATGTTCCGCATCCATGGCGTGGATCCGGCCAGCGGGCCGCCGGCGCGCGAGGCCATCAAGGAGCTTGTGCACCCGGAGGACCGCGCGGCCTGGCTGAAGCACGTGGCCGAAACCGCCCAGGACGAGGTCGAGCAGACCTCGGTGCGCATCGTCACCCCCGATGGCCAGGTGCGCCACATCCAGACCCGCGGCTTCGCCGAGCGGGACGCCGACGGCAGGATCGTCGCCCGGATCGGCACCTGCGTGGACATCACCGACCTCAAGCGCGCCGAGTCCGCCGCCCAGGAGAGCGAGGCGGTCCACCGCTTCCTGTCCGACAACGCCCCCGACATGATCGCCCGCGTCAGCCCCGAGGGCGTGATCAAGTACGTCTCGCCCTCCTGCGAGCGGGTGTTCGGCTACACCCCCGAGGAGCACATGCGGCTGACGCCGATGGACATGTGCCATCCGGACGACCTGCCCATGATCAGCGGCGCCATCATCGGCATGGTCGAGCGCAAGCAGACCCGCCTGGACGAGCCGTTGACCTATCGCGCCCGCCGCAAGGACGGCCGGTGGATCTGGGTCGAAGCCAACCCGCACCTGGTGCTGAACGACGAGGGCGAGCCGGTCGAGTTCGTCGACATCGTCCGCGACGTCACCCAGGCCAAGGTCTTCGAGGCCGAGCTCGAAGAGGCGCGGGCGAGGGCCGAGGCGGCGGCAGCGGCCAAGTCCGCGTTCCTCGCGAACATGAGCCACGAGCTCCGGACCCCGCTCACCTCGATCATCGGCTTCGCCCGGCTGCTGGGCGACCGGTCCGACCTGGCGTCCGACGCCCGGCACTACGCCCAGCGCATCTCCGATGCGAGCGAGGCGCTGCTGGCGATCATCAACGACGTGCTGGACTTCTCGAAGCTCGAGGCCGGCCAGGTGAGCCTGGAGCAGGCGCCGGTGTCGGTGCGCCGGCTGGCCGACGAGACCACCGGCCTGGTCAGCATCCAGGCCGCCGCCAAGGGATTGAAGCTGCTGGTCCGGCTCGATCCCAGGACCCCCGCCCACGTGGTCGGCGACATTTCGCGCCTCCGGCAGGTGTTGCTCAACCTGCTGAGCAATGCGGTCAAGTTCACCCAGGCCGGCTCGGTGACGGTCAGGACCGCCTGGAAGCCGGACCCGGCCGACGGCGGCTCGGGCCGCCTGCGCCTGTCGGTCAGCGACACCGGGGCCGGCATCGAGCCGGAGAAGGTCAAGCGCCTGTTCGAGCGCTTCTCCCAGACGGACGTCTCGATCAACCGCACCCATGGCGGCACGGGCCTGGGGCTGGCGATCTCCAAGGGGATCGTCGAGCTGATGGGCGGGCGCATCGGCGTGACCACCCGCCCGGGCAAGGGCTCGACCTTCTGGGTCGAGGTCCCCCTGGCGGTCGGCGAGGCGCCGGCCGAGGTCCAGAACCACGAGGCGGGCACGGAATACCCGGCTCTCCGCGTGCTGGTGGTCGACGACACCGCGGTGAACCGCGAACTGGTCCGGCTGATGCTCGAGCCGCTGGGCTTCCAGGTCGAGGAAGCCTCGGGCGGCGCCGAAGGGGTCAAGGCCGCGGTCAGCCGAGCCTACGATCTGATCCTGATGGATGTCCGCATGCCGGGCGTCGACGGCCTGGAGGCGACCCGGGTGATTCGCGGCGCCAGCAAGCTCAACAGCCGGGTCCCGATCCTGGCCCTGACCGCCGATGTCCAGCCCGAGAACGCCCACGCCTGCCGCGCGGCGGGCATGGACGACGTCCTCGCCAAGCCCATCGTGCCGCGACAGCTGCTGTCCAAGATCGCCCAATGGGCCGCCGTGGCCGAGGCGAACCCGGCGTCGGCCGCCAGCCGCTGAGCCACCGGTCGCCGACCAGGAGCGGCTGCCCTAGCGGGCGGCCGCGCCCCACTTCAGATAGAGGTTCCGGCCCCGGAACTCGTAGGAGTCCAGGCGGCTGAGGAAGCTGAGGCCAAGCAGCGAGCTCGACATCGGGGCCTTGTTGATCTCCATCCTGAAGTCGCTCAGGCGGATCGGCCCGACCTCGAGCGTGCGGGCCAGATAGGGCGCGCCCAGGCCCTGGCCGTTGGCGGTCTCGGACGGCTGGTTGAACGTCAGGCTGGAGAGATCGACCCCCAGGCGGCGGGCGTCCTGGGGCGCCAGCACCGTCTCGGTGGCGCCGGTGTCGACCATGAAGCGCACCGGCTGGCCGTTCACCTCGAGCTCGGCGTGGAAGTGCCCGTCGCGCCCGCGGCGGAGCTCGATGACGTCGGGCGCGACCTGCGCCATCTCCGACGGCAGCAGCTCCCGGCGCAGCACG
>JANWHQ010000155.1 GCA_025450315.1 Caulobacteraceae bacterium
ACGAAGCCTACCAACAGCGCCTCAAAGCATTGAACGCCGCCGATTTCGGCGACCTACTGCTCGACGTCATCACGATCCTGAAGAGCAATCCGGAGGTGCTCCAGGAATATCGCAACCGCTTCGCCTATATCCTCGTCGACGAATACCAAGACACAAACGTTGCACAGTATCTCTGGCTGCGCTTGCTCGCCGGCGAACGACGCAACATCTGCTGCGTCGGCGACGACGACCAATCGATCTACGGTTGGCGCGGCGCCGAGGTCGACAATATCCTGCGCTTCGAGCGCGATTTCCCCGGCGCGAAGATCATCCGATTGGAGCGCAACTACCGCTCGACACCGCACATCCTGGCGGCGGCTTCCGGCCTCATCGCCGCCAACAAGGGCCGGCTCGGCAAGACGTTGTGGACCGAGGCGGCCGGCGGAGCCAAGGTCCAGGTGCGCGGCGTGTGGGACGGCGAGGCCGAATCCCGGCTGGTCGCCGACGACATCGAGCGCTGGAAACGGTCGGGCCGCCGCTATCGCGAGACCGCGATCCTGGTCAGGGCCTCCTTCCAGATGCGCGCCTTCGAAGAGCGCTGCGTCATGCTGCAGATCCCCTACACGGTGATCGGCGGCCCGCGGTTCTTCGAACGCGCCGAGATCCGCGACGCCCACGCCTATCTGCGGCTGATCCAGTCCGAGGACGACGACCTGGCCTTCGAGCGGATCGTCAACGTCCCCAAGCGCGGCATCGGCGACACCACCGTGGCCAAACTGCTGCAGCTGGCCCGGCTGAACGGCGTTTCCGCCTCGCTGGCGGCGCGGGGCATCGTGGGCACCGACGAGCTGGCCGCCCGCACCCGCACGGCGCTGGCCAATTTCCTGCGCGACCTGGACCGCTGGCGCGGCATGGCCGGCTCCGTCCCCCACCCGCAGCTGCTGGAAACGGTGCTGGAGGAGTCCGGCTACACCGACGCGCTGCGGGCCGACAAGGGCCCGCAGAGCACCTCGCGCCTGGAGAACCTCAAGGAGCTGGTCCAGTCGATGGGCGCCTTCGATACGCTGGAGGCCTATCTGGAGCACATCTCCCTGGTCATGGACCTGGACCGCGACGCCGGCGAGGACGCGGTGCAGATCATGACCCTGCACTCGGCCAAGGGGCTGGAGTTCCCGCTGGTGTTCCTGCCCGGCTGGGAGGAAGGCGTCTTCCCCTCCCAGCGCTCGATGGACGAGAAGGGCGAGAAGGGCCTGGAGGAAGAGCGCCGGCTGGCCTACGTCGGCATCACCCGGGCACGGGAGGAGGCGCGGGTCTCCTTCGCCGCCAACCGCCAGGTCTACGGCCGCTGGACCTCGCAACTGCCCAGCCGCTTCGTCGACGAACTGCCCCTGGCCAATGTCGAGGCCGAGAGCGAGACCGGCTATTACGGCGGCGGTCCGGGCATGAACGACTACGGCAACCGCTGGGACAGCCAGGCCAGTTTCGGCGGCCCGGGCTACGCCTCGCCGGGCTGGCAGCGGGCCCAGCGCGCGGCCGGCGCCCCGGGCGCCGCGCGCGGCTCGCCCTACGCCCGCCAGCAGGTGATCGAGGGCGAGGGCCGGCTGGTGGCCGTCTCCGAACCCGGCGCCAGCAGCTACCGGCGCGGCGACCGGGTGTTCCATCAGAAGTTCGGCTACGGCCAGGTGCGCGGCGTCGAAGGCAACAAGCTCAGCGTCTCCTTCGACAAGGCCGGCGAGAAGAAGGTGATCGACAGCTTCGTCGAGAAGGCGTGAGACTTCGGGGGCGCCTGCCCATGGGACGGCAAGCCCCCGACCGGGTTCCTCTTCCCCCGCGAGGAGGGACGCCTAACCGAAGACGATCGCGATCCCCCAGAGCGCCACCGCCACGATGGCGAAGGACGCCGCGGTGATCAGCACCGCCAGCAGCGTCGCCAGGGCGATCTTGGCCGGCCCCACCCTGCGGCGGGTGAAGCGCCGCACATCGCCCATCGGCGCGGACGAGTCGGGATCGAGGTCGGGGCGTGGGGTCTCGGTCATGCGCGTCCGACCCTAGGCGGCGCGGCGCTCGCGATAAAGAGGCTGCCAATGAGCGACGAGGTCGCGCCGATCCTTGACGGCTCACGCACTTGGGCCACCATGGCGGCAAGGGAGGCTGATCATGACCGGACGCAAGGCGGCGGCGCTGAGCGCCGTGGCGGGGCTGGCGCTCTGGGGCGCGCCGGCCCTGGCCCATCACTCCTTCGCCATGTTCGACCGCGAGCATCCGGTGACGCTGGTCGGCGCCATCAAGGAGTTCCAGTGGACCAACCCGCACAGCTGGATCCAGATCACCGCCCCCGACGACAAGGGCGTGGTCAAGGAATGGAGCATCGAGGCCCAGTCCACCGGCACCCTGAGCCGCGAGGGCTGGCGGCCGGGGACCTTCAAGCCCGGCGACAAGGTCAGCGTGCGGATGTTCCCGATGAAGGACGGCTCGCCTGGCGGGACCTTCGTCGGGGCCATCCTGGCCGACGGCAAGACGCTGGGGAGGATGGGGCCATGAGGACCGCATGGGTGCTGATCCTGGCCTTGGCCTCGGCGCCCGCCCTGGCCGATCCGGCGCCGGCCTCGGCCCCGCCGGGCGCGAAGCTGCCGGCCTTCTCCGCCCTGCCCGACTGGTCCGGCGTCTGGGTGGGCGCCAACGGCTCGGGCTGGGATCCCACCACCATGCCCAAGGGCGGCATCGCCGGCCTGCCCGAGGTGCGCGAGCACCCGCCGCTGACGCCGCAATGGGAGAAGAAGTACGAGGCCAACATCGCCAAGGTGGCGGTCGACCGCTACCCCGATCCGGTCAGCTTCTGCGGCACCCCGTCGGGCTTCCCGCGGCTGATGAGCATCCCGGACGGCTATGAATTCGTGGTCCGGCCCGAACAGACCTGGGTCCTCACCGAGAACGGCCCGAACGTCATGCGCATCTACACCGACGGGCGCGGGCACCCGGGCCCCGACGACATCTGGGCCACCTACATGGGCGACTCGGTGGGCCGCTGGGAGGGCCAGACCCTGGAGTTCGAGACCATCGGCCTGAACGGCGATCCGCACACCATCCTGGACCGCACCGGCCTGACCTATTCGGCCAAGGCGACGGTGCGGACGCGCATCCACCTGGTGGACAAGGACACCCTGGAAGCCCAGATCACCATCACCGATCCGCAGATGCTGACCCGGCCCTGGACGGTGACCAAGCACTACAAGCGCCAGCCGCCCGGATCGCGGATCTACGACTACGTCTGCACCGAGAACAACCGCCACCCGATCACCGCGACCGGCCAGACCCTGACGCTCGGAACCGACGGCAAGCCCATCGACAAGGCGGTCGATCCGGGAAGGTAGCGGGACCAGACCTCCATCGGGTCAGCGGGGTTCGTGAGGTCCGTGGATAAACCTGCGACGCTCGGCTAGCACGGGCGTGGAACTGGGAACCACGGACCTCACGAACCGCATGGACATGGCCGAAGCTCCTGACAAGCCGCTGCGCACCTATGGCCGGATCAAGGGCCGGACCCTGCGCGCCGGCCGGGCGTCGCTGCTCGAGCAGACCCTCCCGAAACTGGCCATCGATCTGGGCCGGCCGCTCGATCCCAAGGCGCTGACGCCCGAGGCGCGCGAGGTCTGGCTCGAGCTGGGTTTCGGCGGCGGCGAGCACCTGGCGGCCCAGGCCCAGGCCCATCCGGACGTGCTGATCCTGGGCGCCGAGCCCTTCGTCAACGGGGTCGCCAGCCTGGTGCGGCACGTGGCCGACCTCGGCCTCGGCAATGTGCGGCTGCACGCCGGAGACGGACGCGAGCTGATGGCCGCCCTGCCGGACGCCTCGGTCAGCCGGGTATTCGTGCTGTTCCCCGATCCCTGGCCCAAGACGCGGCACCACAAGCGCCGGCTGATCAATGCCGAGACCCTGGCCGAGCTGGCGCGGGTGATGGCGCCGGGCGCGACGTTGCGCTTCGCCACGGACTGGGCCGACTACCTGGGCTGGACGCTCGAGCGGTTCGCCGCCTCGCTCGCCTTCGCCTGGACCGCCGAGCGGGCCGACGATTGGCGCCGCCCCCCGGCCGATCACGTCGCCACCCGCTATGAGCAGAAGCGGCTGGGCGACTGCGCCCCCGTCTTCCTGGAGTTCCGCCGCGTCTGAGCCGCCGCCGAAAGCCGGCGACCGCCCGACCGCCCGCGTGTTATTTCAATCCCGCAGAGATTCATGGCCGAGACCCTGACCAGCCATAACGCCCGCGCGGCGACCCTGATCATCGCCACGGTGCTGGTGGGCGCGGTGGTCTGGTGGCTGCGCGCCATCCTGGCGCCCCTGGCCCTGGCCCTGTTCCTGATGGTGATCATCGACGGCCTGGCCCGGGTGATGGAGCATCGGGTGAAGTTCATCCCCCGCAAGGCGTCCCTCGCGGTGGCGCTGGTGCTGACCACCCTGATCATCGGGGCGACGGCCTATGAGGTGACCATCCACGCATCGACCTTCCTGGCCCAGCTGATCGCCTACGCGCCGGAGCTGAACGGCCTGGTGCAGAAGCTCGGCCTGGAGGTGGGCATGCAGGTCCCGCCCACCGTCAGCCAGCTGGTGACCCAGCTCAACCTGCCCCACTACCTCTCGAGCCTGGCCGGCGCACTGAAGGACGTCGCCTCGAGCGCGGTGTTCGTCTTCGTCTATCTGATCTTCATGCTGATCTCGCGGAGCGGCTTCGAGGCCAAGGCGCGGACCCTGTTCGCCACCGAGGACCGCTTCCAGCGCGCGCGCGCGGTGTTCGTGCGCATCCGCAAGGGGGTGGAGCGCTACGTCTGGGTGCAGACCATGGCGGCCCTGGTCATCTCGGCCGCCTCCTTCGCCCTGATGCGGCTGACCGGGCTGCACAATTCGGTGTTCTGGGCCTTCCTGATCTTCGTCTTCGCCTACATCCCCATACTCGGCGGCGCCATCGGCATCCTGCTGCCGCCGATCTTCGCCCTGGTGCAGTTCGGCGCGACCTGGCAGCCCCTGGTGCTGCTGGCCGGGGCCGAGGCGATCCACTTCGCGGTCGGCAACTTCATCGCCCCGCGCATGCAGGGCGTCAGCCTGAACGTCGATCCGGTGGTGGTGGTGCTGTCCCTGGCCTTCTGGGGCGCGATCTGGGGCGTGCCGGGGATGTTCCTCTCCACCCCCCTGACGGTGGTGGCCATCGTGGTGCTGATCCAGTTCCCCTCGACCCGCTGGCTGGCGGTGCTGCTGTCGCGCGACGGCGACCCGATGAGCCTGACCGACGCGTCGGCGGACCCCAGCGCGACGCCGTCCGCCGAGGCCGGCTGAGCCGGCTTCACACCCTCTTGAGGCCCCAGCCCTTCAATTCCTGGGGGAACATTCCTATCTGAAATCTGACCGAGGCCGCAGGGCCTTGGCGCCGGCGCGTTTCCTCCCCCCAAGGACGCCCGGCGAACGAGCCCTCGCCGTTTCCCCCCACGGCAGGGCCATGGCCGCCGGCTGGGCTCCCCCCCGCCGGCGGCTTTCGTTTTGCGGCGCGCCGCCGACATTGAACCTTGGGCAAAGCGGACTAGGGTCCGGCCATGGACTCAGGTTCCCCCGTGGGCGGCGCCGGCTCTTCGGAGGCCTACAAGACCGCCGTCGACACGGCGCTCGGCCCCGACGCGGCCACGCCCGCCGGCTCCAACTTCGTCGCCCAGACCTGCGCCGACCTCGGCGACGACGAACGGGCGGTGCTGGCGCCCTCCGATCTCGCGGCCGCCGCGGCCGACATCTGGAGCTTCGCCGGCCAGCGGACCGGCGAGGAGCCGCAGGTGCGGCTGGTCGATCTGGCGTGCGCCGTCCCGCTGCAGGCGCTGGAGGTGGTGCAGGACGATCGGCCGTTCCTGGTGGACAGCGTCATGGGCGAGGTGACCGACCGCGGCTTCACCGTGCTGGCCATGTTCCATCCGGTGCTCGAGGTCGCCCGGGGCGACGAGGGCCGCCTGCAGGCGGGCGCGCCGGACCGCCGGGAGTCGTTGATCCTGGTGCTGATCGAGCCGGCCGGAGCCGAACGCGCCCAGGCCCTGGTCGAGGGGGTGCGGGCCACGCTGGCGGACGTGCGCCGCGCCGTCGCCGACTTCGCCGCCATGCGCGCCCTGATGACCTCGACGGCCGACGAGCTGCAGCGCACCGCCCCCGCGTCCGTGCGGGGCGAGCTGGACGAGGACCTGGCCTTCCTGCGCTGGCTGACCGCCGACCGCTTCGTCTTCCTGGGCGCGCGCATCTACGACTATCCGCGCACCTCCGGCGGCGACTACGCCCCCGAGGAGCCGCGCTTCGATCCCAAGGCCGGGCTGGGCGTGCTGGCCGATCCCGCCCGCTCGGTGCTGCGCCGCGAATCCGAGCCGGCCGTGCTGTCCAAGGCCTCGCGCCGGGACCTGGGCGAGGCGCCGCTGGTGGTGGCCAAGTCCAACCTGCGCTCCCGCGTGCACCGGCGCGCCTACATGGACTACATCGGGGTCAAGCGTTACGGCGCCGACGGCCGCCCCTACGGCGAGGTGCGCTTCATCGGCCTGTTCACCGCCCAGGCCTACGAGGAGCCGGCCAGCCAGGTTCCCCTGATCCGGCGCAAGATCGAGCAGGTGCTGGCCCGCGCCGGCAGCGGCCCCGGCTCGCACAACGAGAAGCGGCTGAAGAACGTCCTGGCCACCTATCCCCGGGACGAGCTCTTCCAGATGAGCGCCGAGGACCTGTTGCGCATCTCGCTGGGCGTCGTGCACCACTACGACCGCCCGCGCGTGCGGCTGTTCTGCCGCCGCGATCCCTTCGACCGCTTCGTCTCGATCCTGCTGTTCCTGCCGCGCGACCGCTACGACTCGGCGGTGGAGAGGAAGGCCGGGGAGATCCTGGCCCGGGCCTGGGGCGGCCGCGTCTCGGCCGCCTATCCGAGCCTGCCCGACCAGCCCCTGGCGCGGGTGCACTACATCCTGGGCGTCAATCCGGGCGCCCACCCCGAACCGGACCTTTCCCAGCTCGAAGCCGAGGTGGCCGAGGCGGCCCGCACCTGGGACGACCGCTTCGCCGGCGCCTTGAGGATGAGCGGCCTGGCGCCCGAGCAGGCGGCCGACATCCTGCGCCGCTACGGCGGCGACGCCTTCCCGCCCGGATATCGCGACCTCTTCGGCGCCGAGGAGGCGCTGGCCGACATCGCGATGATGGACGCCCCCAGCGCCGACCCGATCAAGGTCCGCGCCTATCGCACGGCGCAGGAGACCAACCTCCAGTTCCGCTTCAAGCTCTACCGCGAGGGCGAGCCTGCGCCGCTGTCGGAGGTGATGCCGATCCTCGAGCACATGGGCCTGCGCGGGCTGATCGAGGAGGGGCTGGAGGTCCGCCGCCAGGCGCCCGACGGGACCGTGTCCACCGTCTGGGTGCACGACGTCCTCTTGCAGGACGACCGCGGCGAGCACCTGGTGTTCGGCGAGGTGAAGGAGCCCTTCGAGTCGGCCTTCCTGGCGGTCTGGTGCGGGCGCACCGAGAACGACGGCTTCAACCGGCTGGTGCTGGAGCTGGGCGTGCCCTGGCGCGAGGCGGCGCTGGTGCGGGCCCTGGCCCGCTATCGCCAGCAGTCGGGGCTGGACCCCAGCCAGGCCGTCCAGACCGCCGCCCTGTCGGAATTCCCGGGCGTTGCGCGGCTGATCCTGGACCTGTTCCGCACCCGGTTCGATCCGGCCATCGACGCCAAGCCCAGGGCCCGGGCCGAGCAGGCCGAGGAGGTGTTCGCCGGCATCGTCGAGGCCCTGCAGAAGGTCGCCAGCCTGGATTCCGACCGGGTGCTGCGCCGGCTGGCGCTGCTGGTGCAGGCGATCCAGCGGACCAACTACTATCAGCTGGGCGCGGACGGCCATCCCAAGAGCTACATCTCCTTCAAGATCGCCAGCCGCGAACTGGACGACCTGCCCGACCCCAAGCCTTACCGCGAGATCTTCGTGTGGGCGCCGCACGTCGAGGCCGTGCACCTGCGCTTCGGACCCGTGGCCCGCGGCGGCATCCGCTGGTCGGACCGGCGCGACGACTTCCGCACCGAGGTCCTCGGCCTGGCCAAGGCCCAGCAGGTGAAGAACGCGGTGATCGTGCCGGTGGGAGCCAAGGGCGGCTTCTATCCCAAGTCCATCGCCCGCGGGGCCAAGCCCGCGGAGGTCCGCGCCGAGGGGATCCGGGCCTACCGCACCTTCCTGTCGGGCCTGCTGGACATCACCGACAACCTGGACGCCAAGGGTCATGTGATCGCGCCCGCCGGCGTGGTGGTCCACGATCCGGACGACCCCTATCTGGTGGTGGCCGCCGACAAGGGCACCGCGACCTTCTCCGACATCGCCAACGCCCTGGCCGAGGACTACGGCTTCTGGCTGGGCGACGCCTTCGCCTCGGGAGGCTCGGCCGGCTACGACCACAAGGCCATGGGCATCACCGCCCGCGGCGCCTGGGAGGCGGTCAAGCGGCACTTCCGCGAGCTGGGCAAGGACATCCAGTCCGAGCCTTTCACCGCCATCGGCATCGGCGACATGTCGGGCGACGTGTTCGGCAATGGCGCCTTGCTGTCCAAGCAGATGCGGCTGGTCGCGGCCTTCGACCACCGGCACGTGTTCCTGGACCCCGATCCGGACCCGGCGAAGTCCTGGGCCGAGCGCAAGCGGCTGTTCGACCTGCCGAGCTCGTCCTGGGCCGACTACGATTCCACGCTGATCTCG
The DNA here is from genome assembly GCA_025450315.1 of Caulobacteraceae bacterium. Taxonomy (GTDB): domain Bacteria; phylum Pseudomonadota; class Alphaproteobacteria; order Caulobacterales; family Caulobacteraceae; genus JANWHQ01. The sequence continues at coordinate 8,709 of JANWHQ010000155.1, forward strand.
GCCGGCGGCGGGGTCTTCCCGCGCACCGCCAAGTCGATCCCCCTGACCCCCCAGATCAAGGCGGTCCTCAAGATCACCGACGACGCCCTGGCCCCGGCCGAGCTGATCCGCGCGGTGCTGCGCGCGCCCTGCGAGCTGCTCTACCTCGGCGGCATCGGCACCTATGTGAAGGCTCCCGGCGAGAGCGACTCAGAGGTCGGCGACAAGACCAACGATCCGGTCCGGGTCCTGGCCACCGAGCTGCGCTGCACGGTCGTGGGCGAAGGCGCGAACCTCGGCTTCACCCAGCTGGGCCGCATCGCCTATGCGCGCTCGGGGGGGCGGATCGACACCGACGCCATCGACAATTCCGCCGGGGTCGACACCTCCGACCACGAGGTGAACATCAAGATCCTGACCGGCGCCGCCGAGCGCGCCGGCAAGCTCAAGCGCAAGGACCGCGACGCGCTGCTGGCCTCGATGACCAGCGAGGTCGCCGCCCACGTCCTGGCCCACAACTACGACCAGACCCTGGCCCTCAGCCTGCAGGAGCTGACCGCCGTGCAGGACCTGGAGGCCCAGGCCCGGTTCATGGCCGACCTGGTGGCCGCCGGACGGCTGGACCGCAAGGTCGAGACCCTGCCCGGACCCGCCGCCATCGCCGACATGCAGGCCGCCGGCCAGGCCCTGACCCGCCCCGAGTTGGCGGTGCTGCTGGCCTACGGCAAGCTGGAGCTCTCGCACGAGATCGTCGCCAGCGCCGCCATCGACGATCCCTATTTCGTCGACGCCCTGAGGCGCTACTTCCCCACCGAGCTGCAACGGCTGGAAAGCGAGATGAAGCGCCACCGGCTGCGGCGCGAGATCATCGCCACGGTCATCGCCAACGACATGGTCAACATGGCCGGCCCCACCTTCGCCAGCCGGCTGAAGCAGGCGGCCGACTGCGACACCGCCGCACTGGTGATCGCCTTCGAGGCGGCCCGGCGGATCTTCCGCCTGGACGAGGCCTGGGACGAGGTCTCGGCGCTGGACGGCAAGATCGGCGGCAAGACCCAGCTGGGCCTCTATCAGGAGCTGGCGCTGATGCTGCGCCGGCAGACCTACTGGCTGGCCCGCAGGGCGGTGAACCCCAAGGCCACGGTCCAGGGCCTGATCGCCACCTATCGCCCGGTCATCGACGAGCTGAAGGCGGCGGGGCTGGAGCTGCTGGCGCCGTTCGAGCGCTCGGCGGCCGAGGCGCGCGCCAAGGAGCTGGTCCGCGCCGGGGCGCCCAAGGACCTGGTGCGGCGGCTGATGTTCCTGCGGCCCATGACCGCCGCCACCGACGTCGCCGACATGGCCAGCAAGGCCAGGTGGAGCGTGCTGCCGGCCGCGCGCATCTACCAGGCGGTGGGCCAGGTGTTCGGCTTCGACCGGATCCGCGCCGCGGCCGGCGGGCTGGTCGGCGACGGCGACTCCTACGAGCGGCTGGCGGTGCGCCGGCTGATGGAGGAACTGCTGACCGAGCAGGCCGCCGCCACCCGCTCGGTCGTGGCTTTCGCCAAGGACGCGCAAGCCGGCGAGGACGCCGCCGCGGCGGGCGCTGCGGTGAGCGCCTGGGCGGCCCAGCGCAAGGGTGTCGCCGAAATCGCCCAGCGCACGCTGGAAGACGCCCAGGCCGCCCCCGGCGGCTGGACCTTCGCCAAGCTGACCATCGTCAACGCCGCCCTGAGGGCGCTGGCGGGCTAGTTCTCCACCGGATGAGCGGAAGGAATTCAGGCTTCCAGGGCCCGCGCCGCGGCCGTGGCGGCGAAGTCCGGGCCGTCCAGCGTCTGGTGCAGGAAGCTCAGGAACCGGCCCTGGCAGCCCTCGGCCAGCTCGGGGTCGTAGCGCATGGGCGAGGGGAAGCCCTCGTGGCCGGGCGCGTCGAAGGCGTGGGTGCCGGGGGCGATCCACAGGCGGGGCTCGACCCCGCACTGGCGGGCGGCGTCGAACACGCGCAGGGCGTCGGCCTGGGCCGTCAGATGGTCCTTCTCGGCCACCACGCCGAAGGTCTCCGGCGCGCGGACCCAGGGCCGCGAGCGGCTGAGGGCGCCGGGCCCGCCGTAGGGATAGGCCAGGAACAGGCTGCGCACCCCGGCCAGGGGCTCGCCGGTGGCGTCGGCCAGGGACGCCTCGCCCGCCCGCTCCAGCGGCATGGTCATCAGGTCCATGATCGACCAGGCGCCATGGCTCCAGCCGGCCAGGGCGATGCGGTCGGCGTCGACGCCGGGGTCCTGGCCGAGGCCCCAGGCCGCCGCCAGCACGTCGCCGGCCCGCTCGCGGCCCCAGAACATGGCGCCGGCGCAGACCAGGGTGGTGGCGTAGGCCTGGCTCCAGCCGCGCGGCTCGTAGGAATCCACCACGAAGGCGCGGAAGCCCTCGCGGGCGGCGGCGCGGGCATAGATGTCGATGTGCGGCCGGACGCCGGCGCAGCCGTGGAACAGGATCACCGCCGGGCGGGGCGCCTCGTCAGGGGGCCCATAGGCCGCGACGCACGGGGCCAGCATGTCCCAACGCCTCGCCACGGTGTCGAGCGGCCACAACATCTCGCCCGCCTACTCCCATGCCCGGCGCGCCGAGCGCCCCCGGTACCTGACTCCGACGCGGTCCGCGTACGGAGCGCTCCCCGGATCGAGGGTCGCTTTGGGATCGCCGCCGGTCAAGCGCCGTCGCGGCCGCCGGGTCCGCTCGGACGCCGATCGCGGCGGATTCGTCACAGCCGCGGCCCGATGGACCTCGGGCGCCCAGATGGCGGGCTCCCGGCGCGGCTCAGGTTTGCTAGACTGGTTTCCTGCCATGAGCGACCCGGTCGACATCCGCAACTGGCGCCGCCTGGACGAGCGGCTCACCACCTCCGGCCAGCCGACCGAGCCGCAGCTGAAGGCCCTGGCCGCGCTGGGCGTGCGCCATGTGGTCAACCTCGGGCTCCATACCCACGAGAAGGCTCTGGCCGACGAGGCGTCTTCGGTCGCCGCTCTCGGCATGACCTACACGCACCTGCCGGTGGACTTCCAGAACCCGACCGCCGAGGACCTTCAAGCCTTCTACGAGACCATGGGGCGGCTGGGGGACCAGGTGATCCACGTCCACTGCATCGCCAACTATCGGGTCTCGGCCTTCCTCTACCGCTACCGGATCGACGTTCTGGGCTGGCCCGAGGCCAGGGCGCGGGCCGATCTCGACGCCGTCTGGCGGCCGGAGGGCGTCTGGAAGGCGCTGGTCGAGCAGGCGCCGGAGCGCGGGAGCTAAAGCACCTCGCTCAGGAAGCGGCCGAAGCGCTCGACGGACTGGGCCGCCAGTTCGCGGTCGTGCCGCAGCCAGCCCAGCTCGGCGCCGGGCTCGTCGAAGGCGTGACGGCCCGGGACGCGCCAGACCTCCAGCGCGCAGCCGCCGGCGGCGATGCGGTCGTAGATGCGCTGGGAATCGCGCGGATGGGTCACGCGGTCCTTCTCGCCCAGCACCGCCAGGGTGCGCGGCCGGCGCACCCAGTCCCGGCTGCGGCTGAGTGCGGTCACGCCGCCGTAGGGAGAGGCGAGGAACAGGCCCCTGACGCCGTCGAGCGGCGACGGCGAGGGATCCCGCAGGCCCGCCTCGCCCGGCCCGGTCAGGGGCATGGTCATCAGGTCCATGATCGCCCAGCCGCCGTGGCTCCAGCCCGCCAGCACCAGGGCGGCGGGATCGGCTCCCAGCTCGGCGACGGCGCCGTGGGCCGCGGCCAGCACATCGCCGGCCCGCTCGGCGCCCCGGAAGACCAGGCCGGTGCAGACGAAGGCCTTGCCGAAGGCGTCCGGCCAGCCGCGCGGCCCATAGGAGTCGACCATCGCCACCCGCACGCCCTGCGCCGTCGCCGCCGCGGCGTAGCGGTCCTGGTGCGGACCCCGGCCGCCGCAGGCATGGAACATCAGCACCATCGGCCTCAGGCCGTCGGGCCCGAGGAGCCGCACATGGGGCTTCAGCGCCGCCCAGCGGGAGGCGACCGTGTCCCGGCCCTGCCTCAATGGCGAAACACCCGTACGCCGGTGAAGGCCATGGCGACGCCGCGCTCGTCGGCGGCGGCGATCACCTCCTCGTCGCGCATCGAGCCGCCCGGCTGGATCACCGCGGTGGCGCCGGCCTCGGCGGCCTGGATCAAGCCGTCCGCGAAGGGGAAGAAGGCTTCCGAGGCGCAGGCCGAGCCCTGGGCCAGGGACTGCGGCAGGCCCGCCGTCTCGGCCGCCTCGGCGGCGCGGAGGGCCGCGATGCGGGCGGAATCGCGCCGGTTCATCTGGCCCGCGCCGATGCCGGCGGTCTGGCCGTCCCTGGCGAACACCACGGCGTTGGACTTCACGTGCTTGGCGATGGTGAAGGCGAACAGCATGTCCCTCACCTCCTGCCGGGTGGGCTGGCGCCGGGTCACCACCTTGAGGTCGGCCGCGGTCACGCGCGAGACGTCGCGGGTCTGGACCAGGAAGCCGCCGGCCACCGTCCGCAGCACCTCGCCCGGCGCGCGGGGATCGGGCAGGCCGCCGGTCAGCAGCAGGCGCAGGTTCTTCCTGGCCTCGAAGACGACGATGGCCTCCTCGTCCGCGTCCGGGGCGATCACCACCTCGGTGAAGATCTTGACGATCTCGTGCGCCGCCGCCGCGTCCAGCCGCCGGTTCACCGCCACGATGCCGCCGAAGGCCGAGACCGGGTCGCACTGCAGGGCCCGCTCGTAGGCGGTCTTGAGGTCGGCGCCCAGGGCCACGCCGCAGGGGTTGGCGTGCTTGATGATGGCCACCGCCGCGCTCTCGGCGGGATCGAACTCGGCGACCAGCTCGAAGGCCGCGTCGGTGTCGCCGAGGTTGTTGTAGCTGAGTTCCTTGCCCTGCAGCTGGCGGGCGCTGGCCACCCCCGGGCGGACCTCGGCGGTACGGTAGAAGGCGGCGGCCTGATGCGGGTTCTCGCCATAGCGCATGGTCTGGACGCGCTGGCCCGACAGGGTCTTGCGCTGCGGCCACTGGTCGCCGAGCTGGCCGGCGAACCAGGTGGAGATCGCCGAATCGTAGGACGCCGTACGGGCGTAGGCCCGCGCGGCCAGGCGCCGGCGAAGCTCCAGCGAGGTCGCCCCCGAATTGGCGGCCAGCTCGGCCAGCACCTCGGCCATGTCCTCGGGCGCGGTGCAGACGGCGACATAGGCGTGGTTCTTGGCCGCCGAGCGGATCATCGCCGGGCCGCCGATGTCGATGTTCTCCACGCAGGCGTCGAAGCCCGCGCCGGCCGCCACAGTGGCCTCGAACGGGTAGAGGTTCACATAGACGAGGTCGATCGCCCCGATGCCGTGCTCGGCCATGGCCCGCGCGTGCTCGGGAGCGCCCCGCACGCCCAGCAGGCCGCCGTGGACCACCGGGTGCAGCGTCTTGACCCGCCCGTCCATCATCTCGGGAAAGCCGGTCAGCTCGGAGATGTCCTTCACCGGAAGGCCGGCGTCGGCGATGGCCTTGCGCGTGCCGCCGGTGGAGACCAGCTCGACCCCGAGGGCCGCCAGGGCGCGGGCGGCTTCCACCAGGCCGGTCTTGTCGGACACCGAGATCAGCGCGCGGCGGGCGGCGACACGGTCGGGGGCGGGCGGGAAATCGGGGGCGGCGGGCATGGGCGCTCTCCTGTGGAAGGGATGCCCAGGCGCGCGGCTCGATGCGTCCGCGCTCCCCGGTGGTGCTCCACCATTGCGCCAGTCACGCGGATGAGCGGAAGATAGGCGGCGCGGCCGCCCTGTCAACGCGCCGCGCTGGCGTCCGCCGTCCAGTCCGCCAGCCGGACCTGGCTCGCCGTCACCCGCCGGCTCAGGTGCAGCAGCGGCTCGTAGCGGGTGAGCACCAGCCGGGCCCGCCCCAGCTGGGCGCCGCTCACCGGATAGCGCCCCACGCCGAAGCGGTCGCGGAACGGCGCCTCGATCTCGAAGCGGTTGAGGGCGTCCGGGAAGGGCCTGGCGTTGAACGGCGAATAGTCGGGCGCGCAGATCAGGTTCTCGGGGTTGCGCTGGCCGGTGACGTCGTCCTGCAGCGTCACCGACAGGCACGAGGGCGTGCGGGCGGTGCTGAGGCAGCGCAGCTCGATCTCGTCGCCGTCGCTGTCGCGGCCGCGGGCGCAGCGGCCGAGGCCCGGGGCGCGGAGGTCGGCCCCCAGCGCCGCCGCCGTGACGGGCGGCCGGGGCTCGAGCACGGTCAGGGAATAGTCGATGGTCAGGGTCAGCGGCGTGTTCCTGGCGGCCTCGAACACCAGGGCCGGGATGCGGATGGCCTCGTAGCCGCTCCTCGAGGTCTGGCCGGGGACCGCCGGGTCCAGTTTCAGGTCGTCGCCGCGCCCCTCGAACACCACCTTGCCGTCCCGGGTCAGGGTGACGGCGGCCCGGTCGGCCCAGGGCAAGCTGCCCGGCGGCAGGCCGCGGAAGCTCACCGGCGCGTAGACGGTGACGTCTCCCTGGGCGCGCCGAACCCGGTTCTCGACGGCGATGTCGCCGGCCGAGCGGCCACGCAGCTGCACCTGGGCGGCGCCCATGGCGTAGTCGTCCGAACTGGCGCCCGGCGGCGGGCGGTAGCGGGGCGCGGCAGGCTGCAGGGACACCCCGACGGCCTGGGCGGCCGAGGGCGCGGCCGCGGCCGCTTCCTGGACGCAGAACAGCCAGCTCCAGGGCAGGAAGACCGCCAGCGTGCTCGCCGCGGCGAAGGCCGGGAACAGGCTCCAGGCCAGGACCAGCCGGCGCTTGAAGTAGAGCAGCAGGAGGACCGCCACCGCCCCGGCCGCCAGCACGGCGTGGGACACCGACTGCTCGATCCAGGCCACGCCGGTCCAGGCCAGGGGATTGGTCGCCTGCTCCTGGCCGCTGATGCGCGCCACGTTGCTGAGGAGGAAGGTCGCGGCGGTCAGGGCGATGAGATAGACGACGCCCACGCCGATGGTCTGGGCGGCGTTGCGGGTCATGGCCGCGAAGCCCAGGATCGGAAGGCTGAGGGTGACCAGCACATAGAGGTTGCGGCCCAGCGCCGCGCCCGCGGCGCCGGACACGCCGAAGCCCTGGGCCAGGGCCTCGATCAGGTCGCCCGCGAACATCGGCAGCTGCACCGCGAGCAGCACGAACAGCAGCTTGGCCAGCAACAGGTCGCGTCGGCGGATCGGGCGGATCAGCCAGTCCTGGCGGGTCCCGGGGATCGGATCCTGGTGCACCGCCAGGATGATGGCCAGGGCGATGGCCAGGAAGACCACGATCACGAACAGCCGGGCGGTCAGCAGCAGGTACTGGGACTGCGGATCGTGGTCGGACGCGAACATCAGGGCGTTCAGGCCGAACTGGGCCAGCGTGCTCAGCAGCACCACCGGCCAGAGCAGGACGAAGTCCTTCTTGAAGATATGCCAGGCCATCTCAGGCGGCCTCCTTCCGCAGCGAACGGGCGATGGTGGTGAAGATCGAGCGCAGTTCGACCGGCCGGACGTCCATCCGGCGGACCGGGCCCAGCACGGCGGCGACCTGGGCGCGCAGCCGCGCCTCGTCGAAGCGGGTGTCGACGAAGGACACCACGCTGCCGGCGGCCTTCAGGTCCAGCCATTCGGGCGGGGCGGCGGCGGGCGGGGCGGCGTCGCCCTCCAGGACGACGTGCACCTCGCGGACGCGGGCCGAGAGATCCTCCATGGATTCCTGGAACAGCAGCCGCCCTCGGTCGATGAAGCCGATGTGGGTGGCCACGCCCTCGATCTCGGCCAGCTCGTGGGACGAGATCAGCAGCGTCACGTCGCCGGCCTGGCCGAGCAGCACCTCCATGAACTCGTCGCGGACCAGCGGATCCAGGCCGCTGAACGGCTCGTCGAGCACCAGCAGCCTGGGCCGGAACGCGAGGGCCGAGACCAGGGCCAGCTTGGCCCTCATGCCGTGCGACAGGTCGCGGATCCGGCGGTCCGGCGGCAGCTGGGCCTGGGCCAGCAGCGCGCGCTCGAGCTCCGGGTCCCAGGTCGGATAGAAGGGCCTGAGATAGGCGAGGAACTGCGCCACCGTCAGGCGCTCGGGCAGCTCCTGGTTCTCGGAGACATAGCCGATGCGGGCGTAGTCGGCCGGGCCCAGCCGCCGCGAGTCCACGCCCATCACCCGCGCCCGGCCGCGGCCCGGCTCGATGATGTTCATCAGCGTCTTGATGGTGGTGGTCTTGCCCGCCCCGTTGGCGCCGACCAGGGCGAAGGCGCTGCCCTCGGGGACCGACAGGGAAAGGTCGTGCACCGCGTCGAACCGCCCGAAGCTCTTCGACAGCCCCTCGATCTCGATCATCATCCGATGTCCTCCGCCCGATCGCCTTCCAGCTCGTCCCAGCCGGCCTCGATCGCCTCCATGAGCTCCAGACGCGTCAGCCCCAGCCGCTTGGCCTGCACCACCAGCTGCTCGACCTCCTGGTTCAGCAGCCTGGCGCGGTCGGCCGCGCGCGCCTCGGGCGGGGTCGCCACGAAGGCGCCGATGCCGGGCCGCACCTCGAGCCAGCGCTCCTGGATCAGGTGCTGGATCACCCGGTGGGCGGTGTTCGGGTTGATCTTCAGGTCGGACGCCAGGGTCCGCACCGACGGGAACTGCTGGCCCGGCCGGTACTCGCCGCTGACGAACGCCCGGATCGCCGCGAACACCACCTGTTCGAAGATCGACTGGCCCGGCTGAAGGCTGAATCCAGGAAGCGTCATTAGTGTCCTAGTACGACTAGTACACCTGGCTCGTCAAGAACGGCTCGCGCGGGGCTCGTTTCGCCCCGGCTAGGCTGGCGCCTTGTCGCCCAGCAGTTTCGCCTTCAGCACCAGGGCGTCCCGGTTCTTGGGATCGCGCGCCAGGGCGGCCTCGGCGCGGGCCAGGGCCTCGGTGGTCTGCCCCGCCTCCGACAGCAGCCGGGCCAGCAGCGCCAGCGGCGCAGCGGGCGGATTGGACAGCCCGGCCAGCGTCCTCAGCACCGGGATCGCCTCGGCGTCGCGGCCATGGAGGATCAGGGCGTCCGCCAGCCGCGCATGGGCCTCGACGTGGCGGGGAAAGAGCTCGGCGGCGCGCCGGCAGAGCCGCACCGCCGCCTCGGGCGGGACGCGCCGGAGCAGGCCGTCCATGGCCAAGAGGTCGCCGATGGCGAAGGACGACAGCGACATCGCCTCATCGGCCATCCGCACCGCCTCGTCATGCCGCCCCGCGCCCGCCAGCGCCACCGCCATCCGGACCCTGGCGTCGGCGCGCTCGGCGTCGGCCTCCAGGGCCGGCGCCAGGGCCGCCGCGGCGTCCTCCCAGCGCTGCTGCGCCGCCAGGGCCGAGCCCAGCACGATCCGGGCCTCCAGATGGCCCGGCCGGGCGGCCAGGGCCGCGCGCGCCGCCGCCTCGGCGTCGACGAACTGCCGGCCAGCCAGCAGGCCGCGGGCGCGCTGGTAGTCCGCCGCCGCCGCCTCGACTCCCTCGAAGTAGTTGTCGAGCATGTAGCCGACCAGCTTGCCGATGAAGCCCTGGGAGACGTGCAGCCGGTCGCTCTTCCAGGCCACGTCGGGATTGGACAGGGTCACCATCTCGTAGCTGGGGAAGTAGTCGACGCCCTCGCGCTCCAGCAGCACCGCGTCGCAGACCGCCCGCAGCACGGCCTTGGAATGGGCGTTGGCGACGGTGACGTCGCGCTCGGTGAACGTCCGGTTGAGCGGTACGGGCGAGGTGGTGACCAGCACCTTCACGCCCGGGTTCCGCTGGCGCACCACGTCGATGGCGGCCAGCAGGTCCTCCAGGCAGCGGGGATAGGACAGCACCTCGAACGCCCACCGCCCGGGCGTGGCCAGCATGCGCCGCTCGTAGGGGGCGCCGTACATGTAGAGGCCGGTGTGAAGGTCCCGCCACGCCTCGATCAGGCCGGGGGTCATCATCAGGCAGTCGGCGGCGAAGGCGGTGGAGAAGACGTCGTAGACGTGCTGGCGGCGGGCGATGAAGCGCTCGCGGCTCGCGGGCAGGACGGTGGCCGCCATGTCGAGGTCGAACCAGCGGTCCTCGCCGAGGTCGAAGGCCAGGGCCTCGCAGTCCTCCCACCGCACCACCCCGCCCTGGTCGTGGATCCGGGCCGTCCACTCCAGGCACTGGCGGAAGGAGGGCGGATGGAACTTGTTCATCGCCGCGTTGGGCGGCCCGTCGAACTCCTCGGGCGGCAGGCGGAAGCCCAGCATCGGCACCTTGCAGCCCAGCGCCTCCAGGTTCGCCTCGATGTTGCGGGCGAAGCAGCTGCCGATGGTGAACACCGTCTGGCCGGGCCTGAGGCGGAAGGACGGCGACAGCTTGGGCCAGAGCTCGCCGCCCAGCTCGTCGGCCACGTCGCGCCAGCGCGAGCGGCTGGAGGACTTGTGCCCCCGGGCCTCGGCGAGGGTCAGCACCCGGCCGGCATCGCTGGCTCCCTTGCGCACCTCCGCCATGGCATCCCTCACGCACACCCAAGCTTGCGCCGACCCTAGATCGGCGGCCCTCGCGCGGCTAGGCCTCAACCTCGGCTTGTTCTTCCAGGGCGGCCTGCAGCAGCGCCTTGTCGACATAGTCCCAGAGCGCCGCGATCTCCCGCGCGGCGGCCTGATCGGGCATCTCCTCGGCCGAGCGGCCGGTCTCGACGGCGGTCTGGTAGACCGAGCGCGCGCGCACGATCACCGGGGCGATGGGCAGGCGCATATATTCCAGCGCCCGCAGCGCCCGCTTGACCACCGGCGCCTCGACCCCCTCGCGGGCCACCGGGGCCTGGTTGACCACCACCGTGGAGGGCTTCCTCAGCCGGCGCACCAGGGCCAGGGTCCGCGCCAGGGCGGCGATGTCGAGCAGGGTGGGCCGCACCACCATCACCGCCGCGTCGGCCAGCACGATGGCCTCCGACACGTCCTCGACCACGCCGGCGGGGGTGTCGATGATCAGGAGGTCGGTCTTCAGGCCCACGGCGGCCAGCTGGGTCGCCATCACCTTGGAGCCGGCCGAGGTCACGCATTCGGGCCCGGGGCCCTGGCGCGCGCTCAGCACCTCGTGCGAGGAGGCCTGGGGATCGATGTCGACCAGCAGGGTCTTCAGGCCGCGCAGGTGCGCCGCCAGCGCCAGGTGGGTCGCCACCGTCGTCTTGCCCGAGCCGCCCTTCAGGGCGATGACCGCCAAAGTCCGCAATGGTCCGTCCACCCCGAAGCCGTCCGGCCCGACGATAGCCGAAAACGGCGCCCGCATGACCAGAGATCGATGTCTGGAATTGGGCGCCTATTCCACCGCCGCCAGCTTCCAGCGCACTCGCCCGCCGCGGTCGGCGCGCAGGTGGCCCAGCATCACCACCTGGCGGCTGGACAGCTGCTGGCCGCCGCGGAAGTGCACCGCCGGCTCGACCCGCACGTCGACGGCGTCGTTCCTCAGCCACCAGCCCTTGGCCGAGGGTCCGCGCAGAAGGACGCTCCTGTTGTCGCGCGCCACCACCGCCTCGACCTCGGGCGGCAGGTGGAAGTGCACCGCATAGGAGATCACCCGCGAGCCGCTGGCCGGGCCGATCGGGGTGAACTGGTCCTCGCCCCTGAGCTCGTCGGCCGCCAGGTCGAGGAACAGCCGCCGGTCGTGCTTGAGGCCCAGCGCCGCCCAGCCGTCGTGGGTGAAGTCGACCCAGATCCCGGTCTCGGTCGCCGCGCGGCGGGCGCCGGCGGGGCGGGCGCCGCCGGCCAGCCGGGGGCCCAGCATCCGGCCCATCCAGCCGCCCAGCGGCGCGCCGGCCGACTCGTGCGCCAGGGCCACGGTCGAGCCGCCGTCGGTCAGCCGCAGCGCCTGGGACCGCGCGGCCCTGGGGCTCCAGCCGGAGTTGGTGATCAGCCGGTCGGCGCCGCAGACCACCTCGATGGCGCCGGGCTGGGCGCAGGCGGTGATGCTGTAGGGATCGGGCGCCGGACGGCCGACGTCCATCATCACCTGGATGGTCCTGCCGATCAGCCGCTGGTAGCCGGCATAGGGGGCCTCGGCCGGAGGGGAAGCCGAGCCGGCCTCCTCGTCGATCGCCCGCGCCGCGGCGATGCGGGCCGGCTCGCTCTCCTCCCCGCCCTGGAAGCAGGCCAGCCGCCCGTCGGGCAGGGTGAAGAAGCGCAAGGCCGCCTTCAGCCGGTCGATGGCCGACAGCACCACCTCGGGCGTCTGCACGCCCCGCTGGTCCAGGCCGTCGTCCAGGGCCAGGAGGTCGAACAGCAGCTCCATCCCCGCTTCCGGCGACCGCGAGACGTGGCCGCCGTCGGCCAGCACCGTCCGGGGGACCAGCTTCTCCAGCCGCGGCAGGGCGCGCGCCATCAGCGCCTCGCCCGCGCGGCCGGCGATGGCCGAGCCCGCCAGGGCGGCGGCCGAGGTGCGCTCGGCGGCGCGCCAGGCCGGATCGCGGGCCAGCAGCAGCTGGCGCGACTGGCGGGCCAGCAGCTCGGCCAGCATCTCGACCTCGGCCTCCGAGGCCACCGCGACGATGGGCCCCAGCGCGCAGGTGGTGTTGACCACCCGC
>JANWHQ010000156.1 GCA_025450315.1 Caulobacteraceae bacterium
CGGTCGAAGCCGAGACCGAAAGCGAACTGGTGGCCGTGGAGGCCGAGGTCGACAGCGAGCTGGTGGCCGTGGACAGCGAGCTCACCGAGGTCGTGGTGGTGGTCGACAGCGAGGTGATGTTGCTCGCGTTCGTGCTGATGCCGGTCGAGGCCGACGTCGACAGCGAGCTGACCGCCGTGGAGGCCGAAACCGACAGCGAGCTGGTCGCCGTGGAGGCCGAGGTCGACAGCGAGCTGGTGGCCGTGGACAGCGAGCTCACCGAGGTCGAGGTGGCGGTCGACAGCGAAGTGACCGTGCTGTTCGTCGTGCTGAGGCCGGTCGAGGACGATACCGACAGCGAGCTCAGGCCCGTCGAGGTCGACACCGACAGGGAGCTGGTCGCGGTCGAAGACGACGTGGACAGTGAAGCGATCCCGGTCGAAGTCGAGGCCGACAGGGAGCTGGTGGCCGTCGAAGACGAGGTCGACAGCGAGGCGATGCCGGTCGAGGACGAGGTCGACAGGTTGGTGATGCCCGCCGAGGCGGAGGTCGACAGGTTGATGATGCCCGCCGAGGCCGAGGTCGACAGGTTGGTGATGCCGGCCGAAGTGGAGGTCGACAGCGAACTGATGCCGGTCGACAGCGAGCTATTGTTCGTCGAGGACGAGGTCGAGAGCGAGCTGACGGCGGTGGACAGGCTGCTGAGGGCGGTGGAGATCGTGCCGCCCGTGATCTTTCCGGCGCCGGCTCCGGTAGTCGTCAGGCCGGTCACGGTCTCGTTCACAACCGCAGCGAATGCCCGCTGCGGGGTCGCGTTGATCGCGGCGCCCAAGAGCATTGCGACGCCGATACCGGTGGCGGAAGCGCCAACCAGGAGACGAGAGCGCGTGCTGATGCGCGGCTCGATCGAAGCCTTATCCAGCTTGTTCAATTTAGTCCCCCTTGTGGCAGAAGGCGCGCCTTGGAGCGCCCTCACCTTGTCCCCTCGGAATGGCGTGCCACCATACACTGGGTTCGCATGACGCCGTTCCGACCTGCTCGCTCTCTAGCCTTTGCTACACAAGCTGGCAACTGCCGCGCCTGATGATTTTTCCATGACGGATCGACGCTGTTGATCGGCCGGCCGGAACGAGGCTAGGGACTGGGGAATGAAGCGGGGCGCCGACCGTACCGCCGTGAAACCGCCGCCGTTGCCCGCCGACCAGTTCGCGGCGCGGCTGCACGAGGCGAACGTCCACCGCGTGGAGGGACGCTACGACGAGGCCCAGCGCCGGTACGCCGAGCTGGAGCGGAGCAATCCGAAGGAGTTCTATCCCTCGTATTTCATGGCGCTGATCGACCTGGCCGAGGGCAGGCCGGCGCCGGCGCACGAGCGACTGGCGCCCTTGGCCCGGCGGCAGCCCGACGAGCCGCTGGTCTGGTTCGCCTACGCCAAGACGCTCCGCGAGCTGGGTCGGTGGCCGGAGTCGGTGAAGGCTTCGCGGCGGGCGCTGCTGCTCATTCCTACCGACACGTTCGAGCTGCTCGAATTGGCGGACGCCCTGCAGGTGGTCGGCGAGATGGACGAGTCCCTGTCCATACTGCGCGGGCTGGCGGCCGATCCATCCACCCGGCTGATCGCTCTGGTCCGCATGGCGAGGGTCGATCCCGCGTCAATCGGTCGCGCGGAACGGGCCGAATTGGCGACGGCCGCCGCGGCGGAAGAGACCGATGCGTCCCTGCGGAGCTCGCTGAACGTCACCCTCGGGGCCCTGCTGGAGCGCCAGGGGGATTTCGACGGCGCCTTCGCGGCCTTCGCCGAAGCCGCCCGGCTGAAACGCCAGATGCTCGTCGGTGAGATCGAAGGACCCGAGCGGCCGCTGTTCAGCCAAGAGGTGCGCGCGCTTCATCCGGATGAGGCCGGCCGAATCCGCCAAAGCGAGATCGATTACGTCCGGACCCTGTTCACCCCGACGTTCATCGCCGAGCACCAGGGCCAGGGCTCCCACCTGGCGGCGCCGATCTTCATCGTCGGCATGCCCCGGTCGGGCTCGACCCTGGTCGAACAGATCCTGTCCAGCCACGCCAAGGTGCAGGGCCTGGGCGAGAGCGGGGTCCTGATCCAGACCCTGGCGGACAAATATCCGATCAAGCTGTTCGCGCCGCATGGCCCCGACCATTTCCGCCAGCTGGCGCAGGACTATCTGGCCCGGATGCACGACCAGGGTTGGACCAACTCGCCCCGCTTCGTCGACAAGATGCTCGACAACTATGTGTTCGTGGGCGCGATCCACCTGATGTTTCCCAACGCCACCATCCTGCACACGGTGCGCGATCCGGTGGACACCTGCCTGTCCAATTTCCGCACCCTGTTCCTGTCGGGCCAGGAGGAGAGCTACGACCTGGCCGACATCGGCCGCGCCTATGTGCGCTACCGCCGGATGATGGAGCACTGGAACGAGGTCCTGCCTGGACGCGTGATCGACGTGGACCACGAGGTCCTGGTGGCCGATCCGGCGGGCCGCATCCGCTGGCTGGTCACCGAGGCTTGCGGCCTCGGCTGGGATCCCGCTTGCCTGGAGTTCTACAAGACCAAGCGGTCCGTGCGCACCGCCAGCATCGCCCAGGTGCGCCAGCCGATCTTCAACGCCTCGGTCAAGCGCTGGCGCCGCTACGAAAAGCATCTGGGGCCCTTGTTCGACGCGCTTGGTCCCTATGCGCCACAAAGGCCTTGAGGATCGGCCTGGCGCAGGAGGCCGGGCCTGGAGCCGCGACCCGCCCGGCTGGTCTCAAGATGTCACCTTGCCGGGACAGCCTCACACTCTATAAACCGCGGGACGAGTTCATCGGCCGCGGCCTCGATCTCGACGGTGAATATCCGGGGGCGGGGCGTCCTCTTCGAGCAGAGCCTACGGCGCGGCGACGTGGCCCGGGACGCGCGCGGGGCCGTCGCCCCCACAATCGGGCGGATCCTGGCGCCCCGGCGCGTCCAGGTCAGAGGAAGACGACCTCCGGATGAAGATACTCGTTCTCGGCGCGTCCGGAATGCTGGGGCACACGGTGCTGCGCCGCCTGCACGGCGCCGGCGGCCACGAGGTGTTCGGCACGGCGCGCGATCCGAGGGTCCGCGCCCGGTTCCCCACCGACCTGGCCGAGCGGATCCTGCCGGCGGGCGACTTCGGGCAGACCGACGCGGTGGCGGCCGCGGTGGCCGAGGTCTCGCCCGACCTCATCGTCAACTGCGTGGGTGTGATCAAGCAGCTGGCGTCGGCCAAGGACCCCTTGCACACCATCCCCCTCAACAGCCTGCTGCCGCATCGGCTGGCGGTGCTGGCCCGGCTGGGCGGCGCCCGGCTGATCCACATCAGCACCGACTGCGTCTTCTCCGGCCGCAAGGGCGGCTACACCGAGGCCGACACGCCGGACGCCGACGACCTTTACGGCCTCTCCAAGCGGCTGGGCGAGGTGGGCGGGCCCGGCGCCATCACCCTGCGCACCTCGATCATCGGCCGCGAATTGGGCTCGAAGGCCGGGCTGGTGGAGTGGTTCCTGTCCCAGACCGGGGAGGTTCGGGGCTTCACGCGGGCCATTTTCTCCGGCGTCACCGCCCAGGAGCTCGCCCGGGTGATCGACGAGGTGGTGCTGCCGAGGCCCGAACTGGAGGGCCTCTATCAGGTCGCCGCCCAGCCCATCTCCAAGCACGACCTTCTGGTGCTGCTGAAAGCCCGCTACGGCGTTCCGACCGTCATCCGTCCCGACGAGAGCCTGGTCATCGACCGCTCGCTCAAGGCGGATCGGTTCAATGCCGCGACCGGCTATGCGCCGCCCTCCTGGCCGGAGATGATCGCCCAGATGGACACCCCGCTGGATTAGGGACGAGGCATGTTCACCGACAAGGTTCTGATGATCACGGGCGGCACGGGCTCGTTCGGCAACGAGGTGCTGAGGCGCTTTCTCGCGTCCGACATCGGCGAGATCCGCATCTTCAGCCGGGACGAGAAGAAACAGGATGACATGCGCAAGGCGTACAGCCATCCGAAGCTGCGCTTTCACCTGGGCGATGTGAGACGGGCCGAGAGCGTCAACGACGCCATGCGCGGCGTCGACTTCGTCTTCCATGCCGCCGCCCTCAAGCAGGTGCCATCCTGCGAGTTCTATCCGATGGAAGCGGTGCGCACGAACATCCTGGGCGCGGAGAACGTGCTCAACGCCGCCTGCGCCAACGGCGTGAGCCGGGTCATCGTGCTCAGCACCGACAAGGCCGTCTATCCGATCAACGCCATGGGCCTGTCCAAAGCCATGTCGGAGAAGCTGATGGTGGCCAAGGCCCGCACCCATGGCGGCGCCACCACCATGTGCGCCACCCGCTACGGCAACGTCATGAACTCGCGCGGTTCGGTGATCCCGCTGTTCGTCCGCCAGATCCGCACCGGCGCGCCGCTCACCATCACCGATCCCTCCATGACCCGCTTCCTGATGTCCCTGGAGGAGTCGGTCGATCTGGTGATCCACGCCTTCGAGCACGCCAAGCCCGGCGACATCTTCGTGCGCAAAGCCCCGGCCTGCACCATCGCCACCCTGGCCGAGGCGCTGCAGGAGATGGCCGGAACCACGGTTCCCGTCCGGATCATCGGCTCGCGGCATGGCGAGAAGATCTACGAGACCCTGCTGTCGCGCGAGGAGATGGCCAAGGCCGAGGATCACGGGGACTTTTACCGCGTGCCCGCCGACGAGGGCGACTTGAACTACGACAAGTACCTGGTCGCAGGGCAGATCGATCTCGCCGCGATCCAGGACTACACCTCGCACAACACCACCAGGCTCGATGTGGCGGGCGTGTGCGATCTGCTGCGCAAGGCCGGAATGCGGACCGACGCGTTCGTGGACGAGGCGTGATCGCCGCGCCCGAGGGCGCGTCGGACGTGAATTGAGACAGGAGCGTACGAGCCAGATGGCGGTGTTCAACGGCTATTACATCAACCTGGACCGCAGCCCCGAACGCCGGGACCATATGGAAGCGGAGGCGCAGCGGCTCGGTATCGACTGGCTGCAGCGCTTCCCCGCGGTCGACGGGCGCGAACTGACGCCGGGCCCGGACTGCGCCCTGTCCAAGGGCGGCCTGGCCTGTTTCCTGTCGCACCTGCAGATCATCGAGACCACGCCGGCCGACGGCTACACCTTCATCTTCGAGGACGATGTCCAGTTCAGCCTCGATCTGCCCCTGGCGCTCGGGCTTATCGACGAGGGCATCCTTGAGTCCTACGACCTGGTCCTGCTCGATTGCCAACCCAACCTGGCCGTCGAGGTCTTGAGCACCTTGTGGGTGTGCCTGAAGGAACGGTGCATCGATCCCCGTTTCCTGGAGGATTTCGCCGCGGAGCGGCGCATCCACAGCCTGGCGCTGTATGATCCCGCAGGCGTCTATGCCTGGGGCATATCCTCCTATCTGGTCACACCCAGGGGCCATGCGTCGTTGCCGCCCTTGATGCGCGATTGCCTGGATCGAGGACCTCCCGGACAGTGGGACCTGCTCGTCCGCGACGCCTGCCGGGATGGGCGGATCAAGGCAGCCGTCATCGCGCCTTTCCTGGCGACGCCGCTGCTCGACAGCTATGCCGACACCACCATCGACAACAGGGCGCAGGACGATTTCAAGATGCGGACGGCGAGCGCCGTCCGGCGCATGTTCTTCGCCGGGCCGGTCAGCGGCGTGGAACCCTATGCGGCGCGTCTGTTCGACTCCGCGCTCGCGCCTGTCGCGCTCCGGGCCCCCAACCGCCTGATGCCGCAGCTCGTCGCCCGCGTCTTCGACGTGCTGGTGGAACAGAAGGGGTTCACGCTTTAGGGCGAGCTACCGCTCGAGCCTGCGTCGATTGGCTCGGCGAGAGCTCTCCAGATGCGGACTCTCATGTGCTAGAGGCGTCCGCCGCGTGTGCCGGCTGGGATCGGGGGCGGGGATTTCGTCATGGGGATAGTTCTGACGCTCGCGATCGCGATCGGCGCCGGCGTCTTGGCCAAGCTCTTCAGCCTGCGCGCCAAGCGATCGGCAGGCGTGATGCGAGAGCCCACCATCCTGCCCTATCGCTTCCTGATGATCTGCTGCCTGGGCGTGATCGTCATCATGCTCGTCCACCTGCTCAACCTCGCCGGTTTCCACACGGGCTCCTAGCCCGGCGGGCCCGGCTTCAATCCGGATGGATGCGGGTGATCTTGGCGCCCTGCAGCGTCAGGTCGGCCATCAGTCCCTGCTGGTCGAAGGGGAAGACGCAGACGTCCTGGCTGACGGTGGTGCTGTCTATCGAGGGCGCGGCTCGCGGCGTGGGCGGCGGGCGCGGCCAGCGGGGCCAGGGCGGCGGCCGACAGGGCGGACAGGGCCACGAATCTGCGGGTCTTGGTCACCTTGCGCCGCCTTGATCGTGGCCGGGATTTTATGCCGCGGGGCGGCGGCGGACCGCTACGGCCAAGCTCAAGACGCAACCTTACCGCAAAGCTGGCGTTCTCTTCTCTAAGCCGGATACCCCCCAGACCATGCCCCACCTTCCTACCTGCACACGCCCTCTGGGCGCTCTCGCGCCCCTGGGCGCGCTCGCGCTGATGGCCGCGGCGCCCGCGGCCTGGGCCCTGACGCCCAGCGAGCTGTTCGCCAAGGTCGGGCTCTCGGTCTGGGAGGTCCAGGCCGACCAGGGCCAGCCCGGAACCGGCGCCCTGGGCAGCGCGGTCGAGGTCGGGCCCCGCACCCTGATCACCGCCTGCCATGTGGTGAAGAGCGCCACCAGCGTGCGGGTGACGCGCCAGCAGAGCAAGACTTCGGAAATGGTGACGGCCGTGACCCGCGACCCCGACCAGAAGCGCGACCTGTGCATGCTCACCGTCAACGAGGACCTGCCCGCGCCGCCGGTGCAGATCGCCCCGATGGACACGGTCAAGGTGGGCGAGCGCGTCTATGCCATCGGCGCGCCCCTGGGGCTCGAAGGCTCCCTGACCGAAGGCCTGGTCTCGGCCCTGAGGCCGATCCCGGGCGAGACCCTTCCCGACATCCAGGTCTCGGCGACCACGGCGCCTGGCTCCAGCGGCGGCGGCCTGTTCGACGACCAGGGCAGGCTGGTGGGCATGACGGCCGCCATCGCCAACAAGGAGAGCGAGGGCCTCAGCTTCGCCTATCCGGCGCAGTGGACCATCGAGCTGCCGGCCCGGGTGGCCGCCGAGCGGACCCTCTGGCGCCAGACCATCGCCCGCTATGGGGTGAAGCTGGGCCCCAACGGCGACGCCGCCCCCTCGGGCTTCGCCGAGCTGAACGACGTGACCAAGGTGCCCGCCAAGAACAAGCCGCTGGCCGGGGTGGACGACGCCTACCGCCAGTTCCTGCTGCTGGCCAAGCCCCGGGCCTTCCTACTGACCAGCGACAATCACTGGGGCACGGTCAGCGATCCCTGGTCGCTGGACTCGCTGATGCAGGACTGCGCCAAGCGCAAGATCACCTGCCGCTTCTACGCCATCGACGACGCGGTGGTCTGGCAAGGCGAGCCGTAGTCGGCCGCGGGCCCGGAACAACCCATCCGCCTCGACCGGGCCGAGACCCGATCGCTCGACGCCCGCGACCATCCGCGCGGCCCTTAAGCCTGTCGGCCGACGCGGCGCTTGCTGCGGACCGGTCCTGCCGGTTTACTCCGGCCAAGCATGACCGACGCAGCGCCAGAGCCCCTGATCTGGTCCGGCCCCGGCTTCGCCGCCGCCCCCGGGCGCGTGGAGCTGGCCGCCGCGATCGCCGCCTTCGACGGCCTGCCCGACGGATTCTACGCCGTCGACAAGGACTGGCGGCTGATCGCCCTGAACGCCGCGGCCGCCCGGGCCTTCCGCGTCGAGCGACCCGAGGCGCTGGGCCGGACGCTGTGGGAGATCGTCCCTCACATCCTGGGTTCGGACTTCGAGCGCCGGTACCGCAAGGCGATGGACGAGCGCGGCGACGACCACTTCGTCGCACTGGTTCCCGGACGCCCGGGACCGGAGGTCGAGGTGCGGGTGCGGCCGTTCCAGGACGGCCTGGGGGTCACCTTCCGCGACGTCACCGCCCAGCTGCGCGAGGACGAGGAGCGGCGCCAGACCACCGCCAAGATCGGCCTGGCCATCCAGGCCGGGCGCATGGCGGTCTGGGAGCACGAGACCGCCACCGACGTCCTGAAGGGCTCGCCCGAGCTCAGCACGCTGCTGGGCTTCGAGCCCGGCCACGTGCTGGACGCCGCCCAGATCCGTTCGCTGCTGTTCCCGGGGGACGGTGAGCGCATCCGGCGGGCGGCGATGGGGGCCGTAGTCGCGGGCCAGCGGCATTTCGACTGCGAAGTGCGCCTTCGCGGCAAGGACGGCCGCGTCCGCTGGTTGTGGATGCGGGCCGAGCTGGCGCCAGGGCCGGAGGGCTTCCCGGCCCGCACGGTGGGGGTTGTGATCGACATCACCGACCGCAAGCGCATCGAGGCTCAGCTCGCCGCCCACCAGGCGGACCTGGACGCCGCGCTGCAGGCCGGGCGGCTGGCCTTCATCGACTTCGACCACGCGAGCGGGCTGTTCAGGCCCTCGGCGCGGCTGAACGAGCTCTACGGCTACGAACCCTCGCGCGAACTGACCTTGCACGATGTGCGCGCCCGCTATCATCCCGAGGACGCGGCCAAGATCGCCGGCTGGTTCGCCGAATATGCGGCCAACCCCACCCTCAAGGACTGGAACTGGACCTTCCGCCTGCTGATGCCCGACGGCGAGGTCCGCTGGGTCGAGGGGCTGGGCGCCTACGAGCGGGCCGCCGACGGGACCATCCTGCGCTCGCGCGGGGTGCTGCAGGACGTCACCGACCGCCAGCGCTGGGAGGAGCACCAGCGGTTGCTGATCAACGAGCTGAATCACCGGGTCAAGAACACCCTGGCCATCGTCCAGGGCCTGGCCCAGCAGTCGCTGCGGGGCGACGTCTCGCTCGGGGCGGCCTTCGCCCGCTTCGAGACGCGGCTGACCGCCCTGGCCGCCGCCCATTCGCTGCTGACCCGCAGCAACTGGCAGGACGCGGCGCTGGAGCAGGTGGCGCGCGGGGCGGTGGCGGCGGCCACGGGCGACGAGGGGCAAAGGGTGCGCATCGACGGTCCCAGGGCCCGGGTGCGGCCGCAGACCGCCGTGGCCCTGTCGCTGGCGTTGAACGAGCTCTGCACCAACGCCCTGAAGCACGGCGCCCTCTCGCGCGAGGAGGGCGGGGTGGAGCTGACCTGGACGCTGTCGCGTTCCGCGCCGCGGATGCTGCGCCTGGTCTGGCGCGAACACGGGGGCCCCGAGGTGGGCCTTCCGCCCGGCAAGGGCTTCGGCCGGCGGCTGCTGGAGCAGGGCCTGGCGCGCGAGCTGGGCGGCACGGTGACGCTGGCGTTCGAGCCCTCCGGCGTCAGCTGCGTGATCGAGGCGCCGCTGCCGGACGCCGGGGCGGCCGGTCCAGGCTAGCCCGGCTGGGACGCGGGACCGGCCGACCCGGCCGCCAGGGCGGCCCTGATCTGGCTCGCCTCCCAAAGCGCCATGACGTATTCGCCGCCGCCGCCAAAGTCCTTCCGATTCGGGTGCTCGTTCAGCACATCCAGCGGAGGAGGAAAGGAGAAGGGCGGTATTTCGAAGTCGATCGGTCGATACTCGAAATTCACCCCGTCCTGCGCCCGCTCCAGCGGAACATTCTCTCCGTTGGGATATCGGATGTGCTGCATGTCGTGAGTCATGCAGATGTATTTGATGGGCGATGATAAGATGTTGTTCAGCGACTGGAACACCAGATCGGTGGAGAAATGGATGAAACAGTCTCGAATGAAGATCATATCGGCCGCCGGCAGCGCTTGGCTGACCAGGTCGATGCAGATGAACTGACGGCGGTCTGATCCGTATTTCCTTTGATTCTCTTCGATCAATTCCGGAACGATGTCTCCGCCGATATAGGTCGAAGAACCGAAGTCGACCTCCTTCATCCAGTTGAAATCACCGCATGGCACATCGAGCAGGGAGCCGATCTGGTACCGAGACAGCATCGCGGGCAGACCCTCGATGAGCGTCCTCGTCTGGAAGACGCCCGATCCCTGACCGGAGCGGCTCTCTCCGCCGTCCCACAAATTCTGCGTGTAGACCTGACTGAAGAAGTTCGCTCTGTGCTCGTCCAAGCTGTCGACCAATGCCACGTCTCCTCGCGAAAGATCGGCCCAACCCCGGGTACGGCGCGATTTCGGCTTGGCCGCCCTCGCGTGGTGCCAATGAGGCATCCGACCCCGTCGGCGAACGCCCACTAGCACGAACGCCAAGGGCAAGCGGACCTGCCTAGCGCAAACCCGGTCGCCTTTGTACCTTGGAATTGGGCTCCGCGCGCGCGGCCGGGACGGCGCGCGGCTAGCCGCCCACCGGCTCGGCGCGAGAGGCTTCGGCCAGGGCGCGGATCGAGCTGACCGCGGCGCGACGCAGGCTGGGCGAGGCGATCCTGAGATAGCTGAACAGCAGGTCCTGGACGTCGGGGGCGGACACCAGCTGGTCGACGTCGACGCGGCGCGGCGCGGGCTGGGGAAGGGACGGCTCGATATGGGACATGACGGGACACCTCGGGGGGAGGGCCCCGTCCGCTGCAACGCGGGCGCCAGGTCCGGCCCGCACAACCCGTGGGATAGACCGGTTGAACGGGCTGAAGCTTGGCCGTAACGATTTGCGACCGGCGGCCATCCGCCGGCGCTTCGGGGGGAGCATGTCCTTACGCAAAGGGGCCATCCTGGGCTGCGCCCTGCTGCTGGCGCTGGCCGCGTGCAGCCGCCGGCTGCCGTCCCCTGCGCCCGATTCCGAGGCCGAGGCCCCTGCCATCGCCGAGGCCGCCGCGCCCCCGGTGGAGCTGGCCGGCGGACCACCCGCCAGCGACGCGACCCCGGCCGCATCCTCGGCCGAGCCCGACGCCCCGATCCCGCCCACACCGGCGCCGGACGGGGGCCCCGCCCCGACGGCGGACGCCACGGCTGTCCCCGGCCGGAGCCCGGACGGCCCCGCCCCGCCCCTGGCCGGCGGTCCGGCCGAGGCGCGTCCCGACGACCCCCTGGAGCCGATGAACCGGCGCTTCTACGTGGTGGACCGGACGGTCGGCCAGGCCATCATCCGACGCGTCCGGATCCTGGACGCCGCGCCGCCCCACAGCCACGCGGCGCTCGAGGCGGCGCGCAACCTGCTGAACAATCTCGACGAGCCCACGACCGCGGCCAACGACCTGCTGCAGCGCAAGTTCGGCCGCGCGCTGAAGTCGGCGGTGCGCTGCGTGATCAACTCCACCGTCGGGCTGGCAGGGATCAGGGACGTGGCGTCGCGGATGGGGCTGAAGCGGCGGCCCAACACGCTCGACCGCACCCTGGCCAGCTATGGCGCGCCGGCCGGGCCCTATCTCTACCTGCCGATCGCCGGGCCGACGACGCTGCGGGCGGCGGTGGGCGCGCTGGCCCAGAGCTACTTCTATCCGCCCAACTGGCTGCACCTGGCGGCGGGGGTCGACCTGGCCCTCCGCGGCGCCGGCTACGCCAAGCTGGCGAACAGCGCGCTGAGCCGCGCGAAGACCCTGCCGCCGGTCGAGCCCGGCCACGACGGCTATGTCAGGACCCGCAAGGCCTATCTGAGCGCCCACGCCGCCCAGAAGACCTCCTATGCCGAGCTGCCCGGCAAGCCCTCGGCCACGGCCCTGGCCGCCAACGACGAGCCGCTGGACTAGGGCCTGTTGAGATTCACCGCGAGTGGATTAGGGCGGCGGCGACGTAGATCATGGCTGAGAAGCTCTGATCGGTTTTGTCGCTGCGCATGGCGATGCGCTTGAACTCCTTGAGTTTGCAGAAGA
>JANWHQ010000157.1 GCA_025450315.1 Caulobacteraceae bacterium
ACATTGATGAAGAAGCACCAGCGCCAGCTGTAGTTCTCGGTCAGCCAGCCGCCCAGGGTCGGCCCCAGGATCGGTCCCAGCACCACGGCGCTGGCGAAGGTGGCCATGGCCTGGCCGTAGCGTTCGGGCGGATTGATATCGAGCAGGGTCGACTGGGCCAGCGGGATCAGGGCCGCGCCGGCGATGCCCTGGATGAAGCGGAAGGCGACGATCTGGGTCAGGCTCTGGGACGCGCCGACGAGAGCCGAGGCGAGGGTGAAGCCCCCGACCGAGAACAGGAAGACGGTCTTGCGGCCCAGCCGGTCCGACAGCCAGCCCGTCAGGGGCGTCATGATCGCGGCGGCGACGATATAGAAGGTCAGGACCCAGACGATCTGGTCCTGCGAGGCCGACACGCTGCCCTGGATGTGCGGCAGGGCGACGTTGGCGATGGTGGTGTCCAGGGTCTGCATCAGGGCCGCAGCCATGATCGAGACCGTGATGAAACCCGCGTTCGGAAACTTCCCCCCGGCGGAGGCCGCGGTCATCCGTTCGGTCCGAACAGCCGGCGCTTGTAGCCCGTATCGACCTTGACCACCGAGCTCAGACCGGCAGCCGGCTCGAGCGCCGGATTGCAGGTGAAGGAGATGCGCACGGGCAGGCGTTGGACCACCTTCACCCAGTTGCCCGAGGCGTTCTCGGAGGGCAGCAGCGAGAAGGTCTGGTCGGTGGCCGGGGCGATGGAGGCGACGCGCCCCTGGCACTTGTGTCCGGGATAGGCGTCGATCTTGACCGCGACCGGCTGGCCCAGCCGCATGTGCTTGAGCTGGTTCTCCTTGAACGCCGCCTCGATCCAGGGCTGGCCGGTGACCAGGTGGAAGGTGGGCGCGGCGGCGTTGATGTAGTCGCCGACCTGCAGCTGCTCGACCTTGGTCACCCGGCCGTCCTGCGGCGCGCGGATAAAGGTCCAGGTCTTGTTCAGGTCGGCCCGCGCGAGGTTGGCGTTGGCCTGGCGGACCGTGGCGTGGGCGTCGACCGATTCGTCGGCCCTGCCGCCCAGGGCGGCCAGGGCGGCGGCCAGGGCGGCCTGGGAGGTGCCGACCCCCAGCCGGGCGGCGTCGGCCTGGCGGGCGGCCTGGTCGTACTCGGCCTGGGAGACGGCGCCGGCGGCCAGCAGGCCCTTGTTGCGCGCCTGCTCGCGCTGGGCGTAGGCGGCCAGGTTCTGGGCGTTCTGCAGGTCGACCTGGCGCTGCTTGTAGGTGGCGAGCTGGGACTCCAGCTGCTGGCGCGCGTCGGCTACCTGGGCCTCCGCCGAGGAGATGGCGATGTCGTAGGGGACCGGATCCAGCCGGAACAGCACCTGGCCGGCCTTGACCCTCTGGCCTTCCTTGACGTCGACCTCGACCACACGGCCGGCGATGTTGGCGCTGACGTCGACGCCGGCGGCGTGGACGTAGGCGTCGTCGGTGGATTCGTAGCGGCCGCCGGTCAGGTAGACGAAGCCGGCCGCGGCCACGACCAGGGCCACCCCGCCGATCATCAGCGGCAGGCGCAGGGTCGCCAGCCGCTCGCTGCGCGTCGGCGCCGCCGCCGGTGGGGGAGCCCCCGTCGCCTGGGCGCCCGCAGCGAACTCGTTGGCGGATGGCTCTTTCAAGGGCGGTGTCCGGAAATGGATGCAGCCCCGGCGCTCATGTTTGGGGGGAGGACCGCCGTTGGAAACGACGGGAGCGCCGGGGCTTGCGGGCTCATTTAGAAGTTGCTGTTGTATGATTCAAATGAGAAGTTGTCACGGCTGAAATGCGGGAAGTTCATTTCCAGTCCCTCGACCTCAACCTGCTGCGGGTGTTCGACGCCCTGGCCGAGGAGCGCAGCGTCACGCGCGCCGGAGAGCGGCTGGGCCTCACCCAGTCCGCCGTCAGCCATGCCCTGAACCGACTGAGGTACGCGCTGGAGGACGAATTGTTCCTGCGCGGGCCCGACGGCATGAAGCCGACCCCGCGGGCGACCGAGATCGGACCCGAGCTGCGCCGGGGGCTCCTGTTGCTCCAGCACGCCGTGGCCCCCAGCGAGTTCGACGCGGCGAGCGCCGAGCGGGTGTTCTCCATCGCCGCCTCGACCTACACCGGCGAGGTGCTCCTGCCCCACCTGATCGCCCGGGTGCGGGCCGAGGCCCCCCACGTCCAGATCCACGTGCGCAACCTCGAGCCGGGCGTGCCCGAGGCGTTGGAAGCCGGCCGGCTCGACCTGGCCGTCGGCGTCTTCGGCCGCGTGGCGGAGATGTTCACCCGCGAGCCGCTGTTCCAAGAGGGCCTGGTCTGGGTGGTCCGGGCCGACCATCCGGCCGTACAGGGCGCGGAGGTGAGCCAGAAGGCGCTGCAGAAGCTGCCCCTGGCGGTGCTGACCCCGGCCGACGAGGGCGCGGACGGCGAACGCGGCAACCGCCTGATCGAGCGCCGGGTGCTGTGGGAGGAGTTGGCCAGCGATCAGACCCCGCTCGGCCGTGACGCCCGCGCGCGGGTGCGGGTGGTGGTCGACAACGCCCATGCCGTGCTGGCGATCGTCGGCGCCAGCGACCTGGTCGCGGTGGCCCCCAGGCGGCTGGCGCAATCGCGCTGCGAACCTCTGGGCCTGCGGCTGGTGGAGGCCACGGGCCTGGGCCCCGGCGCGGTGATCGACGCCGTCTGGCGCACCGACCAGATGAGCCACCCGGCCCTGACCTGGCTGCGCCGCAAGCTGGCCGAGGCGGCCCAGGACGCCTAGCCCGGCTCCCATCCCTCGGGCGCCATCTCGAAGGCCGCGAACTCGAAGCCCGGGGCCACGGTGCAGCCGACCAGGGTCCAGGCCCCGAGCGGCTTGGCGCTCTGCCACCAGCCCATCGGCACGATCACCTGCGGCGTCTGGCCCGCGAAGATGTCCGGCCCCAGCACCGCCCGGTGCGGCGGGCCGTCCGGGGCGGCGAGGCCGAGCTGCAGCGGCCCTCCGGCGTAGTGGTGCCAGACCTCGACCGCGTCGGTGACCCGGTGCCAGGCCGACACCGGGCCGGCCTCCAGCAGATAGAAGATCGCCGTCGACGCCGCCCGGCCGCCGCCAGCGGCCGCGTCGCGGAAGGTCTCTCGGAACCAGCCGCCCTCGGGATGCGGTTGCAGGCCCAGGGCCTCGATCACCCGGGCCGCCGGCGCCTCGGGGCTCATCCGGCGAAGGCGTCCTTGGCCTTGCGGACCTCGGCGAAGGCCTGGGCGGGCGGCAGGCCGACCCGCAGCAGCGGCGCGCGCAGGAAGGGATTGGCCGCCTTCTCCAGGCCGATGCGGGTCGGCACCGTCGGCTCGCCCCGTTCGCGAGCGGCGAACACCTGGTCGGCGCGGGCCTTCAGCACGGCGCTGGAATCCACGCTCAGCGCGAAGCGCGCGTTGGCGGCGGTGTATTCGTGGGCGCAGTAGACCAGCGTGTCGTCGGGCAGGGCGGCCAGGCTCTGCAGGCTGGCCCACATCTGCTCGGCGGTGCCCTCGAACAGCCGCCCGCAGCCCAGGGCGAACAGGGTGTCGCCGACGAAGACGACGGCGTCGGCCGCGTCATGATAGGAGATGTGGCCCAGGGTATGGCCGCCGGTCTCCAGCACCCGGAAGGCCGTCTCGCCCAGCCGCACCTCGTCGCCCTCGTGCAGGGGCCGGTCCAGCGGGGCGATGCGCGTCACCTCCTGGGGACCCACGATCTCGCAGCCGGTGGCCGCCTTGATCCGGGCGTTGCCGCCGGCGTGGTCGGGATGCCAGTGGGTGTTCAGGATCAGGTCGAGCCCCCAGCCCAGCGACCTCAGCTCGGCCAGGATCGCCTCGGCGTCGGGGGTGTCGACACAGCCGGTCTTGCCGGTCGCCTCGTCGCGGACGAGGAATCCGTAGTTGTCGTTCAGGCAGGCGAACTGGTGGACTTGCAGCGGCATGGGCGTCACTCGCGGCGAAAATCACCCTATATGAACGCCTGAGGTGACCCGGGTCCATGCGCCGCGACGTTCTGGAGCTTCGCCGGTTCTACGCCACCCCGCTCGGCCAGGCCGTGCGGGAGATGGTGGGCCGCAAGCTGGCCGAGGCCTGGGACAATCCCAAGGGCCTCGACTTCCTGGGCCTGGGCTACGCCACCCCTTTCCTGGAAGGCCTGGGCTCGGCCCGCCGGGTGGTCGCCGCCATGCCCGGGGCCCAGGGGGTGGAGGCCTGGCCGCACGACGGCCGGAACCGCGCCTGCCTGGCCGACGAGGCGGCCCTGCCCTTCGCCAACGCCCTGTTCGACCGGATCCTGGTGGTCCACGGCCTGGAGGAGAGCGACGATCCCACCCAGTTCCTGCGCGAGGTCTGGCGGGTGCTGGCGCCGTCGGGCCGGGTGATCATCGTCGCGGCCTCGCGGCTTGGGCTCTGGTCCGACGCCGAGAAGACCCCATTCGGCCATGGCCGGCCCTACACCCGCGGCCAGCTGGAGGAGCTGGTCCGCCAGGCCGAGCTCGAGCCGGCCGCCTGGTCGCGCGCCCTCTATGCCCCCCCGCTGGAGTGGACGGTGGGCTGGGCCGAGGCCTTCGAGCAGATCGGCTCGCGGCTGTGGCCCCAGTTCTCGGGCCTGATCCTGCTGGAGGCGGTGAAGCAGACCTTCGCGGTCAAACCGAAGGCGCCGCCGCTCAGGGCCAAGGCGATGGCCGGCGCCCTGAGGCCCGTTCCGGCCGGTCCGATCCTGGAGCCGGCCGCCCGCTTTGACAAAGACGGCGTTGCGCCTAGGTATGGCTCAGCCGCCCTGGAGAGCTGACCCATGAAGATGATCACCGCCATCATCAAGCCGAGCCGGCTCGACGCCGCCCTCGACGCCGTGACCCAGGCGGGCGCTTCGGGCCTGACGGTCACCGAGGTGCGCGGCTACGGACGCCAGAAGGGCAAGACCGAGGTCTACCGCGGCGCCGAGTACGAGGTGAAGCTGCTGCCCAAGGTGAAGCTGGAGATCGCCGTCTCTGCCGACATCGTCGACAAGGTGGTCGAGGCCGTGGCCCAGGCCGCCAACACCGGCAAGATCGGCGACGGCAAGGTCTTCGTCACCGACCTGGAAGCCGCCCTGAGGATCCGCACCGGCGAGCGCGACGCCCAAGCCATCGCCGGCTAGGCCCCCGCTCATCCGGGCGAAGGCCGGGATCCAGGGGCGGTCAGCGCCGCGCGGGTCGCGGAGCGTCTGTGCTCGCCATCGGCCTCCTTTTCAAACACCAAGCACACCAAGAAGGGACTTGAGCGCGAGCGCGCGGAGGATTTCGGCGCCTTCACCGCAAGAGGCGCTCCCAGCTCGGCGTCTTGATGATCTTGGTGTCGAAAAGCTGAGCCGGATTCGGCCGCGGCCCATTATCTCGAGGCGTCGCGCCGACCTGTCCTGGATCCCGGCCTTCGCCGGGATGAGCGGGGGTGGAAGACTAGGAGAACAGGTCGCCTGTCTTGGGCTCCGCGTCGGCGGCAGCTTCCGCCACGCGCTTGTGGCCGTTCTTGCGGCTCAGCAGGAACAGGGCCGACTCCGCGCGCCAGTTCTCGATGGCGCGTTCGGGGTCGATCACCCGGGGGGGCTTGCCGGTGGACAGGGCCGCGCAGCTTTCGATGCGCAGGTCCAGCTCGTGGCAGAGGATGGTGAAGTCCCGGAGCGTGCACATGTGGATGTTGGGCGTCGACCACCACTGGTGGGGCAGGGCCGGGGTCTCGGGCATGCGTCCGCGGGTCAGCAGCGACAGGCGCATGCGCCAGTGCCCGAAATTGGGGAACGACACGATCGCCCGGTCGGCGATGCGGAGCAGCTCGATCAGCACCTCCCGCGGCGCCACCGTCGCCTGCAGGGTCTGGGAGAGGATGGCGTAGTCGAAGGCGTGGCTGGGATAGCCCTTGAGGTCGCGGTCGGCGTCGCCCTGCACCACCGCCAGGCCCCGCGCCAGGCAGGCGGCCACGCCCTGGGCGCTGATCTCCAGCCCGCGCCCGTCGCAGTTCTTCTCGCCGACCAGGAGCTCCAGCAGCGCGCCCTCGCCGCAGCCGACGTCGAGCACCCGCGAGCCCGGGCGCACTAGGCGCAGGATCTCGGCGAAGTCGGGCCGCATCTCGCCCGGCCGGCCGAGGTCGCGCGTGGGCCGCAGGCGCGCGCCCGGCGCCGCCAGCGCGTCGCCGCCCGGGACCGCCAGGCTCATGCCAGCCCCCGCGCCTTGCCGGCGGAATCCAGGAAGCCCGACAGCGCCGCGCGCATCACCGGCTCGTCGAGCAGGAAGGCGTCGTGGCCCTTGTCGCTCTCGATCTCCACGAAGCTGACCCGGGCGCCGGCGGCGTTCAGGGCGCCCACGATCGAGCGGCTTTCGGTGGTCGGATAGAGCCAGTCCGAGGTGAAGGAGAGCACGCAGAAGCGCACCTCGCGCGCCGGCCGGAACGCCTCGGCCAGCGATCCGCCCTTGGCGGCGGCCAGGTCGAAGTAGTCCATGGCGCGGGTGATGTAGAGGTAGGAGTTGGCGTCGAACCGCTCGACGAACCGGGCCCCCTGGTGGCGCAGGTAGCTCTCCACCTGGAAGTCGGCGTCGAATCCCCAGCTGAGGCCGTCGCGCTGCAGCTCGCGGCCGAACTTCCGCTGCAGGGCGGCTTCGGAGAGATAGGTGATGTGCGCGGCCATGCGCGCCACCGACAGGCCCTTCTCCGGCCGCACGCCCTGGCGGGCGTAGTCGCCGCCCCGCCAGTCGGGATCGGCCATGATCGCCTGGCGGCCCACCTCGTGGAAGGCGATGTTCTGGGCCGAGTGGCGCGGCGCCGCGGCGATGCAGACCGCCGAATGGAGCCGCTCGGGATAGTCGGACGCCCACTGCAGCACCTGCATGCCGCCCATCGAGCCGCCGACCACCGCCAGCAGCGTCTCCACGCCAAGCTGGTCGAGCAGCGCCGCCTGGGCGCGCACCATGTCGGCGATGGTGATCATCGGGAAGCTGAGGCCGTAGGGCTCGCCGCTCTTGGGGTTCAGCGAGCAGGGTCCGGTGGTGCCCATGCAGCCGCCCACCACGTTGGAGCAGATGATGAAGTGCCGGTCGGGGTCGATCGGCAGGCCCGGTCCGACGGTCGTGGTCCACCAGCCGGGCTTGCCGGTCAGCGGATGGACCGAGGCGACATGCTGGTCCAGCGTCAGGGCGTGGCAGATCAGGATGGCGTTGGACTTGGCCGCGTTCAGCCGCCCGTAGGTGCGGTAGGCGATCTCCAGACCGTCCAGCGCGCCCCCGGAATCCAGGCGTAAAGCCTTCTTCAGGCGGACGACGCCTTCCTCCGCAACGATGCTCCCGGACGCATCCTCGGCCATGCCGGTCTTGAGACAGCCAAGCCGGGTGACTGTCAACGGCGCGTTTTTTCCGGCGCCGAACCGCGCTAAGGACCCCTCCGATGGGCGGAGACGAACACATGCGGCGGCTGATCCTCATGCGTCATGGCGAGGCCGAGCGGCCGCGGCCCGGCCTGGAGGACTTCGACCGGGCGCTGGACGAGGAGGGACGGGCCGAGTCGCGGCGCATGGGCCAGGCCCTGGCCAAGGCCGGCTTCACCCCCGACCTGGCGCTGGTGTCGGCCTCGCGCCGGACGCTGGAGACCTGGGCCGGGACGGCGGCGGCCTTCACCGGCGACATCGCGGTGGAGCAGCGGCGCGGGCTCTATGCCGCCTCGGCCGTGACCTTGTCGGCCTCGGCCGCCGAGGCCGGCGGGCGGGCGCAGACGGTCATGATCGTCGGCCACAATCCCGGCATCCACCAGTACGCCGCCCACCTGGCCCAGCAGGCCGGCGCGCCGGTGCTGGACCGCTTCTCCACCGGCTCGGCGGCGGTGTTCGCCGTCGACGAGGAGGGCCGGCCGCGCCTGGAGAAGACCCTGATGGCCAGGGACCTCCGGTGAGCCTGATCTACAAGATCCTGCCCCGCGCCGAGTGGGCGGCGGCCGTGGCGGCCGGCGTCTTCTCGGGCTCGGCGATCGACCTGAAGGACGGCTTCATCCATTTCTCGGCCGAAGACCAGTGGCTGCAGACGCTGGGGAAGCACTTCGCCGGCCAGGGCGACCTCGTGCTGGTGGCGGTGGAGGCCGCGGCCCTGGGGCCCGCGCTGAAGTGGGAGGTCTCGCGCGGCGGGGCGCTGTTCCCCCACCTTTATGGCCCGATGCCGACAGCGCTGGCGCATGCCGTCCAGCCGGTCGAAGCGCCCGCGGCGGCCGCGCGGTGAGCCTGGCCCAGGGCCTCGGCCTCGCCGTCCTGAGGCGGCTGGACGCCGAGACCGCCCACGATCTCGCGATCAAGGCCCTGGCGGCGGGGCTGGGGCCGCATCCGCGAGGGCCCGACGATCCGGTGCTGGCGACCGAGTTGGCGGGCCTGAAGCTGCCCAACTGCGTGGGCCTGGCCGCCGGCTTCGACAAGCACGCCCAGGCGCCTGGGGCGCTGCTGGCGGCGGGGTTCGGCTTCGTGGAGTGCGGCACCGTCACGCCCCTGCCCCAGGCCGGCAACCCCCGGCCGCGCCTCTTCCGGCTGACGCCCGACCGGGCGGTGATCAACCGCTACGGCTTCAACAGCGTGGGGCTGGAGGCCTTCGCCGCCAACCTGGCGCGGCGGCCGAGGACAGGCGTGGTGGGGGCCAACATCGGGGCCAACAAGGAGGCCGCCGACCGCATCGGCGACTATGTCACGGGGCTGAGGCGGCTCTGGCCCCTGGCCGACTACTTCACCGTCAACGTTTCCTCGCCCAATACGCCGGGGCTGCGGAACCTGCAGGCGCGGGCGGCGCTGGACGAGCTCCTGGGCCGGCTGGCCGAGACGCGGCGCGAGCTGGCCGCCGGCGGAGCCGCCAAGCCGATCTTCCTGAAGGTCGCGCCCGATCTGGCCGACGCCGAGATCGACGACATCTGCGCGTCCGTGGAGGCCCACGCGATCGAGGCGGTCATCGTCGGCAACACCACCCTGACCCGGCCGGACGGCCTGCGCTCGCCGCTGAAGACCGAGGCCGGCGGCCTCTCGGGCGCGCCGCTCATGGGGCTGTCGACCGACGTGCTGGGGCGCTTCTTCCAGCGCATCCGGGGCGGCAGGGTCCGGCTGATCGGCGCGGGCGGCATCGGCTCGGGCGCGGACGCCTACGCCAAGATCCGGGCCGGCGCCTCGGCGGTGCAGCTCTACAGCCTGCTGGCCCTGTCGGGGCCGGGCCTGGTCTCGCAGATCAAGCTGGGCCTGGCGGCGCGGCTGAAGGCGGACGGGTTCAGCGGCGTGGCCGAGGCAGTGGGGGCCGCATAGGCTCCCTGCGTCCTTCGAGACGCCCGCTGCGCGGGCTCCTCAAGGATGACGAAGTCAGGGCTGGCGGAGAGATCGTCATGGTGAGGAGGGGCGCGCCAGCGACGCGTCTCGAACCACGCACCTAGCTCCGCAGCTTCCCGCCCAGCTTCTCCACCGCCGCGACGATCTTGCCCGACAGCTGCTCGATGTCGGTGTCGGTCAGGGTCTTGTCGCGGGGCTGGACCTGCACCTCGATGGCCACCGACTTGCAGCCGTCCGGCACGCCGGGGCCGCGGTAGACGTCGAACACCCGCGCGCCCGAGATCAGCGCCTTGTCCGCGCCCAGGGCCGCACGCACCAGATCCCCCGCCGGCCGGGCGTCGTCGACCACGAAGGCGAAGTCGCGGCTGAGCGGCATCAGGCTCGAGACCTCGAAGCGCGGCCGGGTCTTGCCGCCCTTGCGCTTGGGCTCGGGAGTGGCCTCGACCCAGAGCTCGAAGGCGTAGATCGGGCCCTTGACGTCCAGCGCCGCCAGCACGCGCGGATGCAGCTGGCCGAACTCGGCGATCACCGTCTTGGGGCCGAGCTGCAGACGGGCCGATCGGCCGGGATGCCACCAGGGCGCGGCCTGGCCCTGGGCGATTTGCAGCGATCCGGCCGGCGCGCCCAGTTCCTCGAGCAGGCTGAAGAGATCGCCCTTGAGCCGGAACAGCTCGTCTGAGTCCCCGCGCTCCCAGTGCCGGGGCGGGTGGGAGGCCAGCACCACGCCCATGGCGGTGCGCTGGTCGCCCGGCTCGTCGCCCGCGAACACCGGACCGATTTCGAACAGGGCCACATCGCCCCAGCCGCGCGCGGCGTTGCGGCCGGCCGCCAGGATCAGGTTGGGCAGGATCGAGGGGCGCATGCAGTCCAGGTCCGCGGCGATCGGATTGGCCAGCACCAGGGTCTCCTGGCCGCCGCCGAACTGTTCGGCCGCCGCCCGGGAGGTGAACGACCAGGTCGCCGCCTCCTCGTAGCCCAGCGACGCCAGCACCCGCCGGCCGCGCTGGATGCGGGTCTGGCGCGGGGTCAGCACCCCGCCCGGCGGCGGCTCCATCGCCGGCAGGGGCGTGGAGGGCAGGGCGTCGTAGCTGGCGATGCGCGCGACCTCTTCCACCAGGTCGGCCGGGCCCTCGACGTCGCGCCGCCAGCTGGGCGGCTGCACCATCAGGTGCGCGCCATGCGGGGTCACCTGGAAGCCCAGCTTGGTCAGGATCTCGGCGACGCCGTCGCGGCCCACCGACAGGCCGGCCAGGCGGTGCA
This sequence comes from Caulobacteraceae bacterium, assembly GCA_025450315.1. GTDB lineage: Bacteria > Pseudomonadota > Alphaproteobacteria > Caulobacterales > Caulobacteraceae > JANWHQ01. The sequence goes on from JANWHQ010000157.1 coordinate 10,540, forward strand.
CATAGGCCGGATCGAAGTCGACGGCCGGGACCGGGGCCAGGGGCTCGCCGGCCACCAGCACGTCGGACGCCTCGCCGCCGCACAGATCTAGGATCAGCCGCGTGGCCAGCTCCAGGCCGGGCACGATGAAGCCGGGGTCCACGCCGCGGGCGAAGCGGTACTGGGCGTCCGAGATCAAACCCAGCCGGCGGCCGGTCTCGGCCGTGCGGATCGGATCGAAATAGGCCGCCTCGATGAACACCTCGGTGGTCTGGTCCGAACAGCCGGTGGACTCCCCGCCCATGACGCCGCCGAGGTCGACCACGCCCGAGGCGTCGGCGATGACGCAGATCTCCGGGTCCAGCGCATAGGTGCGCCCGTCCAGGGCCAGCAGGCTCTCGCCGTCCCGGGCCAGGCGCGCGTCCAGGAAGCCGCCCTGGATCTTGGCCGCGTCATAGACGTGCAGCGGGCGGTCGCGGTCGTAGGTCAGGAGGTTGGTGACATCGACGAGGGCGTTGATGGGCCTGAGGCCCACCGAGACCAGCTTGCGCTGCAGCCACTCGGGCGAGGGGCCGTTCCTGACGCCGCGGACCACCCGGCCCGCGAAGGTCGGGCAGGCGTCCCGGGCGCTGATGCGGATCTCGACCGGGCAGGAGAAATGGCCCGGGACCGGCTGGACCGACAGGTTCTCCAGCCGTCCGACGCCGGCGGCGGCGAGGTCGCGGGCGATGCCGGCCACCCCCAGCCAGTCGGGCCGGTTGGGCGTCACCTCGAAGTCGATCACCGCTTCCAGGCCCAGGGCCTCGGCGGCGGGCGCGCCCACTTGCAGGCTGTCCGGCAGCTCGAGGATGCCGTGGGATTCCTCGGCGGTTTCCAGCTCCGCGGCCGAGCAGAGCATGCCGTTGGAGACCACCCCGCGCACGGGCCGGGGCTCCAGCGTGATGCCGGTGCCGGGGATGTAGGTCCCGATCGGGGCATAGATGGTGACCAGTCCCGCGCGGGCGTTGGGCGCGCCGCAGACGATCTCCTTGCGTCCGTCCCTGGTGTCGACCTGGCAGACCCTGAGGCGGTCGGCGTTGGGATGCTGGACCGCCTCCACGATCCGGGCGACCGAGAAGGCGCCGAGCTTGGCGCCCGGATCCTCGACGTGCTCGACCTCCAGGCCCGCCATGGTCATGGCGTCCGCGACCTGCTGCACCGTGGCGTCGGTGTCGAGGTGGTCCTTCAGCCAGGAGAGGGTGAACTTCATGCCGCCCTCCTCAGCTCAGGCCGGTGACGGGCGAGGGAGCCTGGAAGGCCGAGAAGCCGTAGTGGTCCAGCCAGCGCACGTCGGCGGCGAACATGTCGCGCAGGTCCGGGATGCCGTACTTCAGCATGGCCAGCCGATCGATGCCCATGCCGAAGGCGAAGCCCTGCCATTGCTCGGGGTCGAGGCCGCAGTTCCTCATTACATTGGGATGCACCATCCCGCAGCCCAGGATCTCCAGCCACTGGCTTCCCTGGCCGATCTTCACCTCGCCGCCGGAGCGGTCGCACTGGATGTCCATCTCCGCCGAGGGCTCGGTGAAGGGGAAGTAGTGCGGGCGGAAGCGCGAGACGACGCTGTCGATCTCGAAGAAACGCTTCACGAAGGTTTCCAGCGTCCACTTCAGGTGGCCCATGTGGATGCCGCGGTCGATCACCAGCCCTTCCATCTGATGGAACATCGGCGTGTGGGTCTGGTCGGAGTCCTTGCGATAGGTGCGGCCCGGGATCACCACCCGGATCGGCGGCGCCTGGCCGTGCGAGATCCAGGGCGCCGGCGGCGGGGTGTTGGTCCGCTGCATGGTGCGGATCTGCACCGGCGAGGTGTGGGTGCGCAGAAGCCTGCGTTCGCCATCGGGCCGGGTCTTGAAGAAGAAGGTGTCGTGAACCTCCCGCGCCGGGTGCTTGGGCGGGAAGTTCAGGGCGGTGAAGTTGTGGAAGTCGTCCTCGATGTCTGGGCCTTCCGCTACCCCGAAGCCCATTTCGGCGAAGACGGCGATCATCTCGTCCATCACCTGCAAGGTGGGGTGCACCGCGCCCTTGCGGCGGGGCGCGGGCGGCAGGCTGAGGTCGAGGGTTTCGGCGGCCAGCTGGGCGTCCAGCCCGGCGGCTTCCAGCTCGGCCCTGCGGGCGGCGATGGCCGCGCCCACCCGATCCTTCAGGCCGTTGATCTCGGGGCCGCGCGTCTTGCGCTCCTCCGGGCTCATGGCGCCCAGGGTCTTCAGCAGGGCCGAGACGGAGCCCGACTTGCCCAGCGCCGCGACGCGCACGGCCTCCAGCGCCGCCACGTCGGCGGCGGCGGCGATCCGGGCGGTCAGTTCGGCATGGAGTTCGGTCAGCTCTGTCATTCCCTCATCCTGCAAAGGCGCGATGCGTCCTTCGAGATGCGCCCTTGCAGGGCGCTCCTCAGGATGACGAAAGATTGGGAACTGCAGCGGCCTTCGTCATGGTGAGGAGCGGCGCCCGCGGGCGCCGCGTCTCGAACCACGCATGCACCGGCATCAAGCCAGCGCGGCGTGGACCTTCTCGGCGATGGCCTTGAACGCCGCCGGATCCTGTCCCGCGATATCGGCCAGCACCTTGCGGTCGATATCGATCCCGGCCGCTTCAAGGCCGTGAATAAATCGGGAGTAGGTCAGGCCTTCCAGCCGGGCGGCCGCATTGATCCGCTGGATCCACAGGGCCCGGAACGAGCGCTTGCGGACCTTGCGGTCGCGGTAGGCGTATTGCCCGGCCTTGTCGACGGCGGCCTTGGCGGTCCGGATTGTGTTCTTGCGCCGGCCATAGAAACCCTTGGCCTGCTCCAGAACCTTCTTGTGCTTGGCGTGGGACGTGACGCCCCGTTTGACGCGTGCCATCTCAGTTCACCCCGCTCTCAATCCAGCCCATAGGGCGCCCAGCCCTTGACGTGACGGGCGTCCCCCGGCGCGGCGACCTTGGTCCCGCGTTGCTGGCGGATGTACTTGGCGTTGTGGCTGATCAGGCGGTGGCGCTTGCCGGCCACGCCCATCTTCACTTTTCCGGTCGCCGTCAGCTTGAAGCGCTTCTTGACGCCGGACTTCGTCTTCAGTTTCGGCATTTTGCTGCGGAGCCGGAGCCCCGTCCTATGATCGCAATGAGTGGTCGCCATGGCATGCCATGGGCCAGGCGGCCGGAAGAGGGGCGCTGATAGGGGAAAAGTGACTGATAGGCAAGGCGCTCTCCCTGTTTGTCATCCCGGAAAGCCGCGCGGGCGGCTTATCCGCGATCGTCAGGCGCGCCGAGCCTGCGGCGATCCCGGGTCTGCGCCGCTGCGGGGCTCCGCCCGGGACGACAACCCTCATGATCCTAGCGCGGGGCCAGGATCATGATCATCTGCTTGCCTTCCATGCGCGGCTCGTACTCGACCTTGGCCACCGGCTCGAAGTCGGTCTTCACCTGCTGCAGCAGCTTCATGCCCAGTTCCGGGTGGGCCAGCTCGCGCCCGCGGAAGCGCAGGGTCACCTTGACCTTGTCGCCTTCCTCGAAGAAGCGGTGCATGGCCTTGGCCTTCACCTCGTAGTCGTGGGTGTCGATGTTCGGCCGGAGCTTGATCTCCTTGACCTCGACGACCTTCTGCCGCTTGCGCGCCTCGGCCTTCTTCTTCTGCTCCTGGAACCTGTATTTGCCGTAGTCGAGGATCTTGCAGACCGGCGGATCGGAGTTCGGAGAGACCTCGACGAGGTCCAGACCGGCTTCCTCGGCGGCTTCCAGGGCGGCGGAGGTGGGCATCACGCCCTGTTTCTCTCCGTGCTGATCGATCAGCAGAACGCGCGGGACGCGGATGTCCTCGTTCATGCGTGGGCCGTCCTTGGACGGCGGGGCGGGCATGGGGCGACGAATAGGCAGGCTCTCCTTGGACCGTGGACAGGACCGGAACCGGAGACAAACGCGCTCTCACAGCCCCAAGCCGCTCAATATGGCCGTCGGACCGGCCCTGATCAAGCCGAGCGGGCGAGGACCAGGGCGGTTTCCGCCGCCTGTTGCACGGAGATGTCCCTGGCGTCCTTGGCGGTGAGGATCGCCACATAGCCCCTGGGGCCCGAAAGCTCGGGGTCCGCGCCGCCCGCGAACAGGGCGAGGGTGGGCGCGCCGGCCGCCGCCATCAGGTGCATGGCGCCGGAGCTGTTGCCCACCGCCAGGGCCGCCCTGGCGCCCAGGACGGCGATCTGGGCGAAGTCGGTGCGGCCGGTCAGGTCGCGGGCCCGAGGGGTGGTGCGCTGGATGGCCCGGGCCATGGCGCTCTCCTCGGGCGAGCCGATGACGAACACGTCCAGCCCATGCTCGTAGAGGCGCCGCGCCAGCTCGGCGTAGTTCTCGATCGGCCAGCGCTCCTGCGAGCGCGAGACGCCGCCCGGCGACAGCAGCGCGTAGGGCTTGGGCTTTTCCGCCCCCGGGGTCGGCCGGGGCTCGGGCGCGCGGCGGAGGATCCAGCTGAGATCCGGCGGCGGGGCTTCGCCGGCCACGGTCGGGGCGTCGGGCCAGACGCCGGCGGTCTTCAGCTGGTCGGCCTGCCGCTCGAGGACGTGCATCCGCGCGCGGTGGCGGGTGGTGGAGCGGTGCGAGGCGCCGCGGACGTCGCCAGACCACTCCGGCCGGCCCGGCCACATGGCGTTGAACACGCGCCGGGTGAGGGACGAGTTCTCCAGGTCGTAGACCCGGTCGAAGCGCGAGCGGCGGATCCAGCCGGCCAGCGACATGGCCGCGCCGAAGCCCTGCCGGTCGCCGGAGGGCTCGACGTGGTCGAAGAAGCGGCTGGACTTCGCGAGCTCGGCGAAGCTCGGCATGGTCAAGAGGGTGATGTGGGCCTTAGGGTGCGCCTCGCGCAGCCGCTTCATGGCCGGCAGCGACAGCACGAACTCGCTGAGCGGGCCAAGCTTGATCACCAGGACGCGGGCAAGCGGCTTCATGCGGCTACGGTTGTAGTGAACGGGGCGCCGCCGCGCCATGAATGAAATGCGCCGCGGCGGCGCCGCGGGATTTGACTTGCGCCCCCGGGCCGGAAACACAGGCGGCCGGGCGGAGGATGGCTTCAGATGAGGCGGCCTTGATCATCGTCACCGGCGCGGCGGGGTTCATCGGCCGCTTTGTCTGCATGAGGCTGCTCGACCGCGGCGAAGAGGTCGTGGGCGTCGACGACTTCAATCCCTATTACGACCCCGCCCTGAAGGAGGCGCGGGTGCAGGCGCTGCTGGAGCGTCCGGGCTTCCGGCTGGAGCGCATGGACGTGGCCGATGCGGACGCCTTCGAGGCGCTGGTGCGGTCCACCGGCGCCCGCCGGGTGGTCCACCTGGCCGCCCAGGCGGGGGTTCGCTACTCGCTGGAGAACCCCTTCGCCTACGAGCGGGCCAACCTGATGGGGCACCTGGCGGTGCTGGAGGCTTGCCGCCGCACCGACGGCTTCGAGCACCTGGTCTATGCCTCCTCGAGCTCGGTCTATGGCGAGCGGGGAACGGTGGGCGCCTTCCGCGAGGACCAGGCGGCCGAGATTCCGGAGTCGCTCTACGCCGCCACCAAGCGCTCGTGCGAGCTGATGAGCGGGGCCTATGGCAAGCTGTTCGGCCTGCCGCAGACGGGGCTCAGGTTCTTCACCGTCTACGGACCCTGGGGCCGGCCGGACATGGCCTATTTCATCTTTACCCGGAAGATCCTGGCCGGCGAGCCGATCGAGGTGTTCGGCGAGGGCCGCATGGCGCGCGACTTCACCTATATCGACGACATCGTCGACGGAGTGATCGGAGCCCTCGACCGTCCGCCCCCGGCCGGCGAAAACCGCATCCTGAACATCGGCGACAGCCGTCCCGTCGGCCTGATGGACATGATCGGCGTGCTGGAGCGGGCCCTGGGCCGCGAGGCCCGCAAGCTCTACGCCCCGATGCAGCCCGGCGACGTGACCGCCACCTACGCCGACATCTCCAGGCTCCAGGCCCTGACGGGCTACCAGCCCAAGGTGAGGATCGAGGAAGGCCTGCCGCGGTTCGTCGAGTGGTACCGCAGCCACTTCGGAAGCTGAGGTCAGGCCCCGCCGCACATGTGCTCGGCGTCGCTGGCCGTCCAGCCCAGCCCCGTGCGCAGGTTGCGTCCCCGATAGAGGATGCCGCGCGTGTCGCCCGGCGGGCAGCGGCGGGGCAAGGCGGTGACGCACAGGCGCACCGGATCGCCCGGACGCGACCGGTCGATCCCCCGAAGCTGGTCGTAGCTGACGTTGTAGTGGCCGTCCGCCAGCTCCATGGCGCTGCCGCTGTCCGGCACGGGGCGGCCGTTGTCCTCCAGCCGCGTGGCGAGGCGCTTCACGCGGCTGAGGAAGCATTGGCCCACGCGCTCGGGGCGATGGGTGACGCCCGAGACGACCGTTCGTGGGCCGGCCGAAGCGACGCCGGCCGCCAGCAACGCCAGGCAGGCGGCGACCAGCGCCCTCACCCCAGAAGCTCGGTGATCGCGTTGCGGGCGGCGGGGGCCAGGTCGGGGCGCTGCAGGGCGAAGGCCACGTTGGCCCGCAGCAGGCCGATCTTGTCCCCGCAATCGTAGGTGACGCCGTCGTACTCGTAGGCGTGGAAGGCCTGGGTCTGCATCAGCCGCACCATGGCGTCGGTGAGCTGGATCTCGCCGCCGGCGCCGCGATCCTGCGAGGCCAGCACCTCGAAGATCTCCGGCTGCAGGATGTAGCGGCCCGAGATGAACAGGTTCGAGGGCTCGGTCCCCGGAGGGGGCTTCTCGACCATGCCGGTCATGCGGTTCAGCCGGCCCTCGTGGCCGTCCAGCGCCACGATGCCGTATTTGTGCGCCTGGCCCTGGGGGCAGGGTTCGACCACGACCAGATTGCCGCCCACCTTGTCGTAGGCCTGCATCGCCTGGACCAGCGCGGGGACCTTGGCGTCCATCAGCATGTCCGGCAGCATCACCGCGAAGGGTTCGTCGCCCACCACCTCGCGGGCGCACCATACCGCGTGGCCGAGCCCCAGCGGCTGCATCTGGCGCACGAAGCTCATCTCGCCCGGCCGGGCCAGCTCGTTCTGCAGGTCCTGCAGGATCTCGGTCTTGCCCTTGGCCTGCAGCAGGGCCTCGAGTTCGGGGTGGTAGTCGAAATAGTCCTCGATGGCCGACTGGCCGCGGCCGACGATGAAGACGAAGTGCTCGATGCCCGCCGCCCGCCCCTCGGCCACGATGTAGGACAGGATCGGGCGATCCACGACGTTGAGCAGGTTCTTGGCCGTGGTCTTGCCCACCGGCAGCACCCGGGTGCCCAACCCCGCGACCGGAAGGACGGCGATACGGACCCGCTTCATCTGACCTCGCTCAAGCTTCAGGCCCCCTTAGAGGAGCCGAACGGCTCAGGCTAGGGCCGGTCACTCAACGGTGACCGACTTGGCGAGGTTGCGCGGCTGGTCGACGTCCGCACCTTTCTGCACGGCGGTGTAGTAGGCCAGGAGCTGGATGGCGCCGGCGAACACCAAAGGGGCGATCAAGGGATCGCACGCCGGCGCGGTCACCACCCGGGCGCCGGGCGGCGCATGGCGCTGGCCCTCCGCGTCGGTGATCATGATCACCCTGGCGCCCCGGGCGATCACCTCGGCCATGTTGGAGGCGGTCTTCTCGAACAGCGAGTCGGAGGGCGCGATGACGATCACCGGCGTGTCCTCTTCGATCAGCGCGATGGGGCCGTGCTTCAGCTCGCCGGCGGCATAGCCCTCGGCGTGGATGTAGCTGATCTCCTTCAGCTTCAGCGCCCCTTCCAGGGCCAGCGGGTACATGGCGCCGCGGCCGAGGTAGAGCACGTCGCGGGCCCGGCCGAGCTCGTGGGCGATCTCGCGGATGGTATCCTCCACCTGCAGCGATTCCGAGATAAGCCGGGGCGCCTCGAGCAGCACATGGACCAGGTGCGCCTCCTGGGCGGCGTCGATGCGGCCGCGCTGGGCGGCAGCGGCCACGGCCAGGGCGGCCATCACCGAGACCTGGGCGGTGAAGGCCTTGGTCGAGGCCACGCCGATCTCGGGCCCGGCGTGGGTGGGCCAGAGCACGTCCGCCTCCCGGGCCATGGTCGACTGGTGGGCGTTGACGATGGCGGCGGTGACGAGGCCCTGCGCCTTGCAGAACCTCAGGGCCGCCAGGGTGTCGGCGGTCTCGCCCGACTGGGAGACGGCGACGGCCAGGGTCCCCGGCGACAGCGCCGCCTCGCGGTAGCGGAACTCCGAGGAGACCTCGACGTCCACCGGCAGGCCGGCGATGCGCTCGATCAGGTACTTGCCGATCAGGCCGGCGTAGCTGGCGGTGCCGCAGGCGACGATCTGGATGCGGTTCAGCGCCTTGAAGTCCACGTCCGCCGGCGGCGAGGCCTTGAGCGCCACCGGATCGACATAGGCGGCCAGGGTGTGCTGGCAGCTGTCGGGCTGTTCGTGGATCTCCTTCTCCATGAAGTGCCGGTAGTTGCCCTTCTCGACCAGGGCGGCCGAGGCGGGGATCACCCGCACCGGGCGGATCGCGTCATGGCCCGCGGCGTCCAGGATGCGGGCCGAGGTGTCGTCGATGGCGACCACGTCGCCTTCGTCCAGATAGGCCACCCGATTGGTGAAGGGCCCCACGGCCAGGGCGTCCGAGCCGATGAACATCTCGCCGTCGCCGTAGCCGACCACGAGCGGGCTGCCCCGGCGGGCGCCCAGCACCAGCCGGTCCTCGCCTTCGATCAACACCGCCAGGGCGTAGGCCCCCTGGAAGCGCGCCAGGGCGCTCTGGAAGGCGGCGAGCGGCGCCTGGCCCTCCGACAGGTACTGGTCGATCAGCTGGACCGCGACCTCGGTGTCGGTCTGGCTTTCGAAGGTCCGCCCCTTGGCGATCAGCTCGGCCTTCAGCTCGGCGTAGTTCTCGATGATGCCGTTGTGCACCGCCATCACCCGGCCGGAGGCGTGGGGGTGGGCGTTGGCCTCGGTGGGCGCCCCGTGAGTGGCCCAGCGCACGTGGCCGATGCCGACCGTGCCGCCCAGGGGCTCGGCGGCGAGGTGCTCGTCCAGGGCCCTGAGCTTGCCCACCGCCCGGCGGCGCTCCAGCTTGCCGTCGACGATGGCCGCCACGCCGGCGGAATCGTAGCCACGGTACTCCAGCCGCCTCAGGCTCTCCACCAGCCGAGGCGCCACCGCCGTGCGTCCGACGATGCCGATGATGCCGCACATGTCTGACGCCTCGCGTTCGGGGCCGGGCCGGAATCGCCGGTCGTCCCGGCCGCCATTATGAAACAGCGATGATTTGCGCTAGGCCTTCAGCATTCGCAAAGGGGCCTTGGGGCACAATCCCGGTTTCGGATCATTTCGCGAGCCAGCATGAGCCATCGCAACTACTTCGGCACCGACGGCATCCGCGGACGGGCCAACAGCTTCCCGATGACGGCGGAGATCGCCCTGCGCGCGGGCCTGGCGGCCGGCAAGCTGTTCCGCTCGGGCGGCGACCGGCGCCACCTCGTGGTGATCGGCAAGGACACGCGCCTGTCGGGCTACATGATCGAGCCGGCGCTGGTGGCCGGATTCACCTCGGTGGGCATGGACGTGCGCCTGTTCGGGCCGCTGCCGACCCCGGCCGTGGCGATGATGACCCGCTCGATGCGGGCCGACCTCGGGGTGATGATCTCCGCCTCGCACAACTCCTTCTCCGACAACGGCATCAAGCTGTTCGGGCCGGACGGCTACAAGCTGTCGGACCAGCGCGAGGCCGAGATCGAGGCCTTCATGGAGGAGGGCCTGCAGGAGGGTCTGGCCGAACCGCGCGACCTCGGCCGGGTGGTGCGCATCGACGACGCCCAGGCCCGCTACGTCGAGATCGTCAAGGCGACCTTCCCGCGCCAGCTGAACCTCAACGGCCTGCGCGTGGTGATCGATTGCGCCAACGGCGCCGCCTACAAGGTGGCCCCGACGGCCCTCTACGAGCTGGGCGCCGAGGTGATCGAGATCGGCGTCACGCCCAACGGCTTCAACATCAACGAGGAATGCGGCTCGACCCACCCCAAGGCCATGGCCAAGGCGGTTCGCGACTACCGGGCCGACATCGGCATCGCGCTCGACGGCGACGCCGACCGGCTGCTGATCGCCGACGAACGGGGCGAGGTGGTCGACGGCGACCAGATCATGGCGCTGATCGCCAAGTCCTGGAACGAGGCCGGCAAGCTGAAGGGCGGCGGAGTGGTCGCCACGGTGATGTCGAACCTGGGGCTGGAGCGCTTCCTGACGGCCAACGGCATGCACCTGGAGCGCACCAAGGTCGGCGACCGCTACGTGATGGAGCGCATGCGCGAGGGCGGCTTCAACCTGGGCGGCGAGCAGTCGGGCCACATCATCATGTCGGACGTCTCCACGACCGGCGACGGGCTGATCTCGGCCCTGCAGGTGCTGGCGGTGCTGTCCCAGTCCAACAAGCCGATGAGCGCGCTGGCCCGCCAGTTCGAGCCCGCGCCCCAGATTCTGAAGAACGTCCGCTTCGCCGGCGGCAAGCCGCTGGACACCAAGCAGGTGAAGGCCGCCATCGCCGAGGCCGAGGCCCGGCTGAACGGGACCGGCCGCATCGTGGTGCGCGCCTCCGGCACCGAACCCTTGATCCGCATCATGGCCGAGGGCGACGACGAGCGGATGGTCAAGGAGGTGGTCAAGGCCATCGCCACCGCCGTGGAAGCGGCGGCGGGGTAGGCGCAAGTCCGCCGTGCGTCCTTCGAGACGCCGTCTTCGCCGGCTCCTCAAGGATGACGACGGCGCCGACTGCATTGAATCGGTCATGGTGAGGAGCGCTCGCAAGAGCGCGTCTCGAACCACGCAGGGTCGCTCCCAGCGCCGTTCTCCAAAATGCAGAAGCCGGGCTCACGGCTGAACCCGGCCTCGCGCACGCCCAAGGGTCCCCGCCTTGGCGGGGATGAGCGGATGTCAGTCAGGCCTTGGCTTCGGCCTCGACGATCGAGACGTAGGTCTTGTTGTCGCGCTTGGTGGTGAACTTCACCGAGCCGCCGGCCTTGGCGAACAGGGTGTGGTCGCGGCCGAGGCCGACATTGGTCCCGGGATGGAACTTGGTGCCGCGCTGGCGGACGATGATCTGGCCGGCGTTGAGGACTTCCCCGCCGAACGCCTTCACGCCCAGCCGCTGACCGGCTGAGTCGCGACCGTTGCGGGACGACCCGCCGGACTTCTTGTGAGCCATGACGCTCTCCTACGCTCTTACGCCTTGCCACCGTCGGCGGCGGGCTTCTTCTTGGCGGGGGCCTTCTTGGCCGGCGCCGCATCTTCGGTCTGGGCCGCCGCCTTCTTGGGGGCGGCCTTCTTGGCGGGGGCAGCCTCGGCCTTCGCGGCCGGAGCGGCTTCCGCGGTCTTGGCGGGGGCCTTCTTGGGAGTCGGCGCTGCCTTGGCCTCGGGAGCCGCCGCTTCCTCGGCCGGAGCCGGCGACTCCACGGCCGGAGCGGCGGCCTTCTTGGCGCGGGCCGGCTTGGGGCCCCCTTCGGCGACCGGCAGCAGGCTCGAGCCGGCCACCAGCGATTCCGCCAGGGTCTTCAGGTTGCGGGCGCGGGCCTTCAGCACCGCCAGCGGGGTCAGGTCGACCTGGCCGTCCCAGCTCTCGGCGCCGCCGCCGCCGGCCACCGAGGTGACGCGCAGCACGCTCTCGAACTGGCGATGGCCGCGGGTGCGGCGATAGCCCTGGCGGCGGATCTTCTTGAAGATCTTGATCTTCTCGCCCTTGCGGGTCTCCACCAGGGTGGCCTTGACCAGGGCGCCTTCCACCAGCGGCGCGCCCACGGTGACCGCGTCGCCTTCGCCGACCATCAGCACCTGGTCGAAGGCGACCTCCGCGCCCGGCTCGCCGGCCAGCTTCTCGACCACCAGCATGTCGCCAGGGCGGACCCGGTATTGCTTTCCGCCGGTCTTGATCACCGCGTACATCGGCATCGTCCTTAGAAATTCCACTGGCCGCCGACGCCGCCGAGCGAACGGTGCGGCCCAGAAAAGCTTACGCCCGCGAGCGGGCCCGCGGGCGAGAGCGGTGACTTATACGAGCGCGCGCTCCGAAGTCAACGAAGCTCTCCGCGCCATAAAGCGCGGGCGAGGGGTCGTCGGTCGGACGCGCGGGCGGGGGCCTTGCGGCCCCGCGCTCCGTGCGCTTAGAGCGCCTTCAGATTGACGGCGGCGGTGCGGCCGCGCTCGTTTTGCAGCTCATAGCTCAGGCGTTGGCCTTCGTTCAGGCCGCGCAGGCCAGCGCGTTCGACCGCCGAGATGTGCACGAACACATCCTTGCCGCCGTCTTCGGGCTGGATGAAACCAAAACCTTTCGTGGCGTTGAACCACTTCACCGTGCCGTTCGCCATAATTGGGCTCTTCCTTGTACGATCGCTCCAGGCAGGGCGTCCGTCGTTGCAGACCCCCCGGTACACCTCAATTCCTGGACCGTTCGTTCGTCTTTGCGGCGCGCGGCCGCGCGGACCCTTGGGGTCGAAGTCTCGAGTTGCGCCAGCCTCATTGCCCGGGCAGGCCGGGCCGGTCAACAGCAAACCCAGCTAGCTCTTTTCGGCCAGCAAACGGTCGACGATCTTGTCGGCCTGGCCGGTCGACCAGTCGGCTCCGCCCACCAGCCGGGCCCGTTCCTTGCCCGACCGATCGAAGAGCAGCGTGGTCGGCAGGCCCTCCGTCGGCGGCGTCAGGGCGAAGGCCAGGGCGTAGTCGCCGTGATAGAAAGCCAGGGGCGGCTTGTCGGCGATGAACGCCTTGGCCTTGGCGATGTCGGCTTCTCCCTTGTCCAGGCTGATCGGCAGCACCTTGACGCCCTTGCCGGCGTAGCGGGACTGCATCTGGGCCAGGGTCGGCATCTCCTTGACGCAGGGCGCGCACCAGGTGGCCCAGAGGTTCACCACCACCACCTGGCCCCTGAATTCGGTCAGAGTCATCGGTTTGCCGTCCGGACCCTGGGCCTGCAGCGGCTGGGGCGTGGGCTTGTCGTCGACGACCAGCTTGGCCATCGGTCCGACGGCCAGGGCCTTCAGCCCGCCGCCGTGGGGTTTGAAGAGCAAGGCATAGCCGGCGTATAGAGCCGCCACCAAGACGATCAGCGCCAGCGCGACGATCGGCGCTTTGGACTTCCTGGCGGGCGTCCCGCCGCCTTGGGTTTCGCTCATATGACCGACGACGCCTCCGATAAGCACCCGGCAGAGCCTGGCGCGGCCGGGCGGCGGGCCCATGGTCAAGCCCCGAGCGAGGGGGAAGGTCAAGCCCGGGGGCAGGCCCAGGGGCAGGCGATGTGGGGCGGCCGGTTCTCCGAGCGGCCCGACGAGCTGATGCAGGCGATCAACGTCTCCATCGGCTTCGACCGGCGCCTAGCGGCCCAGGACATCCTGGGCTCCAAGGCCCATGCCGCCATGCTGGCCCGCCAGGGGATGATCTCCAGGGACGACGAGGCCCGCATCCAGGAGGGCCTCGGCCGCATCGCCGCCGAAATCGAGTCGGGCGAATTCCCCTTCCGCGAGGCGTTCGAGGACATCCACATGAACGTGGAGGCGCGCCTCACCGAGCTGATCGGCCCGGCGGCGGGGCGGCTGCACACGGCCCGCTCGCGCAACGACCAGGTGGCGCTGGACCTCAGGCTCTGGGTCCGCGACGCCTGCGACCGAACTGCAGCCCAGCTCAGGACCCTGCAAATTACGCTGCTGGCCCAGGCCGAGGCCCATTCGGACGCCTTGATGCCAGGGTTCACCCACCTGCAGCCGGCCCAGCCGGTCACCTTCGGCCACCACATGATGGCCTATGTCGAGATGTTCGGCCGCGACGCCGCGCGCTTCGCGGACGCGCGCGCGCGGATGAATGAAAGTCCGCTGGGCTCGGCGGCCCTGGCCGGCACCGCCTTTCCGATCGACCGGCAGGCGACCGCCAAGGCCCTGGGCTTCGAACGGCCGATGGCCAATTCCCTGGACGGGGTCTCCGACCGCGACTTCGCCCTGGAAGCCCTGTCGGCCGCCTCGATCTGCATGATCCACCTGTCGCGGATCGCCGAGGAGATCGTGCTGTGGACCACGCCCCAGTTCGGGTTCGTGGCCCTGTCGGACGCCTTCACCACCGGCTCCTCGATCATGCCGCAGAAGCGCAACCCCGACGCCGCCGAGCTGGTGCGCGGCAAGACGGGCCGGGTGCTGGGCGCCCTGACCTCGCTGGCGGTGACGATGAAGGGTTTGCCCCTGGCCTATGGAAAGGACATGCAGGAGGACAAGGAGCCGGTGTTCGACGCCTTCGACGCGCTGGAGCTGTCGCTGAAGGCCATGGCCGGCATGGTCGCCGACATGAAACCGGACACCGAGCGCATGGCCGCCGCGGCCGGCGCCGGCTTCTCCACCGCCACCGACCTCGCCGATTGGTTGGTGCGCAAGCTGGACCTGCCGTTCCGCGAGGCGCACCATGTGGCGGGCGCCGCGGTGAAACGGGCCGAGGGGCTGGGGCTCGGCCTGGACGAGCTGCCGATCGAGGAATTCCAGCGGCTCGAACCCAGGATCACCGCCGACGTTTACCAGGTGCTCACGGCCAAGGCCTCGGCCGCCAGCCGGTCGAGCTACGGCGGGACGGCGCCCGAGCAGGTGCAGGCCCGCATCGCGCAATGGAAGGAGCGCCTGAGATGATCGCCCGGAGACCCGCCTGCATTGGGGCCCTCGCGCTCGCGGCGCTGACCGCCCTGGCCCTCGCCGGCTGCGGCAAGGAGGGCGAGCTGCAGCGCCCCTCCCCGCTGATCGGCCATGGGACCCAGGCCGACGCGCAGACCCGCGCCCGCCAGGCCGCCGAGGCCGACGCCCGTCAGAACGCCGGCAAGATCTCCGATCCCCAGGCGCCGGAATCGGCCGACGAGGTGCGCAACGCCGGCTCGGTGCTGCCGCCCCCGCCGCCGCTGAACGGCTCCCCGATCGCCGGGGTGGCCTCCCAGCCCAACGAGGGCCCGCCGCCCGGCGGCCTGCCCGACCCGATGCACCCGGCCACCGTTCCGCGATGAACCACTTCGAGGCTCGCGCGGGCGAGCTTCACTGCGAAGATGTTCCCTTGCGGCGCATCGCCCAGCAGGTCGGCACGCCCGTCTATGTCTATTCCACGGCGACGCTGAGCCGGCACTTCACCGTGTTCCAGGGCGCCTTCGCGCCGCGCGCGGTCGAGGTCGCCTATGCGGTCAAGGCCAATTCCAATCTCTCGGTGCTGGCCACCCTGGCGCGGCTGGGCGCGGGCGCCGACACCGTCTCGCAAGGCGAGATCCTGCGGGCCCTGAAGGCCGGCGTTCCGGTCGGCAAGGTGGTGTTCTCCGGCGCCGGCAAGACCCGCGCCGAGCTGGCGTTCGCCCTGGCCGCGGGGGTCGGCCAGATCAATGTGGAGTCCGAGCCCGAACTCGACGCCCTGATCCAGATCGCGCGGGAGCTGGGCGTGCAGCCGGCCATGGCCATCCGGGTCAATCCCGACGTCGGCGCCGGCGGCCATGCCAAGATCTCCACCGGCAAGGCCGAGAACAAGTTCGGCGTCTCGCTCGGCGAGGCCGTCCGCCTCTACGCCAGGGCGGCCGGGAGCGGGGCGGTGCGCCCCGTGGCCCTGGCCTGCCACGTCGGCAGCCAGATCACCGACCTGCAGCCCTTGGAGGACGCCTACCGCACCCTGCGCGTCCTGACCGAGCAGCTGCGCGGACAGGGCATCCCCGTGGCCAAGCTCGACCTCGGCGGCGGGCTCGGAGTGCCCTATTTCAACCAGCCCGCGCCGCCGCCGCCGTCGGCCCTGGCCGAGGCGGTGAACCGGGTCTTCGAAGGCTTCGACATCGCCCTGACCTTCGAGCCCGGCCGGGTGATCGCCGCCAACGCCGGGGTGCTGGTCTCCGAGGTGATCCACGTCCACCACCGGCCCGAGGGCCGGCGCTTCCTGGTGCTGGACGCGGCCATGAACGACCTGATCCGCCCGGCCATGTACGACGCCTATCACGACATCCGCCCGGTGACGGCCGCCGCCCCCGACGCGCCGCTGTTGCCCTACGACGTGGTGGGCCCGATCTGCGAGACCGGCGACACCTTCACCCGCGGCCGCCTGCTGCCCGAGCTGAAGGCCCGCGACCTGGTGGCCTTCATGTCGGCGGGCGCCTATGGCGCGGTGATGTCCAGCGAATACAACACCCGCCCCCTGGTCCCCGAGGTGCTGGTCAACGGCGCGCAGTTCGCGGTGGTGCGTCCCCGACCGACCTACGAGGAGATGCTGGGTCGCGAGCCCTTGGCGCCGTGGCTGGAGTTGGACGGAGCCTCGCCTTGACCCTCGGCGGCGGGTCAGCGTACGGCCGCTTCGGATGATCGTCCCCGCGCCCGCCTCTTCCGCCAAGCCGCAGGGCTCGGGCCTGATCCGGTCCTCGATGATCTATTCCGGCCTGACCCTGGTCAGCCGGCTGATGGGCTTCGTGCGCGACCTGGTGATCTCCTACGCCATGGGGGCCAGCGCCACCTTCGCGGCCGACGCCTTCAACACCGCCTTCGCCTTCCCCAACCTGTTCCGCCGCATCTTCGCCGAGGGCGCCTTCGCGGCCGCCTTTGTGCCGGCCTATTCCCGCTCGCTGGAGCAGGACGGCGAGGAGACCGCCGACATCCTGGCCGCCGACGCCATGGCCCTGCTGGCCGCGGTGACCCTGGCGCTGTCGACGCTGTTCGCCCTGGCCATGCCGTGGCTGATGTACGTGATCGCGCCCGGCTTCGCGAAGATCCCGGCCAAGTTCCACCTGGCCATCGTGCTGACCCAGATCACCATCTGGTACCTGCCCTGCATGGCGATCTACGCGCACCTGTCGGGGGTGCTGAACGCCAGGAACCGCTTCATCCTGTCGGCCGGCGCGCCGATCCTCCTGAACATCTGGACCCTGGTGACGGTGCTGCCGACCCACACGCCGGCCGGGGCGGCGACCTGGGCCTCCTGGGGGGTGCTGTTCGCAGGGGTCTCGCAGGCGCTGCTTCTGATGTGGGGGGTGAAGAAGTCGGGCGCCCAGGTGCACTGGCGGCTGCCGCGGATCACCCCCGAGATCGTCGCCCTGATCCGGCGCGCGGTGCCGGGGGCCCTGGCGGCCAGCGCCATCCAGGTGAACATCTTCATCTCCGGCATCCTGGTGTCCCAGGTCAACGGCGCGCGCTCGTGGCTGGCGGTGGCCGACCGGCTCTACCAGCTGCCGCTGGGCCTCGTGGGCGTGGCCATCGGCGTGGCGCTCCTGCCGCGACTGTCGCGGGCGGTGCACGCCTCCGACGGCTCCGGCGCCCAGAGCGCCATGGACGAGGCGGTCACCTTCGCCATGGCCCTGACCCTGCCGGCCGCCGCCGCCCTGATCGCCATCCCCGAGTTCCTGATCGACGGGCTCTACACCCGGGGCGAGTTCACCCACCTGGACGCCGTGCAGACCGGGCGGGCGCTGTTCTACTACGGCATCGGCACCCCGGCCTTCGTGCTGGCCCAGCTCTATTCGCGGGCGTTCTTCGCCCGCCAGGACACCCGCTCGCCGATGATTTTCGCCCTCGTCTCGGTGGCCGTGAACATCGGGGTGGGCGTGAGCCTGGTCTATTGGGTGGGGTTCTGGGGCATCGCCGCGGCGACGGCCGTGGCCGCCTGGCTGAACGTCGGCCAGATGGCCTTCACCCTGGCCCGGCGCGGGCACTACCGGCCGAGCCGCAGGGCCTGGTCCCGGCTGATCCGCATCCTGCTGGCCAGCTTGGCGCTGGGACTCGTGCTGGCGGGGATCCAGGCCTTCCGGCCGCAGCTCCAGGGCGCGTTCTCCGGCTTCCACCTCGGCCATCATCTGGTGGGGGCCAAGGAGCTGGCGATCGTCCTGACCTGCCTGGTCGGCGGGGCTCTCTATCCGCCGCTGTTGTTCGCCTTCGGCGGCCTGAGGCTCGCCGAAGTGAAGGCGGCGCTGCGCCGCCAGCCCCGTGCGCCCAGCCTGGACCAGGAGATCGAGGAGGATCTCGGCAAGACCCCCGCCGGCCCCGACTTGCTGTGACCGGCCGGTGAGGCTATCAGCCGCCCATGGATCGGAACCTACCCTCCATGCGGCGATGGCGGAGCCGGAGCGCCCTTTAGAACGCCTCCGCGGACGCGCCGCGTCCGTCCCTTCGACGCCAGAATCGATCCCGACATGACCGAAGACCCCACCGTCACCTACCAGGGCCCCGAGCGCGTGCTCTCGGGCGTCCAGCCCTCGGGCGACCTGCACCTGGGCAACTACCTGGGCGCCCTGAAGAAGTTCGTCGACCTGCAGCACCGCTACGAGACCTTCATCTTCGTCGCCGACCTGCACGCCATCACCGTCTGGCAGGATCCCAAGCTCCTGGCCGCCCAGACCCGCGAGATCGCCGCCGCCTATCTGGCCTCGGGCCTGGATCCTCAGAAGGCCGCCATCTTCCCGCAGTCGGCCGTGACGGCGCATGCCGAACTGGCCTGGATCTTCAACTGCGTGGCCCGGCTCGGCTGGCTCGACCGCATGACCCAGTTCAAGGACAAGGCCGGCAAGCACAAGGAGCGGGCCTCGGTGGGGCTCTACACCTATCCGGTGCTCCAGGCGGCCGACATCCTGGTCTACAAGGCCACCCACGTGCCCGTCGGCGAGGACCAGAAGCAGCACCTGGAACTGACCCGCGACATCGCCGGCAAGTTCAACCACGACTTCGACGCGCCGGGCTTCTTCCCCCTGACCGAACCCCTGATCCAGGGGCCGGGCGCGCGGATCATGAGCCTGCGCGACGGCCAGGCGAAGATGTCCAAGTCCGATCCGTCCGAGCAGTCGCGGATCAACCTGCTCGACGACGCCGACGCCATCGCCCAGAAGATCCGTCGGGCCAAGACCGATCCCGAGCCCCTGCCCGAGGCGGTCGAGGGCCTGGCGGGCCGCCCGGAGGCCGACAACCTGGTCGGCATCTATGGCGCGCTGGCGAACCGCACCAAGGCCGAGGTGCTGGCCGACTTCGGCGGCAAGGGCTTCGGCGTCTTCAAGCCGGCCCTGGCGGACGTGGCCGTCGAGGTGCTGGTCCCCATCGGCCAGCGCATGCGCCAACTGCTGACCGATCCGGCGGAACTCGACCGCATCCTGGAGTCCGGGGCCGACCGGGCCCGGGCGGTGGCCGACCCGGTCATCGCCGAGACCAAGCGCATCGTGGGTTTCTGGGGGGCGTAGAGCCGTTGGCCGAAGGCAAAGATTCGAACGCGGAGGACGCAGAGAAGGCGCAGAGATCGCCGAGGGGCAGTGTCGCACTGCGTCCTCCGCGCCTTCTCCGCGCTCTCTGTGTTGAACGTTGGGGCGGCTGCGCCGCTACGGCCTGACATTGCGCCCGGAGCTCTGCGGCGCCATCTAACGGCTCATGTTCATCCAGACCGAACAGACGCCCAACCCCGAGGTGCTGAAGTTCCTGCCCGGCCGCGAGGTCATGGGCGAGGGTTCACGGGAGTTCCGCGGCGCGGACGAGGCGTCCGCCTCCCCCCTGGCCGAGGCCCTGTTCGCCATCGACGGCGTGCGCCGGGTCTTCTTCGGCCCGGACTTCGTGACCGTCTCCAAGGACCCCGACGTCGACTGGGGCCATGTGAAGGCGCCGATCCTGGCGGTGGTGATGGACCACTACACGTCCGGCGCGCCGCTCTTGAAGGACACCGGCGGCGCCTCGGGCCACGACGAAGGCGAGGCCTACGAGGGCGAGACGGCCCAGATCGTCGCCGAGATCAAAGACCTGCTCGACACCCGGATCCGGCCCGCGGTGGCCCAGGACGGCGGCGACATCCTGTTCAACCGCTTCGACGCCTCCACCGGCGTGGTCTTCCTGCACATGAAGGGCGCCTGCTCGGGCTGCCCGTCTTCGGCCGCGACCCTGCGGGCGGGCGTGGAGAACATGCTCAAGCACTATGTGCCCGAGGTCACGCGGGTCGAGCAGACGCTCTAGGCCACGCCTGCCGCGGCCCCTATGCTGCCCCGGACCCCTCCCGAACAAGGTGACCTGATGGCCCGGCCCGTCGACGACCACAGCCTCGACCAGCTCTTCCGCGACGCCCGCTCGCACAGCGTCTGGACCGACGACCAGGTCTCGGACGTCGAGATGCGGGCGATCTACGAGCTGACCAAGATGGGGCCCACCTCGGCCAATTCCTCGCCCGCCCGCTTCGTCTGGGTGACCTCCGCCGAGGGCAAGGCGCGGCTGAAGCCGCACCTCAGCGCGGTCAATGCCGAGAAGGTGATCAAGGCCCCGGTCACGGTGATCATCGGCTATGACACCGCTTTCGCCGAGCAGCTGCCGCGGCTGTTTCCCCAGGCCCCGACCGCCAAGGACTGGTTCGCCGATCCCCGGCACGCCGAGACCACCGCCTTCCGCAACGGCACGCTGCAGGGCGCCTATCTGATCCTGGCGGCGCGGGCGCTGGGCTTCGACACCGGACCGATGTCGGGCTTCGACAACGCCGGGGTCGACCGCGAGTTCTTCCCCGGCGCCACCATCAAGTCGAACTTCATCTGCTCGATCGGCCGGGGCGACGGCTCCAAGCTGCCGCCGCGCGCGCCCCGCCTCTCGTTCGAGGAGGCGGGCTGGATCGCGTGAGCCTACCTTGAAGGTCCTGGCCATCGATACCTGCCTGGACGCCTGCCAGGCCGCGCTGGTGGATCACGACGCGGTGGTCTTCAGCCGCGCCGAGCCCATGCACCGGGGCCACCAGGAGCGGCTGGCGCCCATGCTGGCCGAGGCGATGGACCAGGCGGGCGCCGATTTCGCCGGCATCGGCCGCATCGGCGTGACCGTCGGGCCCGGATCGTTCACCGGCCTCAGGGTCGGATTGGCCTTCGCCAAGGGCCTGGCCATCGCGCTGGGCGTTCCCTGTGTCGGGATCGGCGTGCTGGAGGCCCTGGCGGCGAGCGCGGACTGTGGCGGGCGGGTGCTGGCCGCCGTCGACGCCAAGCGGTCCCAGGCCTATCTGCAGCTGTTCCAAGCCGGCCGGGCCCTCTGCGGGGCCGAGGCGGTCCTGCTGGACGACGCCCCGGGCTGGCTGGCGCGGCGCGGCGGCCCGGCGGGCCTGACCATCGTGGGATCGGGCGCGCCGCTGCTGGCCCCGATGGCGGCGCCCGCCCGCCTCGAGCCCTTGTCCGGCCCCGATCCGGTTCTCCTGGCCCGCCTCGCCGCCTTCGCCGATCCGGCCTCGGCCCCGCCCCGGCCGGTCTATCTGCGTGCGCCCGACGCGCGGCTGCCGGCATGACCCTGAGACTGGCTCAGCCCGCCGACGTGGAGGCGCTGCATGCCCTGCACGCCCAGGCCTTCGAGGCGCCCTGGCCGGCCGCCGAGATCGAGCGGCTGATGCACATCATGGGCGGTTTCGCGGTGCTGGCGGAGGCGGATGGCCCTCAGGGCTTCATCCTGACGCGCACGGTCGCCGACGAGGCGGAGATCCTGACCCTGGCCGTGGCGCCCGACTTCCGCCGCCAGGGATTGGGTCGCGCCCTGGTGGAGGCCGCCGCCCAGGAGGCCGCGCGGCGCGGCGCGCGGAGCTTCTTCCTGGAGGTCGCCGAGGACAATCCGGCGGCCCTCGCCCTCTACGAGAGCACCGACTTCCAGGCCGTGGGACTTCGCCGCGCCTACTACGCCCGGCCGGGCGCCAAGCCCGCCGACGCCCTTGTCCTGCGCCGCCCGCTTAACAGCCGGGGCGGCTGAGACTATCCTTGCCGCTCCTTCCGAGCCGCGCCCAGGGGCCCCCGTGGATCGCATCGAAAACCTTTGCGCCGAAAAAGGCATGCGGATGACCGACCAGCGCCGGGTGGTGGCCCGCGTGCTGTCGACCTCGCACGACCACCCCGATGTGGAGGAGCTCTATCGCCGGGCCCACGCGATGGACCCGCACATATCGATCGCCACCGTCTATCGGACCGTGCGGCTGTTCGAGGAGGCGGGGATCATCGAGCGCCACGATTTCCGCGACGGCCGCTCCCGCTACGAGGAGACGCCCGACAGCCACCACGACCACCTGATCGACATGCGCTCGGGCCGGGTGATCGAGTTCGTCGACGCGGAGATCGAGGCCCTGCAGGAGACCATCGCCCGCAAGCTCGGCTACCGACTGGTGGACCATCGGCTGGAGCTCTACGGCCTGCCGCTGGAAAGCGCCGGGACCTAGCCCTCCAGCTCCGGATAGCGGCGGAAGATGCCCTGTTCGTTGAACGGGATGCGGCGGGGCGAGGCCAGATAGGCCTTCAGCTTGGGCAGGGCGGCCACCGAGTCCCGGAGGGCCGCGACCCTGGGAATGTCCGCTTCGATCCGCTTCATCGCCCGGGGGAAGGCGTACCTCAGGCCTTCGATCATCTGGAACAGCGACAGGTCCGCATAGGTCAGCGCCCCGCCGACCAGATGCCGGGAGCCGCCGGGATTGCGCGACAGCACCGTCTCGAACCAGCCGAGGAACTTGGGGGCCCGCGACTTCAGGAAATCGTCCGCGCGGCGCTTGGATTCCGGCTTCTGGTCTTCGTAGTAGAGGCCCGAGGCGATCGGATGGTGGGTGTCGTGCACCTCTACCAAGAGGTCGGCCACCGTCAGCTGCAGCTGGTGGGTCCAGAGCCGGCCGGCCTCGTCCGAAGGCGCAAGGCCCAACTTGGGGCCCAGGTGCAGCAGGATGTTCGCCACCTGGGCGATCAGCAGCGGTCCGTCCTGCAGGAACGGCGGCGCGAAGGGCGGCCGAGGGCCGCCGCCCTGCATCAGGGTCATCATCTTCGGCATGCCGCCCTCGGTGCGGGCCACATCCACATAGTCGGCGCCGGCGGTCTCCAGCGCCAGGCGGATGAACTCGCCGCGCCCCTGGATCGAGGGCCAGTAATAGAGCTCGTAGGACATCGGGGCCTCCTGGGGTTGTCTTGCACTGCGGGCGCCCGACCCTCATAACGCCGCCCAGATGAGCAAGCCTCCGCAAAAGCGGCTCTATATCAAGACCTACGGCTGTCAGATGAACGTCTACGACAGCGAGCGCATGGCCGATGTGCTGCGCCCGCTGGGCTATGCGCTGACCGACCAGCCGGACGATGCGGACCTGGTGGTGCTCAACACCTGCCACATCCGCGAGAAGGCCGCCGATAAGGTCTATTCCGAGCTCGGCCGCATCCGCCGGATCAAGGAGATCCGCGCCGAGGCCGGCCGATCGACCCGGATCGCCGTCGCCGGCTGCGTCGCCCAGGCCGAGGGCGAGGAGATCATGCGCCGCGCGCCGGTGGTCGACCTGGTGATCGGGCCGCAGTCCTATCACCGCCTGCCCGAGCTGATCGCCCGCACCTCGCGCCAGCTGGGCGAGCGCCTGGCCGCCGACTTCCAGCCTGAGGACAAGTTCGACCGCCTGCCCGAAGAGCGGACGGTCCATGGCTACTCGGCCTTCCTGACCGTGCAGGAGGGCTGCGACAAGTTCTGCACCTTCTGCGTGGTGCCCTACACCCGCGGCGCGGAGTTCTCCCGCGGTCCCGAGGCCATCGAGGCGGAGGCCCGGCGGCTGGCGGACCAGGGCGTGCGCGAGGTCACCCTGCTGGGGCAGAACGTCAACGCCTATATGAAAGAGCAGGATGGGGGCGGGCTGGCGGCCCTGGTCCGGCGGCTGGCCAAGGTCCCGGACCTGGACCGCATCCGCTACACCACCAGCCATCCGCGCGACATGGACGAGGCGCTGATCTCGGCCCACGCCGAGGTCGAGGCCCTGATGCCCTATCTGCACCTGCCGGTGCAGGCCGGCTCGGACAGGGTGCTGAAGGCCATGAACCGGGGGCACACCGCCCTGCACTACCTCAGGCTGGTGGAGAAGATCCGCGCCGCGCGGCCCGACATCGCCCTCTCGGGCGACTTCATCGTGGGCTTTCCCGGCGAGAGCGAGGCGGACTTCGAGGAGACGCTGGAGGTGGTGCGCGAGGCCCGCTACGCCTCGGCCTTCTCGTTCAAATACTCGCGCCGGCCGGGCACGCCGGCGGCGGCCATGCCGGGCCAGGTGGCCGAAGAGGTCAAGGCCGAGCGGCTGCAGCGGCTGCAGGGCCTGCTGGAGGAGCAGCGCCAGGCCTTCAACCGCGCCATGGCCGGCCGCACCGTGCCGGTGCTGTTCGAGCGGCCGGGCCGTTACCAGGGCCAGATCGTCGGCCGCAGCCCCTATCTGCAGGCCGTCCACGCCGAGGCGCCGGAGCGGCTGCTCGGCCAGATCGTTCCGGTAAGGATCTCGGGCGCGGGCTCCAACAGCCTGGCCGGGTCGGTGGAGCTGGAGGCCGCTTGAGCAAGCCCAGAGGCGAGGAGTTCCTGCCCTTGTCCGAGGCCGCCGCCCGCGCGGTGGCCGGTCCGCAGAGCCGCCACGCCGCCCTGCTGGAAGACGCCTTCCACGTGCTGGTCGAGACCCCCGGCGGCGGGGTGTCGATCCGCGGCGACGCCAAGGGCCGGGCGGCCGCCAAGCGGGCGGTGCGCATCCTGGCCGACCGCGCCGATGCGGGCGCCGAGATCACCGAGGCCGATGCGCGGGTGGCCATCGCGGCGGCCCACGCCCATGGGCCCGCGCCGGGCGGGGCGATGCTGCCGGTGGGACGGCGTGGCGCCATCGCGCCCAAGACCCCGGCCCAGGCGCGCTATCTCGACATGCTGGCCTCCTGCGAGCTGGTGCTGGCCCTGGGCCCGGCGGGGACCGGCAAGACCTTCCTGGCGGTGGCCTACGGCGCCTCGCTCTTGCTGCGCGGCGAGGTCGACCGGCTGATCGTCACCCGTCCGGCGGTCGAGGCCGGCGAGCGGCTGGGCTTCCTGCCCGGCGACCTGACCGAGAAGGTCGATCCCTACATGGCCCCTGTCTGGGAGGCGCTGAACGAGCTGCTGGGTCCCGAGCAGCTGCGCCGCCGCCGCGACAAGGGCGAGATCGAAGTGGCCCCGATCGCCTTCATGCGCGGACGCACCCTGAACCACGCCTTCGTCATCATGGACGAGGCCCAGAACGCCTCGCGGCTGCAGACCAAGATGGTGCTGACCCGCCTGGGCGAAGGCGCGCGCATGGCGGTGACCGGCGATCCCAGCCAGGTCGATCTGGTGAACGCGGCCGACTCCGGACTGTCGCACGCGGTCTCCATACTGGAGGGCGTCAAGGGCGTGGGGGTCGCCCGCTTCGGGGCCGAGGACATCGTGCGCCACCCGCTGGTCGAGCGGATCGTCAACGCCTACGACGCCGACGCCGCCCGCCGCGCCCCGCGCAGGGTCAAGGACCCCGAGCCCCAGGCCCGCGGATGATCGAGGTCGAGATCGAGAGCCCCCGCTGGACCCAGGTCCTCGCCGACGCCGAAGTCCTGGCCCTCCGGGCCGGCGAGGCGGCGCTGGCGGGCGCCGGAATCCAGGGCGACGTGGTGGTGCTGCTCACTGACGACGAGACCATCGCCGGCCTGAACCTGCAGTTCCGCGCCAGGCCCGGCCCCACCAACGTGCTGTCGTTCCCCTCGCCCGAGAGCGCCCGGCCTCACCTCGGCGACGGGGCCGTCGCCTTCGGCGTCACCTCCCGCGAGGCGGCCGAGCAGGGCAAGAGCCTGGCCCATCACCTTTCGCACCTGGTGGCGCACGGCGTGCTGCATCTTGTAGGATACGACCACGAGGGCGAGGCCGAGGCCGAGACCATGGAGGCGCTGGAGCGCCGCGTGCTCGCCGGGCTGGGCGCGCCCGATCCCTATGCGCCGAGGGCGGACGCCGGCCATGGCGACTGACGACACCGGTCCGGACAGGCCGCAGCGCCGCAAGCGCATCGGCGACGCCCTGATCCGCCTGGGCGTCAGCCTCGGCGGCGACCCCAGGCCCGAACGTCCGGAGCGCACCGAAGAAGCCGCCCAGGACGGCGCGGTCGACATCGTCGACCAGGCCGAGGCCTTCCAGACCCTGCGCGTGGCCGACGTGATGACGCCCCGGGCCGACATCGTGGCGTTGGAGCTCTCCACCCCCTTCGAGGAGGTGACCCAGCAGTTCGCCGAGGCCGAGCACTCGCGCATGCCGATCTATCGCGAGAGCCTCGACGAGCCGGTCGGCCTGGTTAACGTCAAGGACGTGTTCAAGCTGCTGCAGCCGCAGGACGGCAAGCCGCCGCCGCCCGAACCGGTGCTGAAGCGGCTGAGGCGCGAGGTCCTCTATGTGCCGCCCTCGATGCGGGCCGCCGACCTGCTGATCAAGATGCAGGCCAGCCGCATCCACATGGCCCTGGTGATCGACGAGTTCGGCGGCACCGACGGCCTGGTCACCATGGAAGACCTGATCGAGGCGGTGGTCGGCGAGATCGACGACGAATACGACGAGGCCGAGGCCCAGATCGTGCTGCGCCCCGGGGGGGTCTACGAGGCCGACGGCCGCACCCCGCTGGAGGACCTGGAGGCGCTGCTGGGCGCCGATCTCGCGCCCTCCGACCTCGACGAGGAGATCGAGACCGTGGCCGGCCTGGTCACCGCCATCGCCGGGCGGCTGCCCCAGCGCGGGGAGGTGATCGCCCATCCGGGCGGCTTCGAGCTGGAGGTCGTCGACGCCGATCCCCGGCGGGTGAAGAAGGTGCGCATCCGTCCCGCTCCCGCCCCCGCGACAACCGCCGCCAAGGCGCCCGAGGCGTGAACTTCCGTCCCGGGCCTCGAGCCTCCGTGTTGCTGGCCTTGGCCGCCGGCGGCCTGGCCGCCATCGCCCAGCCGCCGTTCGGGATCCTGCCGGGCCTCCTGGGTTACGCCCTCCTGGCGCACCTGGTCGACGTGGCGTCCGGGACGCGGCCGCTGCGCGCGGCCTTCTGGCGCGGCTGGCTCTGCGGCTTCGCCTACTTCTTCATCGGCTGCTGGTGGGTGGCCGAGGCCTTCATGGTCGACGCCCGCGGCCAGGGCTGGATGGCCCCTTTCGCCGCCTGCCTGCTGCCGGCGGGCCTGGGCCTGTTCTGGGGCGCGGCCATGGCGCTCTATCGGCTGCTGCGGCCCGAGCGGCCCTGGCGCTGGCTGGTGTTCGCCGGGACGATGACCGTCATGGAGTGGCTGCGCGGCCACCTGCTGACCGGCTTTCCCTGGAACCTGCCGGGCGAGACCTGGACCGCCGGCGGCGCCATCTCCCAGACCGCGTCGCTGGTGGGCGCCTACGGCCTGACCTGGATCACCCTGGCCGCCGCGTCCGCCTTCGCCGGACTGCTCGCCGGACCCGGCCGGCTGGCGCGGCTCATGCCCCCCGCCCTGGCCGTCCTGGCCCTGGCCGGAATGTGGGGATTCGGGGAGCTCAGGCTGCGACATGCGGTCGCACCCGAGGGCGACGAACCGCTGGTCCGGATCGTCCAGCCCGACGTTCCCGAGCTGGACAAATATACCGAGGACAACCTCCGCTCGATCTTCGTCAGATACGTCAGCCTGACCTCGGCGCCGTCGAGTCGGCCACCCGACATAGTCGTCTGGTCGGAAGGCGCAATTCCTCTGTCTGCGGAGGAATTGTTGGCGCCGGGACTGGGCTGGTCGGAGATCATTCGCCAGTCGATGCACCCCGGAGAGACCCTGATGTTCGGGGCCTATCGCGAGACCGGCCGGCCGCCGAACCTGCACGACTTCAACAGCCTTATCGCGGTGCGCGCCGCCGCCCGGGGCCTGCAGGTCACGGGCGTCTACGACAAGTACAAGCTGGTGCCGTTCGGCGAGTTCCTCCCGGCCAAGGAGATCCTGGGGCCGCTGGGCTTCAAGGACTTGGCGCACCTCAGCGACGGCTTCGATTTCGGCCCCAGGCCGAGGCCGATCAGCCCCGCCGGCGCGCCGCCGGTACAGCCGCTGATCTGTTACGAAAGCCTGTTCCCCGAGCTGGTCCGCGAGGGCGTCAATTCCGGCCCGGTCCGGCCCCGCTGGATCGTCAATATCTCCAACGACGCCTGGTTCGGCGTAACCTCCGGTCCGCTGCAGCACCTGAACCAGGCGAGCTATCGCGCCATCGAGAACGGGCTGCCGATTGCACGTGCAACACCCACCGGCGTGTCGGCCATGATCGACGCATACGGACGTATCCCGCCGGGAGAGTCATTGGGGCTGGGCAAAACCGGCGACATCGATGCTGTCCTGCCTCCGGCGCTTCCGATCACCACCTATGGTCGCGTTGGCGACGCGCCCCTGGCCGCCATGCTGATCCTGTCGCTGCTGGCCGCGCTGGGCCGGGTGACAGCGCTGGCCAGGCGAATGCCGATGACAAGTCCATTCGCATGGAGGAAAGACGGGCCTCCGACCGCGAAGTAACGAGAAAACGCACATATGAACGATCGGAACGCCGAATCGTCCAAGTCCCCCAACCCAGTGGATCTTCATGTCGGCGGCCGCGTGAGAATGCGCCGCAAGATGCTTGGCGTGAGCCAGGAGCGCCTGGCCGAGGCCTTGGGACTGACCTTCCAGCAGGTGCAGAAGTACGAGCGCGGGGCCAACCGCATCTCGGCTTCCAAGCTCTATGAGATCGCCCGCTTCCTGTCCGCGCCCATAGCCTATTTCTTCGAGGGGCTGGGGGACCCCGCCGCCGGCGGCGCGGCAGGCCACGACGAGACCTCCGAGCAGCACGTCCATGGTTTCCTGATGACCAGCGAGGGGCTGGAGCTGGCCGCCGCCTTCCCGCGCATCGCCCGCTCACGCCTGCGCCGGCGCATCCTGGACCTGGTGCGCTCGCTGGCGGACGAGGAAGAAGAAGTCGCCTGAGCCGCCGGCGCGGCACAGCCGACTTGAGCGCATAAGCATATCCTTATACGTCTCTGTCATTCCGCCGACGACAGACGCGGCGGCTTGGATATGCGGAGGCCAGGGTGGCGCGTTCGTCCTATCTGTTCACGAGCGAGAGCGTTTCTGAGGGTCACCCCGACAAGGTGGCCGACCGGATTTCCGACACGGTGGTGGACGCCTTCCTGGGCGCCGACCCCTATGCGCGGGTGGCCTGCGAGACCATGGTCACCACGCAGCGGATCATCATCGCCGGGGAGGTTCGCGGGCCGGGCGCGGTCGTCGAAAGCCTGGAGGAGAAGATCCGGGCCGCGGTCAAGGACATCGGCTACGAGCAGCACGGCTTCCACTGGGCCACCGCCGACTACGCCTGCTACCTGCACGCCCAATCCTCCGACATCGCCATGGGCGTGGACGCGGCGGGCAACAAGGACGAGGGCGCCGGCGACCAGGGCATCATGTTCGGCTATGCGACGAACGAGACGCCCGAGCTGATGCCGGCGACGCTGCAGTACTCGCACAACATCCTCAAGGTGCTGGCTGACGCCCGCCACGCCGACCGCAACATGGGCCTGGAGCCCGACGCCAAGAGCCAGGTCACCCTGGTCTACGAGAACGGCAAGCCGGTCCGCGCCACCTCGATCGTGCTGTCCACCCAGCACAAGGACGGGCTGACGCCCCAGGATGTGCGGGTGATCGTGGAGCCCTACATCCGCAAGGTGCTGCCCGACGGCTTCATCACCTCAGAGACCGAGTGGCACGTGAACCCCACCGGCAACTTCGTGATCGGCGGGCCGGACGGCGACTGCGGTCTGACCGGGCGCAAGATCATCGTCGACACCTACGGCGGCGCGGCTCCGCACGGCGGCGGCGCCTTCTCGGGCAAGGACCCCACCAAGGTCGACCGCTCGGCCGCCTACATCGCCCGCTATCTGGCCAAGAACGTCGTGGCCGCGGGGCTGTCGGACAAGTGCACCATCCAGATCGGCTATGCGATTGGCGTCTCCAAGCCGCTGAGCTTCTACGTCGACCTGCACGACACCGGCCGCGTCGATCCGGCCCGGCTCGAGAAGGTGCTTCCCGATCTGGTCGGCGGCTGCTCGCCCCGGGCCATCCGCGAGCACCTGGGCCTCAACAAGCCGATCTACGCCCGCACCGCCGCCTACGGCCACTTCGGCCGCCAGCCGGACTCCGAAGGCGGCTTCTCCTGGGAAAAGACCGACCTGACGGGTGAGCTGAAGGGGCTGGCCTGACGTCCCTTCGGCGCCGACGAAGCCGAGATCGCGCCGCCGCTCCGGGCTTCCGGGGCGGCGGTCGTCGTTTGAGCGCCCGAGTCATGGAGCTGTCGCCGAATCAGGCCTAGGCTTGCGTCGCGTCGGCCGATCGGGCTGATTGAGCGCCGGCGTAGACGGAAGGAGACACGTCTTCAGTCGGTTCGCGTTCGTCCCATTGGAACATCCAGGCCTCGGCTGGAGGCGCGCCCATGCAGGTGCTTGAATCTCCGCCGCCCGGCCGTCCGGCCCTCGTGCTCAACGCCGACTACCGGCCGCTGTCCTACTATCCCCTGTCGCTGTGGCCCTGGCAGGAGGTGGTCAAGGCGGTGTTCCTCGACCGCGTCGACGTGATCTCGACCTACGACACGGTGATCCGCTCGCCCAATTTCGAGATGGCGCTGCCGAGCGTGGTTTCGCTCAAGCATTTCGTGGCCCAGGACCGGCCGCCGGCCTTCACCCGCTTCAACCTGTTCCTGCGCGACGCCTTCTCCTGCCAGTACTGCGGCTCGGGCGAGGACCTGACCTTCGACCACATCGTGCCGCGCTCGCGGGGCGGGCGCACGACCTGGGAGAACATCGTCACCGCCTGCGCGCGCTGCAATCTGCAGAAGGGCGGCCGCACGCCGCGCGAGGCCGACATGTTCCCCCGCCACAAGCCCCAGCGGCCCAACATGTACGAGCTGCAGGAGCGCGGACGCAGGTTCCCGCCCAACCACCTGCACCACAGTTGGCTCGACTATCTGTACTGGGACATCGAGCTGGAAGCCTGAGCCGTGTCCGCCCGCGCTTCCGGCGGGCATGGGACCCCAACCGGACGACCGCCGCTGTCCCATCCGTGGATGCTGAAGCTGGGATTTTTCCCTTTTTTGGCGCCGGATGAAGCCGCTGGGCGAGGGAATCGGCGCTCGAGCCGCCGGAATCACCGGCCCCGATATTGCTGAGGCTCCGGTGTCCGGGGGCGATCACATGGGTGACCGCATCGGACCGATCTCCCTTCGATCCGGCGAGGGGGTCCCGGTGTGAGGGACCCGCGTCGGGCCGCTCGGGGGCGCCCGGAGGCGGTCCATGCCCATCCATCCGACGTCGAAGATCGCCGGGTTCGATGCGCGTCCGCCGCATCCGCTGCGGACCGCCGCAGGCCGGACCTTGCGGCGCAAGGCGGCGGCCATCCTGGCGGCGGCCGTCTGTCTCGACCTGTTCGCCGCCGGCGCCGCCCTCGCCGAGGCCGCCGTGGGCCCGCACGCAGAGGCGGCGGACTTCCAGGGCGCGCCCGCCTCGAGCGAAGCGCGGCGGATCGCGGACTGGGTGGTCCGGGCCGGCGACAATCACGGCATGCCCTTCGTGATCGTCGACAAGAAGAACGCCGAGGTCTTCGTGCTGGATGGCGGCGGCCGGCTCCTCGGCGCGACCTCCGCCCTGCTGGGCCTGGCCCGCGGCGACGACTCCGCGCCCGGCGTCGGGGATCGCGAGCTGTCGCAGATCCGCCCGGACGAGCGCACCACGCCGGCCGGACGCTTCGTGGCGTCCCTCGGCCATGGCCTGGGCAGCCAGGAGATCCTCTGGGTGGACTACGCCAGCGCCCTGGCCCTGCATCGCGTGCTGGCGGCCAACACGCGCGAGCATCGCCTCGAGCGGCTCGCCGCCGCGTCGCCCAGCGATCGCCGGATCACCTTCGGCTGCATCAACGTGCCGGCAAGCTTCTACGACCGGGTCGTGCACCCGGCGTTCACGGGGACCAGCGGAGTGGTCTACATCCTGCCGGAGATCAAGCCGCTGGCCGAGGTCTTCCGGGCCTCCGCCTCCTGAGCCGGGACTAGCGCGGCGCCTGGAGCGCCAGCTGGACGAAGACCTGCCCGATCGGCCGCGTCTCGGGCAGGATGTAGACCACCCCGCTCGAGGCGGCGAAGGCCGGATCGATGACCGCGTCGTAGAAGGCGGCGGGGACGTTGATGCAGCCGTAGGAGATGCGCCTCTCCGATGGGGAATTGGACGCCAGCCGCCGCAACCGGTGCTCGCTCGGATTGGTGGTGATCACCCGGTGCAGGGCGACGCCCGAGGCGTAGTCCACCCAGAGCACGTCCTCTGTCCCCAGATCGCGGCCGAGCGAGGCTATGAAGCGACCTGCCGGCGTGACGCGATCCCGTGGCCCGATGTCCGCCAGCTTGCGCTGGCCGATGCCGGGGACGATGTCGTCGCCCCGGGCCAGGCCCAGCAGGGCCGGCGCCGCGCCGGCGAGGCGGCCGCGAGTGTCGAACACGAAGACCTTGGCGGCGACCTTGTCGACGATCACGAAGGGCATGCCGGCGTTGTCGTGCGCGGCGATCACCCAGTCGGCCATCCGCCGGGCGTCATCCGAGGCGGGCTCGCCGGTGAAGTCGGCCCGCGACGGGATCGCCGCCGGACTCTTGACTGGCGCCGCCGCCGCCGTCCCGAGGCAGAGCGCTCCGACCGTCATCAACGCAAATGCGCCGCGCGGGGCGCCGATGACGGCGGACCGGGCCAAGGCGGCTAGTTCCGGTCCTGCTTGCGCGGATAGACCGGCGCCACATAGGGCGCTGGCGGCGTTGGCGCCGCCAGCGGCGCTGGGGTGTAGACGACCGGCAGGGGCGCGGGCGCCGCGGCGACCTGGACGACCGGCATGGCGACCCCGCCGCCGATCACGGCCAGCTGCAGCCCGGCCGGCGCCCCGATCAGCACGGGAGCCAGGCCCGTGACCAAGGGCGCCACCACCGCCGGCGTCGGGGCGGGAGCGGGGGTCGGAACCGGCGTCGGGGCGGGTGTGGGCGCTGGGGTCGGCGCGGGCGTCGGAGCCGGTGTCGGCGCGGGCGTGGGGGCCGGTGTTGGAGCCGGAGTCGGAGCCGGAGTCGGAGTCGGAGGCGGGGCAATCGGGCTCGGCGTGCCGCCGGCACCCGACCCGGGAGCGCCGCCGGTGCCCGAGCCGGGTGCGCCGCCGGCCCCGGG
>JANWHQ010000158.1 GCA_025450315.1 Caulobacteraceae bacterium
CCGCGGGCGGTGACGGCCGCATGGTCGGCCAGGCGGGCCTGGGCGTCCTGGTTGCGCAACAGGGCCTCGGCCTCGCGGACGATGGCCGGATGCACGTCCGGTTCGGCCAGCCGCGGGCGCGGCTTGAACAAGGGGGGAAGGGCGAGGCTCACGCCCCGATCATGCCCCAAGCCGGGCGGCGATGGCGCCGTCCATTTTGGCGGGGGGCGGCGCCATGCTCGGCCGAGGAGGACCCATGGCCAAGAAGATCGACATCCCGAACGCCCCGTTCGTGACCGGCGCCCGCTACCCGATGCCCTACGACGCGCCCTGCGCGCCCAGGAAGCGCTGGCGGCTGGGGGACGCGGCGGGCCTGACCCAGTTCGGCGTGAACCTGATGCGGCTGCCGGCCGGCGCCTGGTCCAGCCAGCGCCACTGGCACTCGGCCGAGGACGAGCTGGTCTATGTGCTGGAAGGCGTGGTGGTGCTGGTCACCGACGACGGCGAGGAGCCGATGGGCCCCGGCGACGCCGCCGGGTTCAAGGCCGGCGACGCCGACGGCCACCACTTCCAGAACCGCTCGGACTGCGAGGCGGTGCTCTTGGAGATCGGCACGCGCAGCCGCGGCGAAAGCGCCGTCGACTATCCCGACATCGATCTCGTCTTCCCCAAGGGCGCCAAGGGCTTCCAGCACCGCGACGGCCGGCCGTACGCGAAGGAGGATTATCGGGATTAGCCCCTTGCCCGCCCTTCCCGGCCTTCGCCGGGACGGGCGGAGGGGAACGCGAGGCGCGGTCCAGGGCGTCGCTAATCCCTGAGCAGCTCGTTGATCGAGGTCTTCGAGCGCGTCTGGGCGTCCACGCGCTTGACGATCACGGCGCAGTAGAGGCTTGGGCCGCCCTTGGGATCGGGCAGGGCGCCCGGCACCAGCACCGAATAGGGCGGCACGCGCCCGCGCGTCACCTCGCCGGTGGCCCGGTCGACGATCTTGGTCGAGGCGCCGAGATAGACGCCCATAGACAGCACGGCCCCCTGGCCGACCACCACGCCCTCGGCCACCTCCGAGCGGGCGCCGATGAAGCAGTCGTCCTCGATGATGGTGGGGCCGGCCTGCAAGGGCTCCAGCACCCCGCCGATGCCCGCGCCGCCGGAAATGTGCACGTTCCTGCCGATCTGGGCGCAGGAGCCGACCGTGGCCCAGGTGTCGACCATGGTGGACTCGCCCACATAGGCGCCGATGTTCACGAACGAGGGCATCAGGACCACGTTCCTGGCGATGTGCGCGCCCCGGCGCACCACGCTGCCCGGCACGGCGCGAAAGCCGGCCCGGGTGAAATCGGACGAGGTCCAGTCGCCGAACTTGGAGGGCACCTTGTCCCACCAGGGCCCGACGCCGGGCGGGGTGTTGAGCCCGCCGTGGCCGCCCATCACGCCATTGCCCTGCAGGCGGAAGGACAGCAGCACCGCCTTCTTCAGCCACTGGTGGGTGACCCACTCGCCGCTCTCGGCCTTGGTCGCCACCCTGAGCTCGCCGGAGTCGAGATAGGCGATGGCCTCCTCGACCGACTCGCGGTCGGGCCCGGTGGTCTGTTCATAGAGATCGGCGCGCCGCTCCCAGGCGGACTCGATCTGCTGCTCCAGGTCGGAAAGCTGGGTCACTGCGCGGTCTCCCTAACGCGGGCCGTCTTCAGGAAGCCGGCCAGATCATCGGTCTTGTGTTGGACGAAGGGCGCGGACGACTGGGCCGCGGCGGGCCCCACCAGCACGGTGGTCATGCCGAGGCGGGCGGCCGGCTCCAGGTTGCGCTCGGAATCCTCGAAGAAGGCGGCGACGCGGGGCTCCACGTCGTGGCGCGCGATCATGCGGGCGAAGGCCTCGGGCCGGGGCTTGGGGACATAGTCGGCCGCGGCGATGTGGAACACGTCCTCGAACAGGGGCTCCAGCCCCAGGTGCGCCAGCACCCGCGCGGCGTGGCGCTCGTCGCCGTTGGTGAACACCAGCCGTCGGCCCGGCAGGCGGGCGATGCCCTGGCTGAGTTCGGGAATGGGCTCCAGGGTCTCCAGAGAGATGTCGTGCACCTCGGTCAGGAAGGGCTCGGGCGGGACGCCGTGATGGGCCATCAGGCCGGCCAGGGTGGTTCCGTGCTCGTGCAGGTATCTCTTCTGCAGCGCCCGGGCCTGGTCGCGCGGCAGGCCGGTCTCGCGGGCCACGAACTCGGTCATCCGGCTTTCCATCAGGGCCATGAACTCCGAGCCCGGGGGATAGAGGGTGTTGTCGAGGTCGAAGATCCAGACGTCGATGTGGCTGAGATCAACCGGCATCGTGGCGGACCAGGGTGCCCGAGCCGTGCTCGGTGAACAGCTCCACCAGCATGGCGTGCGGCCGCCGCCCGTCCAGGATCACCACCGCCTCCACGCCGTGTTCGGCCGCATGGATGGCGGTCTCCAGCTTGGGGATCATGCCGCCGGTGGCGGTGCCGTCGCCGATGGCCGCCTTGGCCTCGGCGACGGTCAGCTGGGCGATGCGCCCGCCGGCCTTGTCCAGCACGCCGGAGACGTCGGTCAGCAGCAGCATGCGCTTGGCGCCCAGCGCGCCGGCCATGGCGCCGGCCACCGCGTCGGCGTTGATGTTGTAGGTCTCGCCGTCCTCGGAGACGCCGATCGGCGCGATCACGGGGATGTAGTCGTCCGAGGCGTGGATCAGGTCCAGCACGATCTTGGGATCGATGGTCTTGGGCTCGCCGACGTAGCCGAGGTCGACGATCTGCTCGAGGCTGGTCTCCGGATCGCGCCGGGACTTCACCGCCTTCTCCACCGTGATCAGCCGCGCGTCCTTGCCCGACAGGCCGACGCCCCGGACGTCCGCCTCGCGGCCGGCGACGTTGATGAAGTTGACGATCTCCTTGTTGACCGCGCCGGAGAGGACCATCTCGGCCACCTCCATGGTCGCCGCATCGGTCACGCGCAGGCCGTCGATGAAGGTCGATTCCACCCCCGAGCGCTTGAGCATGCGGCTGATCTGCGGGCCGCCGCCGTGCACCACGACCGGATGGATGCCCAGGAGCTTCAGCAGCACCACGTCGGCGGCGAACAGGCGCGCGACCTCGTCCTCGCCCATGGCGTGGCCGCCGTATTTGATCACCACGATCTCGCGATCATAGATCTGGATGTAGGGCAGGGCCTCGGCCAGCGTCTTGGCGGCCGCCCAGCCCGCATCTTCATCAGGGGTGCTCATCGCGCGCGGCAATAGCCGACGCGCCGGGCAGTGTCACGGCCTGGCGTCGAGGGTTCAGGCCGATGCGGCGGCCGCGGGCTCGACCTCGCGACCCGCGCTCCACTGCACCAGCTTGCCGATCAGCTCGCCGGGGACGATCGGCTTGGACAGCACGTCGTCCATGCCCGCGCTGCGGCAGGCGGCGGCGTTCTCGGGCTGGACGTCGGCGGTCAGGGCCAGAATCGGGGTGCGGCGGTTGAGGGCGCTGACCGCGCGGATCAGGCGCGTGGCCTCCAGGCCGTCCACGCCCGGCATGCGCACGTCCATCAGGATCAGGTCGTAGGAGCGGGTCATGGCCGCCTGGACCCCGTCGGCTCCGCCGGCGGCTTCTTCCACCTGAAGGCCCAGCGGCTCCAGCATCAGCTTGACCAGCTCGCGATTCACCGCTGTGTCGTCGACCATCAGGATGCGCAGCGACGGGATCTCGCCGGCCTCGGCGTCGGGGGCATCGGTGCTTTGGGCCTGGGCGGCGGCGGTGGGGATCTCGAACCAGAAGGTCGAGCCTTCGCCGAGCACGGTGTCCACGCCGACCTCGCCCCCCATGAGCTCGACCATGCGCTTGCAGATGGCGAGTCCGAGGCCGGTGCCGCCGTGGGTGCGGTTGATCGAGACCTCCGCCTGGGAGAACCGTTCGAACAGCCGCCCGACGCTCTCGGGCGCGATGCCGGCGCCGGTGTCGACCACCGCGACCTTCAGCCGGCCCGAGCGCTTGCGGCCCCGCCACTGGGTGCGGACGGTGATGGAGCCGCGCTCGGTGAACTTCACCGCGTTGGACAGGAAGTTCAGCAGCACCTGGCGCAGGCGCGCCACGTCGCCGCCGATCAGCGCCGGGGTCTTGGGGTCCAGCTCGGCCTTCAGCTCCACGCCCTTGGCGGCCGCATGGATGGCCACCAGGCCGATGGTCTCGTCGACCAGATGCTGGACCGAGAGGGGCTGGACCTCCAGCTCGGCCTGCCCGGCCTCCAGCTTGGAGAAGTCCAGCACGTCGTTGATGATCGCCAGCAGGGCCCCCGAGGCGTCGAGGATGCGCCGGGCGTAGCGGCGCGATTCCTGGCCCAGCTCGTCGCGCTCGCCCAGCAGGCGCGAGAAGCCGATGATCGAGGTGAGCGGGGTCCTGAGCTCGTGGCTCATGTTCGCGAGGAACGCGGACTTGGCCGCCGCGGCCGCCTCGGCCTTCACCCGCGCCTCGTCCAGCTGGGCCTCGAAGGTCTTGGTCTGGGTGACGTCGCGGACCACGTCGATGAACTCGATCGGCTCGCCGTCGTCGCCGAACACCAGGGTCGGGTTGGCCTCGATCCAGATCCAGTGGCCGTCCTTGTGCCTGGCTCGGTAGCAGAGCGGCTCCGCCAGCCGGCTCTTGTGCTCCTCGATCAGGCTGAAGATCGCGCCCATCACCTTCGCGAAGTCGTCCGGATGGACCATCTCCTGGGCGTTCTGGCGGCGCATCTCGTCGGGCGAATAGCCGAACACCCGCGCCGAGCCGGGCGAGACATAGAGGGGCTCGCCGGTCAGTGAGGTGCGGCTGATCATGTCCGGGGCGTTGTCGGCCAGGAAGCGGTAGCGGGTCTCGCTGTGCCGGGCGGCGGCTTCGGCCTCCTTCAGTTCGGTGACGTCGCAGCAGGTGCCGAAGCGGGCGGCCACCCGCCCCTCGGCGTCCAGCTCGACCATGCTGTGGGCGATGACGTGCCGGATCTCTCCATTGGGACGCAGGATGCGCACGGCCAGCTCGGGCGCATCGACGCCGTGATAGGTCTGGCGGTAGCGCTCGAGCGCCGCCAGGTCGTCCGGATGCACGAAGGCCGCGTTTTCCGCGACCGTCGGCGGCCCGGCGCCGGGATCGCGGGCGTAGATCCGGTACATCTCGTCCGACCAGGTGAACCGTTCCTCGCCGGGGATCAGCCGCCAGTAGCCGACGCCGGCCAGCTTCTCGGCCAGCCGCGCCTGGCGATTGGCCTCCACCAGGGCGTCGCGGGACTGAATCAGCTCGCGCTCCAGCGCCCGGCGGCGCTGCAGGGTCGCGGCGACCGGGAAGGTCACAAAGCTGGTGCCGAGCAGGAAGGTCTGCACGCCCAGGAGCTGGAAGGTGAACTCGCGGCCGGACAGCACGATCGGCATCCAGCCGTTGGCCACGAACACCGAGAAGGCCACGGCCACCGCCAGGGTGGTGGCCGCCGCGCCCAGGAACTCCAGCTGCAAGGCGGCGAACACCAGCAGCGGCGGCGCCAGCAAGGGCAGGGGGTGGGCCGGAACCACCGCCGCCACGCCGATGGTCAGGACAACCGCGACGAGCACCGCAACCGGTTTCCAGATGCGCTCTCGCTCGGTCAGGGCCCTGAGGTTGGCGAGGTTGATGGAGCAGAGCAGCGGCGTCAGGACGATCAGGCCGAGGGCGTCCGCCATCGCCCACAGCAGCCAGTTATCCAGGGGCGCGATGTGGTTCATCGGTCCCAGCCAGTAACTGCCCAGGCTCGCGCCGGCCGCGGCCGCGGCGGCGGCGATGGCGCCGAACACCAGGATGTCGCGCGAGCGGTCCAGGCCGACCCGTCCGCCCAGCACCTTCAGGGTGACGGCCGCGCAGGCTGCCGATTCAACCGCATTGGCCAACGACAGGCCCGCCACCGAGCCCACGCTGTCGTTGAGGCTGACCGAAGCTGTGAGGTTCCCGAGGAAGCCGGCCATCAGCAGCGCTGGCCACCGCCGCGCCCTGGCGCGCAACAGGAAGGCGACCCAGACCGCGTTCGGCAGCCAGATCGGTGGCAGCCTGCGCCAGGGCAAGGCCAGCTTGATGCTCACCCAGGCCAGGGCGAAGACCAGAAGCCCGAGCGCCAGCACCTGTGCGGCCTCGCCCGATCGGACCCGTCCTGAGTTCATGTCGAGCGCCACCCCACCGCGCGGACGGCTACGTGGCCGTCCGTCCGCAGGCGGCGGCAAACTGGCAAATGCGTGCTGAAATCGCGTTAACGGCGCGGCGGGGCCTTGCTCTACTCGGCCAGCAGCCCGCAGACGGCGGCCACGGCGCCCCGCAGCTCGGCGATGCCGTCGCCCTTGGCCGAGGAGGTGGACAGCACCTCGGGATGGGCGGCCGGGCGCCGGGAAATGGCGGCCGAGGTCCGGGCCAGCACCTGGTCCAGCTCGCCCGCCTTCAGCTTGTCGGCCTTGGTCAGCACGACCTGGTAGGACACCGCCGCCTGGTCCAGCGCCTCCATAGCCTCCAGGTCCGGCGGCTTCAGCCCATGCCGGGAATCGATCAGCAGATAGGCGCGCATCAGGTTGGGGCGGCCGCGCAGATAGGCCCGGCCGAGGTTCTGGAACTTGCGCGCGGTGGTCTTGGCTGCCTTGGCGAAGCCGTAGCCGGGCAGGTCGGCCAGCCGGAGGCGGCCGTCCACGTCGAACAGATTGACCTCGCGCGTGCGGCCGGGCTCGTTGGAGGCGCGGGCCAGGTCCTTGCGCCCACCAGGGCGTTGATCAGCGAGGACTTGCCGACGTTGGAGCGCCCGGCGAAGGCCACTTCCGGCAGGGCCGTGTCGGGCAACTGCTCGATCTCGGCCGCCCCCATCAGGAACGTCGACGGCCGGGCGAACAGCACGCGCGCGCGTTCCAGGGCCTCGGGCGAGATGGCGTCCTCGGCCATGGGCTGCCGCCTAGTCCGAGGCGGGGGCGGGCTTGCCCCGCAGCCGGGCGATGAAGCTGTCGATCGGGTTCTCCACCTTGAAGCGCCGCATGATCACGTACTGCTGGATCAGCGAGAGCAGATTCGACCAGGTGTAGTAGATCAGCAGGCCCACGGTGAGGCGGGCCAGAAAGATCATCATGATCAGCGGCATCCACTGCATCATGGTCTTCTGGGTC
Source organism: Caulobacteraceae bacterium (assembly GCA_025450315.1). Lineage (GTDB taxonomy): Bacteria > Pseudomonadota > Alphaproteobacteria > Caulobacterales > Caulobacteraceae > JANWHQ01. The sequence continues at coordinate 7,102 of JANWHQ010000158.1, forward strand.
TGGTCCATGCCGGTGGTGGGCGTCATCGACTGGGTGAGCCAGGTGGTGAAGGCGTAGAGCATCGCCCAGACCCCGATGTGCAGCATCCCGGCGAAGATGCCGCCCACGACGGGCAGGGTGGTGGGGTCGTAGGGCAGCAGGCCGAACAGGTTCCAGATGGTGGTCGGGTCCGGCGCGGAGAGGTCGGGCACCCACAGGAACGAGGCGTGGCGCATCTCGATGGTGACGCTCAGCACCTTGTAGAGGGCGAAGAAGATCGGGAGCGTCGGCAGCATCATGATGCAGCCCAGGAACGGGTTGATCCGCTCGCGCTGGTAGAAGGCGAAGGTCTCCTGTTGCGCCTTGGCCGGGTCGTCCTTGTAGCGCGCCCTGATCTTCTCGATCTCGGGCTGGGCCTTCTTCATCTTGGTGGTGGACTCGTAGCCCTTGTTGGCCGGCCAGAAGAGCAGCAGGCGCACGCAGATGGTCAGCAAGAGGATGGCCACGCCGAAGCTGCCCACGTGGTGATAGAAGAACTCCAGGATCATGAAGACCGGCCGGGTGATCACCCTCAGCAGTCCCCAGTCGACCGCCCGCTCCAGCTCGGGGATCCCGTAGGTCTTGGTGTACTGGTCCAGCAGCGACACCGTCTTGGCGCCGGCGAACAGGTGCACGGTCTCGGAGGCCTGCTGGCCGGGCTCAAGGGTGCGGGCCTGGCCGAGATAGCTTGAATCGTAGAGATCCAGGCCCTGCAGCGGCGTCACGCGGAAGGTGGCCTTGATCTGTTCCTTCTGGTCGGGCGCGAAGGCGGCCATCCAGTACTTGTCCGTGATGCCGGCCCAGCCGCCGGTGCTGGGGAAGTCGAGCTCTCCCTTCTTCTTCCAGTCCTTGTAGCCGGACTGCTTCAGGCGTCCGCCCAGAAAGCCGATGGCGCCCTGGTGGACGTTGAGCGCGCTGAACAGGTCTGGCGGCAGCCCGCGCCGCTGCACGGTGCCATAGGGCGCCAGGGTGACCTTGGCCGGTCCGGCGTTCGTCACCACGTCGGAGATGGTGAACATGTACCGGTCGTCGACCTGGATGGTGCGGGTGAACTGCAGGCCGCCCGGCGCCACATAGCTCAGCACCAGGGGATGGCCGGGCGACAGGATCTGGCCCTGGGTCAGGGTCCACAGGGTGTTCTCGCCCGGCGCGCCGGGGGCGCCGGTCCAGCCGAGGTCGGCGAAGAAGGCGAAGCTGGTCCCGTCCGGGCGCAGCAGTTCCACCGGCGGGGAGTTCTTGGCCAGGGTCTCGGCGTAGCGGGTCAGGTAGAGGTCGTCGATCCGCGCGCCCTTCAGGGCGATCGAGCCCTTGAGGCTGGGCGTGGAGATCGGCGCGCGCGGGCTCTCGGCCAGGGCCTGGGCGCGGGTGAGGGTGACGGTCACCGGCGCCGCCGCGGGGGTCTTGGCCAGGGCCGCGGCCTGGGCCTGGGCGGCGCGCTGCTCCGCATCCCGCTGCTTGGAGGCGGGTCCGAGCACGAACACCTGGTAGACGAGCATCAGCGCGGCGGCCGCGATGACGAACACCACCATGTTACGGTTGTCTTGTTGCATAGGGGGAAAGCGCTCGGGAGCTCAGGGCGCGCAGGCGGGAGGCCGGGCGTCAATCGGGCGCGAGGCTTATCAGCGCGCTTTTCACATCGTCAAGCAGACGCGCCCACGGCCGCGTCGCCGTGCCGCCGCGAGCGATGAACACATAATCGCGACCTCTGACGCCGTGTAGCGGCAGAAGCAGCCGCGCGGCCTCGCGCAGACGGCGCTTGGCACGGTTGCGCACCACCGCCCCGCCGACCTTGCGCGTGGCCGTGAAGCCGGCGCGGATCGAGGCCTGCCCCTCGCGCGGCAGGCTCTGGACCACCACCGCCCCCCTGGAAGTCGATCGGCCCCGGGCCGCCGCCAGGAACTGGGCGCGCGTCTTCAGCCGCTCGATGACGGCCGCGTCTGGATCGGATCGGGGGTTCATCCGCCCGCGGGGGCGGCGGAGCGGCCTAGGCGCTCAGCCGCTTGCGGCCTTGCAGGCGGCGGCGGGCGAGGATCTTGCGGCCGTTCTTGGTGGCCATGCGATGGCGGAAACCATGGCGACGCTTCCGCACCAGTCGGCTGGGCTGATAGGTCCGCTTCACGTCGAGGCTCCGGTCGCACAAAATCTCGCGGCGCGGGCCGCGAAAACGAGCGGCGGTGGATAGGGGAAGCGCCCCGGGATGTCAACGCCGGGGGAGCCGATTTCCGCGCCCGAAGCTAGGGTCCCGGCAGGGGAATGCGGCCCTGCAGGCCCTCGCGCACCAGCCCGGCGATCTCGCGGCAGGCGATGTCGGCGGCGGGCACCACGCCGGTGAAGGCGGCGAAGCCGTGCACCAGGTGGGCATAGCAGCGATAGACGATGGGATCGCCCGCGGCCTTCAGCTTGTCGGCGTAGTCGCAGCCCTGGTCGACCAGGGGGTCGAAGCCGGCGGTGACCACGACGGCGGGGGCCAGGCCCGACAGGTCGGGAGACTTCAGCGGGGAGATGCGCGGATCCTCGGGGTCGTCGCCGGGGCCGAGGAAGCCGGCGGCCCAGGCCTCGACGTCCTGCTCCGGCAGGGTCGCCTCGTCGTAGAGCCCCTTGGTGGTCGAGCCGGCCGAAAGATCGAGCCAGGGATAGACGATAAGCTGCAGCGCCGGCTGCACCTGGTCGCGGCGCTTCAGCTCCTGGCAGAGCAACGCCGCAAAGGCGCCGCCGATGGAGTCGCCGGCGATCGCCGGCGCGCCCGGCCGCGCGCCATAGCTCGAGGTATGATCCAGGCCATGGTGATAGGCGGTCATCACCATCTCCAGACAGGCGCGGAACGGCCGTTCGGCGCTGGGACGGCAGGTGATGGCCAGCACCGGCGCGCGGCCGCAGCGGGCCAGGATGCTGCAGAAGGCGTCGCAGCCCTCGAAGCCCTCGGCTTCGCCCGACTCCATGCCGTGGACGTAGACGATGAGCGGCATCTCGGGATGCTTGTCCTGGGAGCGATAGAGCCGCGCGGCGATGGGCCCGGACGCCGAGGGGATCGTCACGTCCTGCAGCTTCACGCCGGGCTCGCGCTCGCCGGCCCAGACGCTGCGGGTCTTCTGCGCCTGCTGCTCGCTCTGGCCCTCGGCCGAGGCGTAGCGCTTGGCCGCGTGGATCAGGAACTGGAAGCGCGGGTCCAGCGCCCGCTCGCCCACGTGCACGGCCTTGCCGCCCGAGGCCACGCGCAGCACGGGCGGCGGCAGCGAGAGCACCGCCTTCAGCAGCTGACGCTGGATAATGGGATCGGCCAAGCCCAAGCGATGCCTCCGACTCCCCGTCCCGGGGAGCAGAACTCCTTTCGGGCGCAACGGCAAGGGGCGCCCAAGGTTCCGGCCTGCGCGGGGGTCGCGACGCTCACGTCGCCAGCGCCGGCCGGCGATGAGATCAATAGGTAGGCTTGATCTTAACCGCTGCAAGGAGTGGCGCAATCTATGCGATCAGGCCGCCGCTTCGGCCGCAGATGCCTCCTCGCGCATCAGCCGCTGCAGCACCGCGCGCATCTGCATGGGGCCGACATCGGCGGAGGTCAGCACCTCCTTCTGGCCGGGCGCCGTGTCGATCGAGCGCTGCTGGGCCTCGATGATCGCCTTGTCCTCGCCGAAGGCCATGTGGGCGAGCTGGAGCATGGCGTCGGCCACCGCATCCGATCCCTCGCCCGAGCGCGGTCCCCAGGAGAAGAAGTAGCGCGAGGTCTTCCCGGTTATCGGGGTGACGGCCTGCGAGGTGAAGTTCTCGGCCAGCGGCCGGACCACCCCCGGGTCGGGCGGGCCCTGGCCGAAGCGTTCGGCGGTCCCCTCCGGATAGGTCGAGGTCAGCATCAGGAGGACGCCCGGCGCCAGGAAGTCGTAGGTCTGCCACATGTCGCCGTCGGCCCGCCGGTGCACCCGGGTGGCGGCGTCCTCGCGCAGGCCGCCCGACATCCAGCGCCAGATGCGCACCCCCCGTTCCAGCCGCTCGACGTTGGGCCGGCTGCGGGCGAAGGCCTCGGTCGCGCCGAAGGAGTTGGCGTGGACGTAGGACAGGTGGGTGAAATCGGTGAGGTTGTCGTTGATCAGCAGGTAGTTGGCCTCGTAGTCCATGTGGCCCGAGCGCAGGGTCCAGGCCGGGTCCTCCAGGCCCACCGCCGGCGGGATCAGCCGTTCGTCGGCCTTGGCCGGATCGCCCATCCACACCCAGATCCAGCTGTGCTTCTCCACCGCCGGATAGGCCTTCACGCAGGCGGTGGCCGGGATCATGTCCTGGCCCGGGATCTCGGTGCAGCGGCCCGAGCGGTCGAACTTCAGCCCGTGGTACATGCAGCGTAGCTCGTCGCCCTCGACCCGTCCCAGCGACAGCGGCGCCAGGCGGTGGCAGCAGCGGTCGGCCAGGGCGACCAGGCCGCCGGTCCCGGCGCGATAGATCACCACCGGCTCGCCGATCAGGGTCCGCCCGATCGGCCGGCCCGGGGCCAGCTCGTGGTCCCAGGCGGCGACATACCAGCAATCGCGGACGAACATCGGGGGGCCTCCGTGGCGGCCGGCGAAGGATCGCCCAGCCGGGGGCCGGGCGCAATCTAGGCCTGGGGGCTCTCCAGATTGCGCAGATTGGCGGTGGCTCGCTTCAGCAGATCGGTGAAAATCTGACGCTCATCGGCGGTGAAGCCCGCCAGCAGGGCGTCGCAGCGCGCGATGGCGACGCGCACGCCGCGATCGTGCAGCTCGTGGCCCTTGTCGGTCAAGCTCAGGCGGGTCTGCCGGCTGCCGTGGGGATCGGCCTCGATGTGGATCAGGCCCCGCTGCTCCAGGGTGGCGGCCGCGCGGCTGACCACCGACTTGTCGACGCCCGAGACCTGGCCCACCCGCGCGGGGGTGACCCGTGGCTCCGTCGCCAGCAGCGCTATGGTCCGCCATTCCATCAGGCCGATGCCCAGCCCCTTGCGCACGTCGCGCGAGGCGAGGTCGGCCAGCTTGTTGCCGAGCGCCGACACCAGGAACGGGATGCCGCGCTCGAAGTCGAGGGTCATGCCGGTTCCCCCGGCGGCGAGGTGGGGATCGGGATTCGAGTCGGCCATGGGCTGGAGTTACAGCGTCGGGTGGCCGACGCAAGATGGGATCAGGGCGGCGAGGGCGAGGCCTCGGCGCAATTGGCCACGCACTGGCCCCAGGCGGTGTCGCAGACGTCGGGCTCGTCGGTGGCGCGGCACAGATAGCGGGTGTCGGCGCAGGCCGTGCGGCATTGGGCGCCGCCGCCCCGCAGGTCCAGGCCCGGGGTGCGCGGCGCGGGATCCAGGTTGAAGCGGGGCGCCGGATCGTCCTGGAAGCGGGGGACCGGCGACAGGTCCGCCAAGGGCGGCGGTCCCGAGCCGGGGTCGAATTGCGGGGCGGCGGGCGCCGCCGCCGGAGCGGGCGGCATGGGCTTTGGCTGGTCGGGGATCTGATAGCCCCTGAGCGTCCCGCCGTTCTGACCGGCGGTCTGGGCCTCGGCGCCCGCGGTGACCACGGCCAGCGCCAGCACCGCGGCGGCGGCCGCGCGCCCGGGATGGCGGAGAGCTGCGGACATGGCTGGATGCAGCGCCCTTATGGTTAGCGGCGTCTTAACGCTCAGGCGCGCGGCGCGTGATCGGGGCCCAGGCGCCGGATGATGGCCTCCGCGCCGGCGGGGGCGCGGACCTTGCCCTCGTGGATGATGAAGGCGAACACCTCGCGCGGGAGCTTCTCGGGCGTGTGGCCCTTGTCCACCGGCTCCAGGTCGGCGGGCGCGCCGCCGTCCGCCCAGGTCTTGAGTCGCCGGGTCCAGGCGTCCAGGTCCTCGGGGCCGTAGCAGGTCTCCACCGCGTCGCTGCCGGTCTGCAGGCGGGCGTAGACGAAGTCGCCGGTGACGTCCGGGATGGCGGGATAGGCCGAGTGGTCGGCGAACACGACCGGCGTATTGAAGCGGCGCAGCAGCGCGATGAAGGCCGGGGTGCAGAAGCTGTCGTGCCGCACCTCGACGGCGTGCCGCAGCTGGCGGCCGTCGACCTTGGCGGGCAGCAGCTCCAGGAAGGCGCCGAAGTCGGCCTCGTCGAACTTCTTGGTGTTGGCGAACTGCCAGAAGATCGGGCCCAGCCGGTCGCCGAGCTCGCTGATCCCCTGCTCGACATAGCGGGCGATCGACTGCCCCGCCGTCGCCAGCTCGCGCCGGTTGGTGACGAAGCGAGAGCCCTTGAGGGTGAAGACGAAACCCTCCGGCGTCTCGGAGGCCCAGCGCCGGAATGTCTCGGGCTTCTGGGTCGAGTAATAGGTCGAGTTGATCTCGATGGCCGTCACGTGGCGCGAGGCGTAGCGCAATTCGTCCTTCTGCTTCAGGTCGTCCGGATAGAAGACCCCCCGCCAGGGCTCGAACACCCAGCCGCCCATGCCGACATGGATGCGTGCGCTCATGTCGCCACTCCTACCGATGCGGCGCCCCGGGCGCCATAGAGCGAGCCGGCGGGCTCGCACGCCAGCTCGGCCAGCCGCGACGCCGTCGCCTGGTCCGGCGCGGCCAGGGCGCTCCAGTGGGTCTCGGCAAAGCTGCGCCAGCGCGACATCGCCGCCGCGTCGGCCCTGCCCAGGGCTTCGAGGATCAGCCAGCACAGCCGCCCCTGGCCCCAGACGTTCAGGTGGACGCCATCCTGCCAGAAGCCGCCCGGTGCGTAGCATCGGGCCGCTGCGCGGTGGTAGCGAAGCAGCGGCTCGCACACCGGCGCGAAGGCGGTGCGGCCCGCCTCGTCCATTGGCCGGGTCGCGGCGGCGCGGACGGCGTCGTTGGGGCTCCGGCCGCCGCGGATCGGCCTGGAATGGATGTGGCGCTTGCGCCCCTGCGCGCCGAGGTCGAAGCCTTCGCAGATCAGGGTCGGCCCCGGATGGGCCCGGGCCCCGGCGCGCAGCTTCAGCCATTGCTGCTCGTGAAGCTCCGGATCGTAGCTGTGCAGGCCCACGTCGAGCATGACGATGATGTCCGACGGGCCGATCTCGCGCCCGACCATGGCCTCGATATGGGCCGCGGCCTCGTCCACCCCGTTGGGGATCGAGGTCTGGCCGCCCGTCTGGGTGCACGCCTCGCCCAGTATGACGTCGATCATCGGTCCGGGGGCCCGGACCGGCCACATCGCATGGCGCGGCTTCACCTTCACGTCGAAGCAGGCGCCGGCGAAGATGCTGTCGCCGAAGAGCCAGAGGGTCATGGCGTCACCTTAGCCGGGGCCAGGCCCCCGCGAACAGGCCGAGCACGGCTGCATCGTCGGCTCGTCCGACGCCGTGGCCGAGACGCTGGAGGCGCTGGGCGGCTTCGGCGTGGCGATGAGAGGGGCGGGCGCTTGCGGGAGGCCCGCGAACCTCGAGCGGATCGGGCCCGACCTCAGGCGGCGGCCGCCGCGGCG
>JANWHQ010000159.1 GCA_025450315.1 Caulobacteraceae bacterium
CCCTGCTGGACATCGTCCCGGGTCCAGACTTCCCGACTGGCGGCCAGATCATCGGGCGGACCGGCGCGCGCACGGCGCTGATGACCGGCCGCGGCTCGGTGATCATGCGCGGAACCGCCACGGTCGAGGAGATCCGCAAGGATCGCGAGGCCATCATCATCACCGCCATCCCCTACCAGGTGAACAAGGCCAGCCTGGTCGAGCGGATCGCCGAGCTGGTGCGCGAGAAGCGCGTCGAGGGCGTGGCCGACCTCCGCGACGAGAGCGACCGCAACGGCATGCGCGTGGTGGTGGAGCTGAAGCGCGAGGCGTCGGGCGACGTGGTGCTGAACCAGCTCTACCGCTTCACTCCGCTGCAGAGTTCCTTCGGCGTCAACGCCCTGGCCCTGAACCGCGGCCGGCCCGAGCAGATGGGCCTGAAGGCCCTGCTGGACGTCTTCCTGGAGTTCCGCGAGGAGGTGGTCGTCCGCCGCACCCGCTTCGAGTTGGGCCAGGCGCGCGACCGGGGCCATGTGCTGGTTGGTCTCGCCATCGCGGTGGTGAACATCGACGAGGTGATCCACATCATCCGCTCGTCTCAGGACCCGGCCGAGGCCCGCGAGCGGCTGTCGGATCGCGACTGGCCGGTGGGCGACATGCTGCCCCTGATCGAGCTGATCGCCGACCCGCGCACGGTGCTGATCGGCGGCGACCGGGTGCGGCTGACCGACGAGCAGGCCAGGGCGATCCTGGCCCTGACCCTGTCGCGCCTGACGGGCCTGGGCCGCGACGAGATCTTCGAGGAAGCCCGCAAGCTGTCGACCGCCATCCAGGGCTTCCTGGACATCCTGTCCTCCCGGGCCCGGGTGATGGAGATCGTGCGCCAGGAGCTGGTGGAGGTGCGCGAGGCGTTCGCCGTTCCCCGCCGGACCCTGATCGTCGAGGGCGAGGCCGACCTCGAGGACGAGGACCTGATCCCCCGCGAGGACATGGTGATCACCGTCACCCACGGCGGCTATGTGAAGCGCACGCCCCTGGCGACCTACCGGACCCAGCACCGCGGCGGCAAGGGCCGCTCGGGCATGCAGACCAAGGAAGAGGACGCCGTCACCCGGGTGTTCTCGGCCAACACCCACACGCCGATGCTGTTCTTTTCGTCGGGCGGCAAGGCCTATCAGCTCAAGGTCTGGCGCCTGCCCGTCGGCACGCCGACCTCGCGCGGCAAGGCGTTCGTCAACCTGTTGCCGATCGAGCCTGGCGAGAGCATCACCTCGATCCTGCCGTTGCCGGAGGACGAGGCCGCCTGGGACCAGTACGACGTGATGTTCGCCACGCGCTCGGGCGGGGTGCGTCGCAACAAGCTCAGCGATTTCATCGGCATCAAGCGCAACGGCAAGATCGCGATGAAGCTGGACGAGGGCGACTCCATTGTCGGCGTCGGCGTCTGCAACGCCCAGCTGAACGACATCCTGCTGACCACTGCGCTGGGCCGCTGCATCCGCTTCCCGGTGGAGGAGGTGCGGGTGTTCGCCGGCCGAGATTCCACCGGCGTGCGCGGCATCCGGCTGGCCGATGGCGACAGCGTCATCTCCATGGCGATCCTGCGCTCGGTGGTGGCCAGCCCGGACGAGCGGGCCGCCTATGTGAAGCACGCCAACGCCCTGCGCCGCGCGACCGGTGAGGCGGAGGATGTCGAAGAGGCCGCCGCCCCGGACGCGGACGAGGCGGAGGACGCCGACGGCCAGGCCAACCTGAGCCCCGAGCGCATCGCAGAGCTTGGCGCGGCGGAGGAGGTGATCCTCACCGTCTCCACCGAGGGCTACGGCAAGCGGACCTCGGCCTACGAGTTCCGGCGCACCGGCCGCGGCGGACAAGGCCTGCTCGCCCAGGACTTGACCAAGAGGGGCGGCCGGCTCGCGGCCTCCTTCCCGGTGGAGGAGGGAGACGAGATCCTGCTGGTCACCGACCAGGGCCAGCTGATCCGCACCCCCGTGAGCCAGGTGCGCATGGTCGGCCGTAACACCTCCGGCGTGATCATCTTCCGTACGGCCGAGGGCGAGCATGTGGTCAGCGTCGAACGCCTCGAAGGCGAGGCTGGCAGCGACGACGACGGCGGCGATGGCCCCGACGTCGAGGCGGATGCCGAGGAATGACCGTCCACACCGGCCTCTATGCGGGAACCTTCGACCCGATCACGCGCGGCCACATCGATGTGATCGGACGGGCGGTCAAGCTGGTCGACCGGCTGGTGATCGGCATCGGGGTCAACCGCGACAAGCAGCCGCTGTTCTCGCTCGAGGAGCGACTGTGCATGGTGGAGGACGAGGTCGCCGACCTGGCCAACGGCGCCGAGATCGTCGTGCGGCCGTTCGGGAATCTGCTCATGCACTTCGCCCGCGAAGTCGGCGCCGGGGTGATCATCCGGGGCCTGAGGGCCGCCACCGACTTTGAGTACGAGTTCCTGATGACCGGCATGAACCAGCAGCTCGACCGCGACATCGAGACGGTGTTCCTGATGGCCGATCCGAAGCTGCAGGCCATCGCCTCGAGCTTCGTCAAGGAAATCGCCCGCCTGGGCGGCGACGTCTCCGCCTTCGTGCCCCCTCGCGTGGCGGCCCGGCTGAAAGAGAAGTTCCCGGACTGAACATGCGCCGGGTCCTCGCCCTTCTGGCCCTGTCGGCGGCGCTGGCCGCCTCAGCCCAAGCGGCGCCGGGTCCAGAGCCCAAGGCGCCTGACTGGCGCCAGGTCGATCCCCAGAACGCCCTCGTCATCGACACCTCCAAGGGCCGGATCATCGTCGAGATGGCGCCGGATGCGGCGCCCCTGCACGTCGCCCAGATCAAGGCCCTGGCGCGCCAGCACCTCTACGACGGCCTCAGCTTCTTCCGGGTCATCGACGGCTTCATGGACCAGACCGGCGACCCGATGAACACCGGCGAGGGGGCGTCCGCGCTGCCCAACCTCAAGGCCGAGTTCACCTTCCGGCGCGGGGCGGCCATGCCCTTCGTCCAGGCCGCGGCTCCGGCTGCCGAGGTGGTGGGCATCCTGGGTTCGCTGCCGGTGATCAGCCTGCCTGACGCCCGCATGGCCACGTCGCCCGACCACGCGGTCGCGGCCTGGGCGGCCTACTGCCCGGGCGTCGCAGGCATGGCGCGCGACCAGGACCCCGATTCCGCCAACAGCCAGTTCTTCCTGATGCGCGCGGCCTATCCGACCCTGGAGCAGCGCTACACCGCCTGGGGTAAGGTGGTGGTCGGCCTGGACGTGGTCCGCGCCATCCAGACCGGCGAGCCGCCGCCCGAGCCGGATCACATGTCGAGGGTGCAGGTGCTGGCCGACCTGCCCGAGACCGCGCGGCCAAAGCTCTATGTGATCGATGTCCGCGGGCCGGCCTTCGGCCGGCTGCTCGCCGAGGTCCGCCAGGCCAGGGGCGCGGATTTCTCAGTCTGCGACGTGGACCTGCCCGTCATCGTCCGCTGACGCGCCTCAGGCCACCAGGTCCTGGTATTCGGGGTGTCGCCGGATGAACGCCGCCGCGTAGGGACAGGTCGGAACCACCTTCAGCCCGCGGTCCCGCACGATCCCCAGCACGCCGGTCATCAGCCGCCCGGCCGCGCCGGTTCCGCGCAGCGCCGGCGGCGCCTCCACGTGCGGGATCACCAGCCGGTCGCCACGCAACCGGTAGTCGGCGAAGGCGATCAGACCCTGCTCTTCCAGTTCGAAGCGGCTCCTCTCTGGGTTGTCCACAACCTGGCTCATCGGCGTCGTCTCCACGCTGGCATCTCCACAGAAGGGTGCTAGCCTCTCATTGCAAGGGGGAAACACGATGCGCTGGATCGCCGTCAGCTGTCTCGCCTCAGCGGCCTTGCTGTCGGGCTGCGCCAAGCATGACGCGGCCCGGTCCGACGTCGCCCCGCCCGCCGCCCCAGCCTCCGGCCCCTCGATCTTCAGCCGCCCGCATCCCAAGCCAGGCCTCTGGCGCACCTCGGTGACCACCAACGCCGGTCCGGGGGTCAGCATGACCGGCGAGCTCTGCCTGGACGCCTCCAACGAGGAAGCCGCCTTCAGCTCCAACGGCCGCGGCCTCTCCAAGGACTGCGACCCGATCCGCTATCAGGCCGCCGAAGGCGGCTTCGGCTTCTCCACCGTCTGCCACATCGGCAGGCGCACCGTGACCACCAACGGCACGGCCACCGGCGACTTCAAGAGCAGCTACTCGGTGGACCTCACCACCCGGATGGAGCCGGCGCCGCCGGGGCTGCCGGCCCAGATGAACACCGCCATCCGCGCCAAGTGGGAAGGGCCGTGCCCGCCGGGCCGGAAGCCCGGGCAGGTCTCGATGAAGATCAGCGGCTTCGGGGCCGGCTGAGCCGGTTCAGCGGTCCTGCTGATAGTGGGTGTTCTGCCGGATGTTGGCGGATTGGCCCTGGGTCCTGGCGTTGACCTCGCGGTCGCCGTCGCGCCGGTCGGGCTCGGCGCTGCGGAGGCGGTCGCGGGCCTTGTCGCCCGAGAAACTGCGCTGCTCGGCAGGGATCGGCGGCATCTTGGACATGACGGGCTCCTTGTCATCGGGGGAACCCCGCCCGCCGCCCGAAGTTCCGCGCTCAGACCGTGTCCAGGCCGATGTCCAGCACCGCCGCCGAGTGGGTCAGGGCGCCGACCGAGATTACGTCCACGCCGGTCTCCGCGATGGCGCGCACCGTCTGCAGGTTCACCCCGCCGGAGGCTTCCAGCCGCACGCGGCCGGCGGCGCGGCGCACGGCCTCGGCCAGGTCCGCCAGGCCGAAATTGTCCAGCATGATCACGTCCGGCGCATAGGCCAGCGCCTCGTCCAGCTGATCCAGGCCGTCGACCTCGACCTCGATCTTGACCAGGTGCCCGGCCGCCGCCTTGGCGCGCCGCAGCGCCTCGCCGACCCCGCCCGAAGCGGCCACGTGGTTGTCCTTGATCAGGATGGCGTCATCCAGGCCGAAGCGATGATTGACGCCGCCGCCGCAGCGCACGGCGTACTTTTCCAGGAACCTCAGGCCCGGCGTGGTCTTGCGGGTGTCGACGATGACCGCGCCCGTGCCCCGCACCGCCTCGACGTAGGCGCGGGTCAGGCTGGCGACGCCGCTCATGCGGCCCAGCAGGTTCAGGGCGGTGCGTTCGGCCGCCAGGATCGCGCGGGCGTTCCCCTCGGCGCGGGCCAGGACCTCGCCGGCCTCGACCGCATCGCCGTCGCGCCGCTGGGCCGAGAAGCGGATGGCCGGGTCCATGGCCAGCAGGGCCAGGCGGGCGCAGTCCAGGCCCGAGATCACGCCGGGCGCCCGCGCCGCGAACTGGACCGCCAGCCGCGCCTGGGGATCGACGCAGGCCTCGCTGGTGATGTCGCCGGCGCGGCCGAGATCCTCGGCCAGGGCCGCGCGCACGACCGGATCGGTCAACAGGTCGGCGAGCGGCTCGATGCTCATGCCGCGGCGTGGGGCTGGCGGCGGGTCCCGGCCTCGGCCAGGGTGGTCATGGTCCGCCGAGCCGGCGAGGCCATCAGCGGGAAGTCCGAGCGATAGTGGCCGCCGCGGCTCTCGTGGCGGGCGAGGGCGCTGGCGGCGATCAGCCGGGCGGCGATCAGCGGCGCGGCGGATCCCGAACGCGCGGTCATGGCCTGGATCTCGCCCAGCAGGGCGTTCAGCCCCGTCCGCTCGCGCACCACGCCCGCATGGCGGCTCATCAGGGCGCGCAGGCGCCGCAGCTCCTCCCGGCCGAGGGCGGGCAGCGGCTCGGTCCTCATCGCCGGCGTGGAGATCCCGCCGGCCTCGCGGGCCGCCGCGCCGGCCCGCCGGCCGAACACCGCCGCCTCGAGCAGGGAGTTGGACGCCAGCCGATTGGCGCCGTGCACGCCGGTGCAGGCGCTTTCGCCGGCGGCGTAGAGGCCCTCCAGCGAAGTGCGGCCGTCCGCGTCCGTCCAGGCGCCGCCCATATGGTAGTGCGCGGCCGGCGCCACCGGAATCGGCTCGACGCGAGGATCGAGGTCCGCGGCCATGCAGGCGGCGAACACCGTGGGGAAGGCCTCTGGGAAGTCGGGACCCACCGCCTGGCGGGCGTCCAGGAAGGCGCCTGCGCCCATGGCCAGCTGGCGGTGGATGGCGCGGGCCACCACGTCGCGCGGGGCGAGCTCGGCCTGGGCATGATAGCCGGCCATGAACGCGCGGCCCTCGCGGTCGATCAGCTTGGCGCCTTCGCCGCGCAGGGCCTCGGTGGCCAGGGGCGCCGGGTCGAGGCCGACGTCGATGGCAGTCGGGTGGAACTGCACGAACTCGGGATCGGCGATGGTGGCGCCGGCCGCCGCCGCCAGGGCCAGGCCTTCGCCCACCGCCGCCGGAGGATTGGTCGTCACGGCGTAGAGCCCGCCCAGGCCGCCCGCCGCGAGGATGGTGGCTGGGGCCTGGATGGCCTGGAGGCGACCGTCCGCCTCCACGAGCGCGCCGCGAACGCGGCCTTCGGCGTCCTGCAGCAGCGCACGGGCGCGGACGCCTTCGCGCACCTCGATGTGCGGCGCGGCGGCGGCCGAAGCGGCGATCGCCTGCATGATGGCGCGGCCGGCCTGGTCGCCGTTGACCCGGGCGATGCGTGGACGCGAGTGCGCCGCCTCCAGGCCCTGGGAGAAGCCGCCCTGGGCGTCGCGGTCGAAGGGCGCGCCCAGCCCCGCCAGCCAGCGCACTGCGTCCGGGCCCTCGCGGGCCAGCAGCGCGGCCATCGACGGATCGGTCAGGCCCGCGCCCGCCGCGATGGTGTCGGCGGCGTGCAGGTCTTCGTCGTCGCCCTCCGAAAGGGCCGCGGCGACGCCGCCCTGGGCCCAGGCCGAGGCCGAGACCCCCGCCAGGGGCGCGGGGCTCAGCACCAGGGCCTTGCGCGGGGCGGCCGACAGCGCGGCGGCGAGGCCGGCCAGTCCCGCCCCGATCACCAGGACGCCGTCGAAGGGCTCGAAGTCGGTCATGGCGGGCGGCCTAGATCAGCTCGACGTCCACGTGGCGGCGCGCCTTGACCAGGTCGTAGCGGGCCGGCGCCGCGGGCGGGGGCATGTCGATCATCCGCTGGACGGCCAGGCGCGCGCGCTCGGCCACCGAGGCGTCCACCGTCACCTCGAACTGCTCCTTGACCAGCGCCTCGTAGATGTTCTCCAGCGTGATCCGCTTCATGTGCGGGCAGAGGTTGCACGGGCGCACGAACTCGGTCCCGGGCGCGTCGCAGGCGACGTTGTCGGCCATGGAGCACTCGGTGATCAGCACCACCTGCCGGGGCTGGCGGCGGGCGACGTAGTCGCTCATCGCCGCAGTCGAGCCGGCGAAGTCGGAGACCTCCAGCACCTCGGTCGGACACTCGGGGTGGGCCAGGATCTCGGCGTCCGGATAGGCCTCCTTCAGCTCCAGGATGTCGGCGGCGGTGAAGCGCTCGTGCACCTCGCAGCGGCCGTGCCAGGCGATGACGCCGACGGACGTCTGGCGGGCGACGTTGCGGGCCAGGAACTCGTCGGGCAGCAGGATCACCCGGTCCACGCCCCATTGGGCGGCGGCCCATTCGACCACCTGCACGGCGTTGGCGGAGGTGCAGCAGACGTCCGTCTCGGCCTTCACCTCGGCGGTGGTGTTCACATAGGTGATCACCGGCAGCCCCGGATAGCGCTGCTTGATCAGCCGCACGTCGGCGGCGGTGATCGAGGCGGCCAGCGAACAGCCGGCCTGCAGATCGGGGATCAGCACGCGCTTGTCGGGGCAGAGCACCTTGGAAGTTTCGGCCATGAAGTGCACGCCGGCCTGGACGATCAGCGCGGCGTCCGACTTGGCCGCCTCGCGGGCCAGCCCCAGGGAATCCCCCACATAGTCGCCCACCCCGTGGAAGATCTCGGGCGTCATGTAGTTGTGGGCCAGGATCACCGCGTTCTTATGGCGCTTCAGCCCGTTGATCGCCGAGATCAGCGGCGCCTGAAGCCGCCACTCCAGCGGCGTGACCTTGGCCCTGATCTTCTCCCACACCTGCGCCGTGGACGCCTCGACCTCGGGCGTGAAGGGCAGGGCTTCGAAGCCATCGTACATCGCCGCCTCCCGTGCGATGCCCTCGTTATGCTCAAGGTGAGCATTTCGGGGGTCCTGAAAAACGCCGACAGGCTGACGCCCGCCAGCGTTGGGGGCTTATGCTTCAAATGAGCATAAGTAGGCTCTGTATATAGACCTGCCGCGCACGGATGGAAAGGGCGGGCCGCTATTTCGGGACGGAGGGAGAGGAGTCCTGGCCGGAAGCCACCGCCCAGTCTCGCCCGTCGAACCGCTTGCCGAGGACGACGGTGTCTTCCTGCTGATAGCCCAGCGCCTTGTAGAAGCCGATGGTGGCGAGGTTGCCGGCCCTGACCATCAGCTGGATCTTGGGAACCCCGCGTTCGCGCGCCCAGGCCTCGCAGGCCTGCATCATCGCTCGCCCCAGCCCCTGTCGCCGCAGCTCCGGATCGGCCGCCAGATAGTAGACCCAGCCCCGATGCCCGTCGGTCCCCACCATGGCCGAGGCGACGATCCGGCCGTGGAGCCGGCCCGCCAGGACTTCGGAGGCGGGGCCCGATCGCGCCAGGGCGATGTCGTCGCGCGGATCGTTCCAGGGACGGGTGAGGCTGCAGCGCTCCCAGAGGGCCACGACCTCCTCGATCTCGCCATCCTCCAGAGGACCGATCCGCACCACGGTTCCCGCTACTTCAGGACGCCGTCGAACAGCGAGACCAGTTCGCGCCAGTGCCGCTCGGCGGCCGGCTCGTCGTAAACGGACAGGTCCGGCATGGTGTAGCCGTGCTTGGCGCCGGCGTAGATCTCGACCGTGCTCTCGACGCCGGCGTCGTCCAGCGCCTGTTTCAGCCGGTCCTTCTGCTCGGGCGGGAAGCCCGCGTCCTGGTCGGCGCCGCCGACATAGACCTTGGCCTTGATCCTCGGCGCCAGCAGGTGAGGGCTGTTCGGGTCGTCGGTGGCGAGGTGGCCCGGATGGAAGCCCGCCGCCGCGGCGATGCGGCCCGGGAACTCGGCCGCCGCGATCATGGAGACCCGACCGCCCATGCAATAGCCAGTGACGCCGACCTTGGAGCCCTTCACGTCGGGCTGCCCGGAGAGGAAATCGAGGAAGGCGCCGGTGTCGGTCCTGACCGCCTCGGCGCTGACGCACCTGCCCATCTTGGCGAAGATGGCGGCGCGGGCGGCCTCGTCGGCGAACAGCTTGGCGGGGTCCATCGGCTCGTAGGGGCCGTCGCGGTAGAACAGGTCGGGCAGCAGGGTGAAATAGCCATGCCCGGCCAGCCGTTCGCCGAAGTCGAACAGGGCTGGGCGGATCGCCGGGGCGTCCATGTAGATGATCGCGGCGGGCCAGGGGCCCTGGCCCGGGGGGCGGAACACCCAGGCCCGACAGTGGCCATCCCGTGTCTTGATCGAGACCTGTTCGCGGCTCATCGGACCTCTCTCCAGCGGCGAGTCTGGGCTATTCGGCGGCGAGCCGCTGACGGCCCGCGCGAGCGCGAGGCGGAAGCTTGGACGCCGCGGCGACGGCGTCCTTCAGCGCGGCCTCGGTCTCGATCAAAAGGTGCGGGCCGGCCTTTCGCACGTCGGTGCAGCCGGTCAGGGCCAGGGCGGTGGCCAGCTCGCCGCGCATGATGTCCAGCACATGGGTCACGCCGGCCTCTCCCCCGCCGCCGGCCAGGCCGAAAGCCCAGGCGCGTCCGAGGAAGCAGCCCTTGGCGCCCAGGGCCATGGCCTTCAGCACGTCCAGGCCCGAGCGCACCCCACCGTCCATGAACAGCGTCAGGTCGTCGCCCACCGCGTCGGCGATCGGGGGCAGGGCGGTGATCGAGGACTGGGCCCCGTCGAGCTGACGCCCGCCGTGGTTGGAGACGATCAGCCCGTCGAAGCCCGAGCGCACGGCCTGCTTGGCGTCCTCGACGTCCTGGACGCCCTTGAGGATGATCTTGCCCGGGTAGTTCTCGCGCAGCCAGTCGATGTGCGACCAGGTCAGGGCGTTGTCCATGCTGCCGCGCACCCAGGGCCAGAAGCCCTCCACGCCCTTGGCCTCGGGCACGGCGGGGGCGATGTTGCCGAAGATGTGCGGCCGGCCGTTCAGCCACACGTCCCACACCCAGGGCAGGTGGGTGATCCCGTCCCAGGCGCGGCGGAGCGGCAGATGCCAGCTGTTGTCGCCGGCCAGGCCGTTGCGGATGTCGCGATAGCGGGTTCCCGGCACAGGCAGGTCCACGGTGAAGGCCAGCACCGGGCTGCCGAGCTCGGCGGCGCGCTGCAGCAGCGCCTTCATGTAGCCGCGGTCCTTGATCATGTAGAGCTGGAACCAGGTCGCGCCGCCCGAGCCCCTGGCCACTTCCTCCAGGTCGCAGATCGACATGGTCGACAGGCACATGGGAACGCCGGCCTTGCGGGCCGCGCGGGCGGCCTGCACCTCGCCCCGGCGTGCGTACATGCCCGCCATGCCGATCGGCGAGAGCACCATGGGCATGGCCAGCTCCTGGCCCAGCAGCTCGGTCCTCATCGAGACCTGCGAGACGTCGATCAGCACCCGCTGGCGCAGGTGGATCTTCTGGAAGTCCTCGACGTTGGCCCGGAGGGTGGCCTCCGAATAGGCGCCGCCGTCGACGTAGTCGAACAGCACCTTGGGGATGCGCCGCCGGGCCAGCTCGCGATAGTCGGCGACATTTGCGGGGCGCATGCGGGCGGCCTCCTGGATCGGGTTCTTATCGGCCCTGGGCAGTCATAGCCGACGCGGGGAGGGGGCCGCTACGGCCTAGACGCCCGCCGCGGCCCTCACGGCCTGCAGGGTGGCGCGGGACATCACCGGCCGGCCGGCGCTGAGCACCGAGGAGACTCCCGGCTTGCGGGCGGTCACGGCCTTGGGCTCTTCCTCGAACAGGTCCGCCAGGTTCTCGGTCATGGCCCCGCCCAGCTGCTCGACGTCGACGATGGTCACCGCCCGCCGGTAGTAGCGGGTCACGTCGTGGCCGATGCCGATGGCCAGGAGCTCGACCGGCGAATGCTGCTCGATCTCGGCGATCACCGTGCGCAGGTGCCGCTCCAGATAGTGGCCGGAGTTCACCGAAAGGGTGGAATCGTCCACCGGCGCGCCGTCGGAGATCACCATCAGGATGTGGCGCTGTTCGGGACGGGCCATCAGCCGCTGGTGGGCCCAGACCAGGGCCTCGCCGTCGATGTTCTCCTTGAGCAGCCCCTCGCGCATCATCAGGCCGAGGTTCTTGCGCGCGCGCCGCCAGGGCTCGTCGGCCGCCTTGTAGACGATGTGCCTGAGGTCGTTCAGCCGCCCGGGCTGGCCCGGCTTGCCCTCTTTGATCCAGTCGTCGCGCGACATGCCGCCCTTCCAGGCGCGGGTGGTGAACCCCAGGATCTCGACCTTCACCGCGCAGCGCTCGAGCGTGCGGGCCAGGATGTCGGCGCAGACCGCGGCCACCATGATCGGGCGTCCGCGCATGGAGCCGGAGTTGTCGAGCAGGAGGGTGACGACCGTGTCGCGGAACTCCATGTCCTTCTCTTCCATGAAAGACAGGGGCGCGGTGGGATCGACCACCACCCGGGTGAGGCGCGAGGTGTCGAGGATCCCTTCCTCCAGGTCGAAGGTCCAGGCGCGGTTCTGCTTGGCCATCAGCCGCCGCTGCAGCCGGTTGGCCAGGCGCGAGACCACGCTGGAGAGACTGGCCAGCTGCTGGTCCAGATAGGCCCTGAGACGCTCCAGCTCCTCCGGCTCGCAGAGATCGGCGGCGCCGACCACCTCGTCGTGGGCGGTGGTGAACACCTTGTAGGGGGGCTCGGGCAGGCCCGGGTCCTTGACGTCGGGACGGGAGGTCTTGGCCGAGTCGCCGAGATCGGCGGCCTCGTCGGACTCCTCGCTCATCTCCATGTCGTCGACCTGCACCATCTCCGCGTCGGCGGAGTCGGTCTGCTGGTCGGACAGCTGCACCCTGTCGGGCGGAGCGGTCTCGCCGTCGCCCTGTTCGCCCTGCTGGCCGTCGCCTTCGCCACCCTCGGGCTCCTCCTCGCCTTCCTCGCCGTCGGACTCCTCCGCGTCGCTCGCGTCGGTCAGATCCAGATCGCGCAGGATCGAGCGGGCCACCCTGCCGAAGGCCGACTGGTCGTCGATGGCGCCCAGAAGCCGGTCCAGGTCGGCGCCGGCGCGGCCCTCGATGTCGGTGCGGAACTGGTCGACCAGGGCCTTGGCCCCGTCGGGCGGCGCCGCGCCGGTCAGCCGCTCGCGCACCAGCAGCGACAGCACGTCGGCCATGGGCGCGCGAGAACGGTCCATCACCCGGTTCAGGCCCTTGCGCTCGATCTCGCTTTCCAGCGCGGCGGCCAGGTTGGCGCGCACGCCGCCCAGCGCATTGGCGCCGATGGCGTCGGTGCGGGCCTGCTCCAGGGCCTCGAAGATGGCCGCGCTTTCCGCCGAATGGGGCCGGAGCCGGGCGTGGGCGCCCTCGTCGTGGTGGGCCAGGCGCAGGGCCATCTGGTCGGCCAGGCCGCGGATGCGGGCGGCCTCCTTCAGCGGCAGGTCGCGCGGCGGATGCGGCAGCACCGCCTTGTGGCCCTGCAGGCTCGGCCCCTCGGCCGAGAACACCACCTCCAGGTCGGGCAGTTCGGCCAGCGAACGCGCCGCGTGCGCCAGGGCGCGCTTGAAGGGTTCGGTCGGGGCTTCCGTCTTGGCGGCCATGAGGGAGGACTTAGCGGCCTGACGGGAGGTTGCAAGGGGCGGCTGGTTTCGAATGCGGCATGCGCGCGCTATGCGGACGGCTTCTCAGGTGATAGAGGCCCGCCGTCTGGCGGCAGGTCCCGCCGCTTCCCATCTCACCTGTCGTCATGCTGCTGAACATCCTTCTGGTCATCCTGGTCCTCGACTGCGTCGCGCTCACCGCCGTGATCCTGATGCAGCGCTCCGAAGGGGGCGCGCTCGGCATGGGCGGCGGCCCGCAGGGCATGTTCACCGCCAGGGGCGCGGGCGATCTGCTCACCCGCATGACCTCGATCCTCACCACGGTGTTCTTCGTGCTCAGCCTGGGCATCACCCTCATGGCCGGGCACAGCCGCCAGAACGCCTCGCTGACCCAGCGGCTGAAGGTCAATCCGATCGACATCTCGGCCCTGGCCGCCTCGTCCGCCCCCGCCCCGGCGGCGTCCTCGGCCCCGGCCGCGCCGCCGCTGCCGGGCGCCATCCCGCCGTTGCCGAGCGCCGCGCCGCTGCCGACCGTGGCCAGCCAGGCCCCGCGCCCTGGCCCCGCTGCTCCGCCGCGGCTTCGCCCGCAGCTAAGGCCCAGCGCCCCGCCGCTGGCCGCCGCGCCGGGCGCCCTGAAGACCACCCTGCCGTCGATCGCCAAGCCCACGCCCCTGATCGTTCCGCCGCCGGCCACCGCCGCGCCGGCTGGGCCGGCCGGTCAGGCGCCGTCCGGACAGTAACCGATCGAACGTCGCGCTTTCGGGGAGTTCACTTGGCCGAATCGGCGCTAATCTGAACGCCCATGGCCCGGTACATCTTCATCACCGGGGGCGTGGTTTCCTCACTCGGTAAAGGCCTCGCCTCCGCGGCGCTCGGCGCGCTGTTGCAGGCGCGCGGCTTCAAGGTCCGGCTCAGGAAGCTCGACCCCTATCTCAACGTCGATCCGGGGACGATGAGTCCCTATCAGCACGGCGAGGTGTTCGTCACCGACGACGGGGCCGAGACCGACCTCGACCTCGGCCACTACGAGCGCTTCACCGGCGTCTCGGCGCGCAAGACCGACAACGTCACCACCGGCCAGATCTACCAGACCATCCTGGAGAAGGAGCGGC
This sequence comes from Caulobacteraceae bacterium, assembly GCA_025450315.1. Classification (GTDB taxonomy): domain Bacteria; phylum Pseudomonadota; class Alphaproteobacteria; order Caulobacterales; family Caulobacteraceae; genus JANWHQ01. The sequence continues at coordinate 13,815 of JANWHQ010000159.1, forward strand.
GGGGCGACTACCTTGGCGCCACCGTCCAGGTGATCCCGCACGTCACCGACGAGATCAAACGCTTCGTCCTGTCCGATCCCGGCGACGTGGACTTCGTGCTGGTCGAGATCGGCGGCACGGTCGGCGACATCGAAGGGCTGCCGTTCTTCGAGGCGATCCGCCAGCTCGGCCAGGAGCTGCCGCGCCGGCACGCCGTCTTCATGCACCTCACGCTGTTGCCCTTCATCAAGACGGCCGGCGAGATGAAGACCAAGCCCACCCAGCATTCGGTGCGCGAGCTCAGGGCCATCGGGATCCAGCCTGACATACTGCTGTGCCGCTGCGAGCAGCCGATCCCGGCCGACGAGAAGCGGAAGATCGGCCTGTTCTGCAATGTGCGCCCGTCGGCGGTGATCCAGGCGATGGACGCGCCCAACATCTACGCCGTGCCGCTCGAGTATCACGAGCAGGGGCTGGACACCGAGGTGCTGGACTGCTTCGGCATCGAGGCGCGGCCGCCGGACCTGACCCGCTGGCAGGAGATCTCCGAGCGCCTCCTCCATCCCGACGGCGACGTCACCATCGCGGTGGTGGGCAAGTACACGGTGCTGAAGGACGCCTACAAATCGCTGATCGAGGCCCTGACCCACGGCGGGGTGGCCAACAACGTCAAGGTCAACCTCGACTGGGTGGAATCGGAGGCCTTCGAGGGCGAGGACGGCGCCGCGGCCGCCCGGCTGGAGGGGGTGCACGGCATCCTGGTGCCTGGCGGATTCGGCGAGCGGGGGGCGGAAGGCAAGATCCTGGCCGCCCAGTTCGCCCGCGAGCGCGATGTCCCCTATTTCGGCATCTGCTTCGGCATGCAGATGGCGGTGATCGAGGCGGTGCGGAACGTCGCCGGCGTCAGGAACGCCTCCTCGACCGAGTTCGGCAAGACCCCCAATCCCGTGGTCGGACTGATGACCGAATGGATCCGGGGTAACGAGCGGGTGCTGCGCAGCGAAGGCCAGGACCTGGGCGGCACCATGCGCCTGGGGGCCTACGACGCGGTGCTGACGCCGGGCTCGAAGATCGCCGGGATCTATGGCGGCCTCGCCATCTCCGAACGTCACCGTCACCGCTACGAGGTGAACATCGAATACCGCGACCAGATCGAGGGGGCGGGACTGAAGATGACCGGCATGTCGCCCGACGGGGTGTTGCCCGAGATCGTCGAGCGCGACGACCATCCGTGGTTCGTGGGGGTGCAGTTCCACCCCGAACTGAAGAGCCGCCCCTTCGCCCCGCATCCGCTGTTCGCCAGCTTCATCGCCGCGGCGGTGGAGCAGAGCCGGCTGGTCTAGAGCGGGTGGCGATCTGATGGAATCAGATCGCCCGCTCCAGGTCTTTGTATTGACGCGCGTCTTGTTCCGAAAACCGGTTCCCACTTTTCGGAACGCGCTCCAGCCTGCAGGCCCGAGCGTCGCCCGGCGGGGCCGGGCGACGGGGCGAGTGTCGGCTACTGGGGCGGCGCGCCCTCGGACTTTTCGACCTTTTCCGCCTTCTTGGCGGCGACCTTGGCCTTGTGACGCGCGACCTTGGCCTTCTTGTGGGCCACGTGCGCCTTCTTCTTGGCGTCCTTGGCCTCGTCCTTCGCGATCGCTTCGTCGGCCTTGACCGGGTTCTTGATCTCGCCGTCCTTCTTCATCTGGGCGGGCGTGGGGCCCGCGCTGGCGGCGAACGGAATGGCGGCGACGGACGACAGGGCGACGGCCGCGGCGGCGGCCAGCAAGATCTTGTTGCGCATTGGATCCTCCCGGGATTCTGCGCCAGTGAAACGCCAAGGCCGAGCTATCGTTCAGCGGCCGGACGAAACCCGTTCCTCGGGCGCGAGAAAATATTGCGGTATCATATTACCATAATCGAAAAGATGTGAGATTATAATGCGTTAGATGGGGGTGCGCCGCCGAGGTTGGCTTGACCCACGCGCCCGGCTCCTGTATGTCGCCCGCTCCTCGGAGAGGGCCTTCGCCTCTCCCCGTACCGGACACCGTTTCATGCAAAGCAAGATCACGGCGTCGCTGAAGCCGGCGGACGTCGAGAAGAAGTGGATCGTGATCGACGCCGAGAACGCCGTGGTCGGCCGCCTCGCGTCCTTCATCGCCAACCGCCTGCGCGGCAAGCACCTGGCGACCTACACCCCGCACGTCGACTGCGGCGACTTCGTCGTCGTGATCAACGCCGGCAAGGTGAAGCTCACCGGCCGCAAGCTCGAGCAGAAGACCTACTATTGGCACACCGGCTATCCCGGCGGCATCAAGGAAACCACCGCCGGCAAGGTGCTGGGCGGCCGCTTCCCCGACCGGGTGCTGAAGAAGGCGGTCGAGCGGATGCTGCCCAAGGAGAGCCCGCTGGCGCGCCGCCAGCTCGGCCACCTCAAGATTTACAACGGGCCCGAGCATCCCCACGCCGCCCAGACCCCCGAAGCCATCGCGTTCGCCGAGCTGAACGCCAAGAACGTGCGGAGCGCCTGAGCATGGCCAGCGACACCCACGGCCTGGAAGCCCTCCAGTCCATCGCCACGCCTGAGCCGCAGGCGGCCCCGGTCGAGCCCAAGCGCGACCAGTTCGGCCGCGCCTACGCCACCGGCAAGCGCAAGAACGCCGTCGCCCGCGTGTGGATCAAGCCCGGCAAGGGCAAGATCACCATCAACGACCGCGACCAGGAGATCTATTTCGCCCGCCCCGTGCTGCGCATGATGATCGCCCAGCCGCTGCAGGTGGCCGGCCGGCTCGGCGAGTTCGACGTGGTGGTCACGGTGGTCGGCTCGGGCCTTTCGGGCCAGGCCGGCGCGGTCCGTCACGGCATCGCCAAGGCCCTGACCTACTATGAGCCCGGGCTGCGGGCGGTGCTGAAGCCGCACGGCTTCCTCACCCGCGACCCGCGGGTGGTCGAGCGCAAGAAGTACGGCAAGGCCAAGGCCCGACGCAGCTTCCAGTTCTCGAAGCGCTAGACGCGACCTCGCACGCGCGTCTCGGAAGAGCGCTTCGGGAAACCGGAGCGCTCTTTTTCTTTGGCTGGAAGCATGGAGGCCAGGAGATGGCCGCGAAGATCTTCATCGACGGCGAGGCGGGCACCACGGGTCTGCAGATCCGCGAGCGGCTGGCGAGCCGCGGGGACCTGCAGCTGCTGGCCATCGATCCGGCGCGGCGCAAGGACGAGGACGCGCGGCGCGAGCTGCTGAACAGCGCCGATCTGGTGGTGCTCTGCCTGCCCGACGAGGCCGCCCGCCAGGCGGTGGCCCTGATCGAGAACAACTCGACCCGCGTGATCGACGCCTCGACCGCCCACCGCACGGCGCCGGGCTGGGTCTACGGCTTCGCCGAGATGGCCGAGGGGCAGCGCGAGGCGATCGCGGGGGCGGCGCGGGTGAGCAATCCCGGCTGCTATCCCACCGGCATGATCGCCCTGGTGCGCCCGCTGGTGGAGGCCGACCTGATCCCGCCGGTCTGGCCGGTCACGGTCAACGCGATCTCCGGCTATTCCGGCGGCGGCAGGTCGATGATCGCCGAGTTCGAGGACCAGGCCTCGCCCGCCTTCAGCAAGGACGCGTTCCGGCTCTACGGACTGTCGCTGCGGCACAAGCACGTGCCGGAGATGCAGCTCCATGCGGGGCTGGAGAACCCGCCGCTCTTCGCGCCGGCCGTCGGCCGCTACTACAAGGGCATGATCGTCGAGGTCCCGCTGCAGCTCTGGTCCCTGCCGGCCCAGCCGACGCTGGAGGAGGTGCACGACGCGCTGGCGGCGGCCTATCCGGGGGGCGGCTTCGTCGAGGTCGCGTCGCTGGAGGACTGCCGGGCGCTGAAGGGCCTGGATCCGGAGGGGCTGAACGGCTCCAACCGGATGAAGCTCTACGTCTTCGGCAACGAGGACGAGGGCCAGGCCCGGCTGGTGGCGCTGCTCGACAACCTGGGCAAGGGGGCCTCGGGCGCGGCCGTGCAGAACCTCAACATCATGCTGGGGCTGGACGAGGGCCTCGGCCTATAACGACTGCGACGGAGGACAAGACCGCATGCGCTATCTGCACACCATGGTCCGCGTGAAGGACCTCGACGCCGCGCTCGACTTCTACTGCGACAAGCTGGGGCTGGTGGAAGTGAACCGGATGGAGTCCGACAAGGGCCGTTTCACCCTGGTGTTCCTGGCCGCGCCGGAAGACGCCGAGGCCGCCAAGGCCAAGCAGGCCCCGTGCGTGGAGCTGACCTACAACTGGGACGCCGAGGACTACGGCGGCGGCCGCAACTTCGGGCACATGGCCTACCAGGTCGACGACATCTACGCCCTGTGCCAGCGGCTGCAGGACAAGGGCGTGACCATCAACCGCCCCCCGCGCGACGGCCACATGGCCTTCATCCGCTCGCCGGACGGCATCTCCATCGAGCTGCTGCAGAAGGGCGGCTCGCTGCCGCCGCAGGAGCCGTGGGCGTCGATGCAGAACACCGGCGCCTGGTAGCCGGGCGGCCTTGAACGGCCTCATCCAGCGCCTGCCGGAGCCGGCGCGAGCCCTGGCCGACATCCGGGGCGGGGAGGCGGCCTGGCGCCGGGCCGACCTTCCGCTGGTTTCCAACGCCGCCCGAGCCGTGGGGCTGGCGACCACCGGCGGCCAGGTGCAGCTGCGCCTGCCCAGCGCCATCCACGAGCTCTACTGGCAGGACTACGACCCCGGCGAGCGCAAGCCGGACGAGAGCTGGAGCGTCTACGCCGACCGCTCCTGGAAGGAACTGCTGTTCCTGGTGGGCACGCTGCCGGACGACGCCGCGATCATCGACGGCGTCCGCCGGCTGTGGCCCTGGTTCGGCCTTCCGGACGCCGAGGCCAGGGCGGCGATGTGGTTCGTGGTCTATCTGACGGCGGGGACCGAACGCGGCCGCTAGACCTCCTCGCAGGAACAGACCTTCGCGCCCCCGCCGGGAGAGATGAAGTCCGCCCAGATGGCGTTGTGGTGCTCGATGATCGTGCGGGCGTCCAGATGGGCACGGTCAGATGTGGTGTGACCGTCACGCGGCGCGATGGTCGCATAGCCCCGCGCCAGGGCCGATCTGACCGTGGTGTCCACGCAGAAGTCCGTCGCACATCCGGTGACGATCAACTCGCCCACGGAAGCCGCCGCCAGGTCATCCTGCAGGCTGGTGTCCAGGAATGCGTCGCACGACCTCTTCCGGACCCGCAGATCGCCAGGTTCGACACGCAGGTCGGGGAGGATCTCGAAGCCCGGCTGACTGGGATGGTGGGCATCGCCCGGGGGTCCTTCGTGCTGCACGAAGACAACCAATCCACCGTCCTGGCGGACGCCGTCCGCAAGCTTGTTGAGGCGGGCGACGAGCCCCTCCGCATCGAAGCGGGGCGTGGCCTCGCTGAACGAGCCGCACTGCATATCGACGATGATCAGCGCTCGTCGCATGGCCCACGACCGTCGGCGGAGGCGCTCTCTCAGCTCTTCACCTTCACATAGCTGCCGGGGGCGTCCTCGATCGGCTTCAGCTTGCCCTTGGCGGGGTCGCGGGCGGGGACCTTGCCGCCGGATTTCTCGCTCAGCCACTTGGCCCAGTCCGGCCACCAGGAGCCGGGGTGCTCGACGGCGCCCGACTGCCATTCGCCGAGCGTCGGCGGCAGCTCGGGGTTGGTCCAGTACTGGTACTTCTTGGCGGCCGGGTGGTTGATCACCCCGGCGATGTGGCCGGAGCCGGCCATGATGAAGGTCTTGGGGCCGCCGAACAGCTTCACGCCCTTGTAGACCGAGACCGCCGGGGCGATGTGGTCTTCCTTGGACGACTGGGCGTAGATCGGGGTCTTCACCTTCGACAGGTCCAGCGTCTCGCCGCCCAGGACCATCTTGCCCTGGGCCAGCATGTTCTTCTGGTAGAATTCGCGCAGGTAGTAGAGGTGCAGCGCCCGCGGCATGCGGGTCTGGTCCGAGTTCCAGTAGAGCAGGTCGAAGGCCTTGGGGTCCTTGCCCATCAGGTAGTTGTTCACGAAGAACGACCAGATCAGGTCGTTGGCCCTCAGCGCGTTGAAGGTGCCGGCCATGGACGAGCCGGGCAGCACCCCGCCCGAGCGCTCCATCGACACCTCGACCACCCTGAGCCAGTCCTCCTCGGTGAACATCTTCAGGTCGCCGGATTCGGAGAAGTCCTGCTGGGCCGCGAAGAAGGTGGTCGAGGCCACCCGTTCGTCGCCCTTGGCCGCCATGTGGGCCAGGGTGCAGGACATCATGGTGCCGGCGATGCAGTAGCCGACGGCGTTCAGCCGGTCGGTCCCGGCCTGCTCCAGCGCCTTTTCGATGGCGAGGTAGGTCCCTTCGAGCATGTAGTCCTCGAAGGTCTTGTGGGCGAGCTTGGGCTCGGGATTGACCCAGGACACAAGGAAGACGGTGAAGCCCTGCTCGGTCAGCCAGCGGACCATCGAATTCTCGGCCCTGAGGTCGAGGATGTAGTACTTGTTGATCCACGGCGGGAAGATCAGCAGCGGCCGCTCGTAGACTTCCTCGGTAGTCGGGTTGAACTGCAGCAGCTGGAACAGCTCGCCCTCGAACACCACCTTGCCGGGGGTGACGGCGACGTTGCGGCCCACCTCGAACTGCGAGGAATCGGTCTGGCTGATGGCCAGCTGGCCGCCGCCGCGGCCCAGGTCGGCGGCGAAGTTCTCCATGCCCCGCACCAGGCTCTCGCCCTTGGTGCGCAGCGCCTCGTTCAGCGCAGCGGGGTTGGACATCAGGAAGTTCGATGGCGAGAAGGCGTCGGTCAGCATCTTGGTGAAGAACTCGACGCGGCGGTTCTCTTCGGCGTCGCCGCCGTCGGCCGCCGCCACCAGGCTGTTCAGCCAGTTGGCCGACAGCAGATAGGACTGCTTGATCGCATCGAAGACCGGGTTCTCGCTCCAGGCCGGATCGGAGAAGCGACGGTCGCCGCGCTCGGGCTGGATCGCCGGTTCGACCGTCTCGCCAGCCATGCGCCGGGCGGTGGACTGCCAGAGGTTCATGTAGCCCGAGAACAGCTCGGCCTGGGCCTTCAGCACCTTGTCGGGCTGGGACGCCAGGCGGGTCATCATGCCGGTCATCGAGGGGCCCACCCGGAACGGATCGTTGGGCATGGACGAGGGCTGGTCGGCCTGCCGCATCACCGCTTCGGTGAAGGCGCCCTGGGCGATCATGGCCGCGCGGGCCAGGTTGGTGGACAGCTCCTGGAACGCCTTCATGGCGTCGGCGGTCATCTGGCCGGAAGAGGCTTCGCCCGTTTCGGAGGCCGCCGCCTTGGGGTCGGCCTCGGGCTTGGAAGCGCTCTTCACGTCAGCCATGACGAATCCTTTTCGCAGTGCACACTAAGACGACGCGCCTTTCTTAAGGCCCGATCATCGCATAAGACCAGTTGGGTTCTGAACCTGGGGCCGTCAATTGGCGCAGAAATCAACAGGTTTGACCGTTTGTCGCATGGGGCGCGCCGCCGTGCTCTTCGGCGCTGCGGCAAGCCTGGCCGGCTGCTCGGTTCCGTCCCAGATCGCCGGCTTCAAGAGCCCGGCCATGGATCCCAGCTCGCCCGTCTATCAGGACGTCATGTCCGCGACGCGACACCCCGGGCCCTATCCGCAGTTCTCCGACATCCCCAAGATCCCCACCGACATCCGCCCGGTCTCGGCCTGGGCCCAGGCCGTGGCCTCGATCAAGCACGACAAGGCCGGCCTCGACGCGTCCGTGGCCGCCCTGCCGGCGCCGCCGGCCGACACCCAGGCCTTCGCGGCCAACGCCCGAAGCGCGGCCCGGCCGCCGGCGGCGGCGGACGCCGCCCCGCCCAATACCCCGGACCAGGCCCAGGCCTACGCACAGTCCCTGCGTCAGCGAGCTACCCCGCCTCCGAAGCGCAAAGCGCACAAGCGCTGAGGCCTCGGGGGCGAAATCGAAGCTCGCTCATGCGCTTGGCTCCGACACGGCCGGAGTCTATCCAGGCGCCCAGGGACCGTCCGGCCAGGCACTTTTCGTCATGAACAACGACTTCCACCGCATCCAGCGGCTGCCGCCTTACATTTTCGAGGAGGTCAACCGCATCAAGGCCAAGCTGCGCGGCCAGGGCGTGGACATCATCGACTTCGGCATGGGCAACCCCGACATGCCCACGCCCCAGCACATCGTCGACAAGCTGTGCGAGACCGCGCGCAAGCCCAAGGCGCACCGCTATTCGGCCTCCAAGGGCATCCCGGGCCTGCGCAAGGCCATGGCCGGCTACTACGGCCGCCGCTTCGGGGTGAAGCTGAACCCCGACACCGAGGTGATCGCCACCCTGGGCTCCAAGGAGGGCTTCGCCAACCTGGCCCAGGCCATCACCGGGCCCGGCGACGTGGTGATCTGTCCCAACCCCGCATATCCGATCCACGCCTACGGCTTCATCATGGCCGGCGGCGCCATCCAGCACGTGCCGGCGCTGAGCCCCGAGCAGTACCTGTCCGGCATCAGCCAGGCGGTGGCCGGCCTCACCCCGCCGCCGATCGCGGTGATCGTCAGCTACCCGTCCAACCCGACCGCCCAGTGGGTCGACCTCGATTTCTACAAGGAGGTCATCGCCCTGGCGAAGAGGCACGAGCTTCTGGTGCTGTCGGACGTCGCCTATTCGGAGATCTACTTCGAGGACAATCCGCCGCCCTCGATCCTGCAGGTCGAGGGGGCCAAGGACATCGCCGTCGAGGTCAATTCCCTGTCCAAGACCTACGCCATGCCCGGCTGGCGGGTTGGCATGGTGGTGGGCAACGAGCGGATGTGCGCCGCCCTGGCGCGGGTGAAGTCCTATCTCGACTACGGCGCCTTCACCCCGGTGCAGGTGGCCGCGGCCGCGGCCTTGAACGGGCCGCAGGACTGCGTCGAGGAGATCCGCCAGACCTACAAGTCCCGCCGCGACGTGCTGGTGGAATCCATGGCCCGGGCCGGCTGGGACATTCCCTCGCCGCCGGCCTCGATGTTCGCCTGGGCGCCCGTGCCCGAGCCCTTCCGCGAGGCCGGCTCGATGCTGTTCTCCAAGCTCCTGATCGAGCACGCCGAGGTGGCCGTGTCGCCGGGTGTGGGCTTCGGCGAGCATGGCGAGGGCTTCGTCCGCATCGGCCTGGTCGAGAACGAGCACCGGATCCGCCAGGCCGCGCGCAACGTGCGCAAGTTCCTGCAGAACTCGGACGAGATCCTTCGTGGCGAGCCTGCGCTCGCGGCCCAATAGGAGCATCGCATGGTGCGACGGACGTGGCGGCTGGGGGTCGCGGGGCTCGGCACCGTGGGAGCGGGGCTGCTGGACTTCCTGGCCGGAAATCCGGACTTCGCGCCGGCGGGCGACCGGGCCGAGATCGCCGGCGTCTCCGCCCGCTCGCGGTCTCGCCCGCGGCCGGTGGACATCTCCCACCTGCGCTGGTTCGACGATCCGGTGGCCATGGCCACGTCGGACGACGTCGATGTGCTGGTCGAGCTGATCGGCGGCTCGGACGGCACGGCCAAGGCCGCGGTCGAGGCGGCCCTGCGCGCCAAAAAGCCCGTGGTCACCGCCAACAAGGCGCTGATCGCCGAGCACGGCCGCGAGCTGGCCGCCATCGCCGAAGCCAGCGAGGTTCCGTTGCTGTTCGAGGCGGCGGTGATGGGCGGCACGCCGGCGGTGAAGATGCTGCGCGAGGCCATGGTGGGCGACGAGGTCTCGGCGGTGGCCGGCATCCTCAACGGCACCTGCAACTTCATCCTGAGCGAGATGGACGCCACCGGCCGGCCGTTCGCCGAGGTGCTGGCCGAGGCCCAGCGGCGCGGCTACGCCGAGGCCGATCCGACCATGGACGTCGGCGGCTTCGACGCCGGCCACAAGGCGACCATCCTGGCGGCCCTGGCCTTCGGCTGCGCGCCCTGCTTCGAGGCCGCCGAGATCGAGGGCGTGCAGGCCGTCGACCAGCTCGACATCCGCCTGGCCCGCGAACTGGGCTACAGGATCAAGCTGGTGGCCGCCGCCCTGCGCGAGGCGGACGGAATCTCGGTGCGGGTCTATCCGGCCCTGGCCAGGCTGGACCATCCGCTGGCCCAGACCTCCGGGGCGCTGAACGCCCTGTTCATCCAGGGCAAGCGCATCGGCCGCATCTTCATCCAGGGCCCGGGCGCGGGCGCGGGCCCCACCGCCGCGGCCGTGGCCGCCGACATCTCCGACGTGATGACCGGCCAGCACCGCCCGGTGTTCCAGAAGCCCGCGGGCGAGCTCAAGCCCTTCACCCGCATCGACGCCAGCCGCCACGCCAGCCGAGCCTACATCCGCCTGCTGGTGCGCGACCAGCCGGGCGTGATCGCCGCGGTCTCCGAGACCCTGGCCGAGTGCGGCGTCTCCATCGACAGCTTCCTGCAGAAGCCCGTGGAGGACGCCGGCGGCGTGCCGATCGTGCTGACCACCCACCTGGCGCCGGAGTCGGTGCTGCGCGACGCCATGGACCGCATGGCGCGGCTTGACGCGGTGGTGGCCGAGCCGCGCATGCTGCGCATCGCCCCGATCTGAGAATCCCGCGATAAGGGGGCTCCAGGAGACGCGCAGATGAGTTCTAGGGAGTGGGACCGAACCCTGGTCCTCGACGCCGTCTGGGCGACGGAGGCCGCCGCGGTCGCGGCCTGGAAGCTGGTCGGGCGCGGCGACGAGAAGGCCGCCGACCAGGCCGCGGTCGACGCCATGCGCACCGCCCTCAACAACCTCAACATCGACGGCCGGGTGGTGATCGGAGAGGGCGAGCGCGACGAGGCGCCCATGCTCTACATCGGCGAGAAGGTGGGCCGGGGCAAGGGCATCGAGATCGACATCGCGCTGGATCCCCTGGAGGGCACCACCCTCACCGCCAAGGCCATGGACAACGCCCTGGCGGTGATGGCCTGGGCCCCGCGCGGGACCATGCTGCACGCGCCCGACACCTACATGGACAAGATCGCCATCGGCCCGGGGTATCCCAAGGGCGTGGTGGACCTGAACGCCTCGCCCGCCGACAACATCAAGGCCCTGGCCAAGGCCAAGGGGGTCGATCCCTCCCACATCACCGCCTGCGTGCTGGATCGGCCGCGCCACGGCGAGATCATCTCCAGCCTGCGCGAGGTCGGCGCGCGCGTGCGGCTGATCACCGACGGCGACGTGGCGGGCGTGATCCACACCGCCGATCCCGACACCGGCATCGACATCTACCTGGGCTCGGGCGGCGCGCCCGAGGGCGTCCTGGCCTGCGCGGCGCTGAAATGCGTCGGGGGCCAGTTCCAGGGCCGGCTCGTGTTCCGCAACGCCGACGAGCGGGTCAGGGCCCAGCGCATCGGCCTCACCGACTTCGAGAAGACCTACGACCTGCACGAGCTGGTGCAGGGCCCAGCCATCTTCGCCGCCACCGGGGTCACCAAGGGCGCCCTGCTGGACGGGGTGAAGCTGGAGCGCGGCATCGTGCACACCCATTCGCTGGTGATGGATTCCGCCAACGGCTTCGTGCGCCAGATCCGCATGAAGAGGCCCCTCTGATGGCCGACGGCGGACAGATGTCTGGCTTCCTGGGCGTCGCGCGTTCGCTCTCGGGCAGGCTGTGGACCCAGCGGCCGGCCGATCCGGAGGCGGTGCGCCAGCACCAGCTGCGGCTTGGCCTCTCCGAGCCCCTGGCCCGGGCGCTGGCGGCGCGGCGGATCGGCCCGGAGGGCGCCGAGGCCTATCTGAGCCCCACCCTGAAGGCGCAGTTTCCCGACCCGTCGTCCTTCCTGGACATGGACCGGGCCGCCGAGATCCTGGTGGACGCGCTGCAAGGCGGCCGGCCTGCCGCGGTCTTCGCCGACTACGACGTCGACGGGGCCTCCAGCGCCGCCCTGCTGGTGCGCTGGTTCCGGGCCATGGGCGCGGAGCTGCCGATCTACGTTCCCGACCGCCTGACCGAGGGCTATGGCCCCAGCGCCATCGCCTTCGAGCGGCTGAAGGCGCAGGGGACGGAGCTGGTGGTCACAGTCGACTGCGGCGCGGCGGCGCACGAAGCGATCGCGGCGGCGACCGAGCTGGGCCTGGACGTGGTGGTCATCGACCATCACCTGATGCGCGGAGAGGCGCCGGCGGCGGCCGCCTTGGTCAATCCGAACCGGCCGGGCTGCAACTCCGGCCAGGGGATGCTGGCCGCCGCGGGGGTGTCGTTCGTGCTGCTGGCGGCCCTGAACCGCGAGGCGCGGCGGCGCGGCCTGTTCGCCCAGCGCGGCGAGCCGGACCTGCGCCAATGGCTCGACCTCGCCGCCCTCGGCGCCGTCTGCGACGTGACCCAGCTGGTGGGCTTCAACCGCGCCCTGGCCGCCCAGGGCCTGAAGGTGATGTCCGGCTGGGCCAATCCAGGGCTCAAGGCGCTGCTGGAGGTTTCGGGCTCCAAGCCCTCGCCCGCCACGGTGTTCCACGCGGGCTTCATCCTGGGACCCCGGATCAACGCCGGCGGCCGCATCGGCCGGGCGGACCTGGGCGCGCGGCTGCTGTCCACCGACGACCCCGCCGAGGCCCTGGCCCTGGCCGAGGAGCTGGACGCGCTGAACGCCTCGCGCAAGGAGGTCGAGCGCCAGGTGCTGGACGAGGCCGTCGAGGCCATCGAGGCCTCCGGCCAGGCCTCGGCGCCGGTGCTGGTCGCCGCCCGCGAGGGCTGGCATCCGGGCGTGGTCGGCATCGTCGCGGGGCGCCTGCGCGAGCGCTACCGGCGGCCGGCCATCGTCATCGGCATCGACCCCGTCGCCCGCGTCGGCAAGGGTTCGGGCCGGTCGCAGCCGGGCGTCGACCTCGGCCGGGGAATCCTCGCGGCCTTCGAGCAGGGCCTGCTGCTGGCCGGCGGCGGCCACGCCATGGCCGCGGGTCTGACCGTGCGCGCCGACAGCGTCGAGCAGCTGCGGGCCTTCCTCTGCGATCGGCTGGAGGCCGACTCCGTCCTGGCCGCGGCGGCCGATGCGGTGGAGATCGACGCCCTGATCGCGCCGGGCGGCGCGGACCGGCGCCTGTTCGAGGACTTCCAGCGCCTGGCGCCGTTCGGCCCCGGCAACCCCGAGCCGATGTTCGCCCTGGGCGAGGTGCTGGTCGAGCAGCCCATGGCCATGCGCGGCGGCCACATCCGCTGCACCCTTTCGGACGGCCGCGGGGCGCGCCTGAGGGCGATCGCCTGGCGGGCGAGCGACACCGACCTCGGCCGCCGGCTGATGTCGGGGCAGGGGGGCCTGCACGTCGCCGGTCGTCTCAAGGCGGACGATTACAACGGCCGCCAAGGCGTCCAGCTCGAGATCGAGGACGCCGCCGACCCCAGAATGTGCGTCTAGAACGGGTTTGGCGGCCTCACCGCCTTGCGCGTCGGGGGCTCTGCGGATATATCGCCGCTTCCTCCGAGGGGCCCTTCGTCTATCGGTTAGGACATCAGATTTTCAATCTGGGAAGAGGGGTTCGACTCCCCTAGGGCCTGCCACTCCGTCGCGAAGCGACGCGCGTCCGCGACTCACCAGAGACGCGGCGGCAAAATCCGTAATTGACGCTCTCCTGATACGAGAACATTGTTATAGTGGAGGCGTCCGCCATAAGGCTGTTCGGCGGACGAGAGGGGCGGGATGTCAAGTTACGAACTCGAGGGGGAGGATCCGCACGAGGAGACCGTGCGGATTTCAGGGCGTGTGAAGTGGTTCGATCCGGCCAAGGGCTACGGCTTCATTGTTCCGGACGATCCGGACCAGACCGATCTTCGCGACGTGCTGTTGCATGTCACCAGCCTGCGCCAATCCGGCCGCGAAACCGCGCTGGAAGGCTCTGTCATTGTCTGCGACGTGGTGCGCCGCCCCAAGGGCTGGCAGGTCACCGGCATCATCGAATACGACGAGTCCTCGGCCGCGCCGATGGAGCGCCCGCTCCGCCAGCACGACGGCGGCGGCTTCCGCCGCGAGCGCGACCAGTTCGGCCACCGGGGCGACCGCGGCGGCCATTTCTCGCGTCAGGAAAGCTTCGAGCGCCGTCCGCCGCGCCGGCCGCTGTCGCCTTCCGGGCCGCTGGAGCGGGCCAAGGTCAAGTGGTTCAACCGCACCAAGGGCTATGGATTCGTGGTGCGCGACGCCGAGCCCGGCGACATCTTCATCCACATCGAGACCCTGCGTCGCAGCGGTCTGGAGGACCTGCAGCCCGGCGAGGACGTGATGGTGCGTTTCGCCGAAGGCCCCAAGGGCTTGGTGGTGGCCGAAATCGAGCCGCCGACCTAGACTAGGGCGTCATCTCGGTTCGGGTCGCAGTCTCCATGTATATTCCCATGCGTCGCCTGATCCTCGGCCTTGTGCTCGCGCTGGCCGCGGGTTGCAGTTCGCCCGGCCGCGGCGACGACTTGGCCCCGCAATCGGGCTTGCCCGTCGAGAACCTGCAGATCGTCACCCACGACGGTCGCGTCCACAACTTCAGGGTCGAGATCGCCGACAACGACGCCTCGCGCGAGCGGGGCCTGATGTTTCGCAAGTCGCTGGCGCCGGACGCGGGGATGCTGTTCGACTTCAAGACGCCGCAGGACGTGTCGTTCTGGATGAAGAACACCCTGATCCCGCTCGACATGGTGTTCATCGACGCGCACGGGGTGGTGCTGAACGTCGCCGCCAACGCCACGCCGCTGTCGGAGGCCAACATCCCCTCGGCCGGGCCGGTGCTGGGCGTGCTCGAGATCAAGGGCGGCCGCGCCGCGGAGATCGACATCGAGCCGGGCGACAAGGTCCGCGAGCGGATCTTCGGCGACCAGTAGCTAGAGCCGCACCAGCCTCGGCTGGATGCTGTCCTCGTAGAGCTTGTCCCAGTCGTTCTTCAGGTCGGGATGGGTGACGCCCTTCGGCGGCTTGGGGCCGCCCGGGCCGAACGGATAGGCATAGCCCTTCAGCCCTTCGGCGGCGCCCTCGGCGCCGGCGGCCTGGGCCGCGTGCATCGCCTCCACCTTCGAGGCCAGGCTGGGGTGCCAAGGGGGCAGGGCGGCGCTGTCCAGCCGGTAGAAGCTCGAGGCCACGCGCCGGCCGTAGATCACCTGATGCGGCACGGTGCGCCCGTCGCAGATCCACACGTCGCCCGGCTCGAACAGCACCATGTGGCGGGGGAACTGCTCGCGGCCGCGCGAGGCCCAGTTGCCGAACAGGCGCAGCGACAGCACCTGCAGCAGCGTCTCCAGCGGCTGGTCCCGCAGGGCGGCGAGCTCCAGCGTCTCGTAGTAGTGCGGGACGATCTGGCTGAGCTGGTGGGAGGTGTGCCAGATGCGCGGGATGTCATCCATGTTGAGGTAGAGCCGCACGGACTCGAAATCGGCGGAGTCCTTGTCGATGTCGAAGTGCAGGTTCTCGACCCGCGTCTCGGTGTGCCGCCAGATGATGTCGGTGGCCGAAGTCCGGTGGTGACGCAGGAGCTCGTCCAGCACCCGGCGGATACCCGAGTTCACCGCCCGCACCTCGCCTTCGAAACGGTGGAACAGCCCCGCGTCGCCGGCGAAGAGGTCGCGGCAGAGGGCCTTCTTGGCGTCGGACTTGGCCAGCGGCTTGTCGCGCTCGACCACCTTGGAGGGGAACTTCTTGAAGTACCAGGTGGGCGGGAAGCTCACCTTGGAGATGAAGTCCTGGTCGTAGTCGATCCGGACGTTGCGCAGCAGGATGCACTTCTCGCCGACATAGTCCTGCATGACCTGCCGGCGCAGGTCCGCCGGGCCGCCGTCGCAGGGCGAGCCCGCCACCTCGGCGAAGTCGTATTCGACGAAGTAGTCGCCGATCTCGGGATGAAGATAGACCTGGGTCATGGACGGCGCGGACTCTGACGCTGGCCCACGGCCAAGGTCAACGGCGGGGCGGCATCACTTCCGTTGCGGGCCGAACGGGGCCATGTCATGAACCCCGCGCCGAAGACGGGGCGTAGCGCAGCCTGGTAGCGCATCTGCTTTGGGAGCAGAGGGTCGCGTGTTCGAATCACGCCGCCCCGACCATCGGCGGCAGGAGAGCGAAGAGGGAAGGCGGCATGCTCGCGCGGATCTACAAGCCGGCCAAGACGGCCATGCAGTCGGGCAAGGCCAGAACCCGCGACTGGGTGCTGGAGTTCGAGCCCGCCACCGCGCGCGTGCCCGACCCCCTGATGGGCTGGACCAGCTCGACCGACATGAACGGGCAGGTGCGCCTGGAATTCGAGACCCGGGACGAGGCGGTCGCCTACGCCCAGAGCAACGGCATCGCCTTCCAGCTGTTCGAGCCCAGGGAGCACAAACTGATCCTCAAGGCCTATGCGGATAACTTCTCGGTGGATCGCAAGGAGCCCTGGACCCACTAGCCCAGGCTTCCGGCGAAGGGCGCCCTTAGCTCAGCTGGATAGAGCATCTGCCTTCTAAGCAGAGGGTCGCAGGTTCGAGTCCTGCAGGGCGCGCCATCCTCATCTTGTCCGCTTTCACGCCGACCAAGACTATCCCCGAGCGGCGTTGAACGCCGCGAGCCCCCGCTTCAGGTCCTCGATCAGGTCGCCCGGATCCTCCAGGCCCACGTGCAGGCGCATCAACGGGCCGCCGTAGTCTTCCAGGTCCGCGCCCGTGCGGCGCTGGGGGTCGCAGCTGATGGCCAGGCTTTCGTGGCCGCCCCAGGAGAAGCCGAGGCCGAAGAGGTCGAGCGCATCCAGGAAGGCGTTGACCGCCGCTTCCGGCGCTGGCCGGAAGACGAAGGCGAAGAGGCCGCAGGCGCCGGTGTAGTCGCGGGCCCACAGCTCGTGGCCGCGGGCGCCGGGCAGGGCCGGGTGGATCACCTCGCGGACCTCGGGCTGCTGGCTGAGCCAGAGCGCGACCTCGAGGCCGCTGTCGCCGTGCCGCTTCAGGCGGGTGGGCAGGGTCCTGAGCCCGCGCAGCATCAGATAGGCGTCCTCGGGCGAGACCGACCAGCCGATGTCGTGCATGGCCGCGTCGAGCAGCTTCAGCATGGCGGCGTCGCGCGCCGCGGCCGAGCCCATGAACACGTCCGAGTGGCCGCCCATGTACTTGGTCAGGGCCTGGACGCTGATGTCGACGCCGTGGGCGATCGGCTTGAACAGCAGCCCCGCGCCCCAGGTGTTGTCCATCACCGTCAGCACGCCCCGCTCGCGCGCGCCCGAGGCGATGGCGGCGACGTCCTGCATCTCGAAGCTGAGCGAGCCGGGGGATTCCACCACGATCACCCGCGTCCTATCGGTGACCATGGCCATCAGCCCGGCCGCCGGCATTGTCTGGGGGTAGTAGGTCGTCTTCACGCCGAAGCGCTTCAGCACCCCGTCGCAGAACTTGCGGGTGGGGCGATAGACGTGCTGGCAGACCAGCATCTCGTCCCCCGCCTTCAGCAGCGCCAGCAGCACCCCGGTCATGGCCGCCAGGCCCGAGGGGAACAGCTTCGCCCCGACCCCGCCCTCCAGTTCGGCGATCGCGTCGCAGAGGGCGCTGCGCACCGCCAGGGAGTCGCGGCCGTAGAGCACCTGGCTGGAGTCGTAGAGCGAGGCGGCGTCGGGCAAGAGCACGGTGGAAGCGCGCTGGATCGGTGGATTGACCGTCCGCGCCAGGGGCCTCTCCTCGGCGCCGGCGCGGATGACGCGGGTGGTGTCCTTCATCGCGCCCCGACTCTCATGACCCCGTGACGACAGGCGCCTCGGCATGGGCGCCCCATTCGGTCCAGGATCCGTCGTAGACCGCCGCGTTCCAGTGGTTCAGCCGCGCCAGCCCCAGCGCGGCCAGGGAGGCGGCGATGCCCGAGCCGCAGCTGGTCACCACCGCGCCGCTCAGGTCGACGCCGGCCCTGGCGAAGGTCTCGGCGAGGCCCTCGGCGGACTTCAGCCGCCCCTCGGCGTCCATCAGCTCGCCGATCGGCAGGTTGACCGCGCCGGGCATGTGGCCGGCCCGGAGGCCCGCGCGGGGCTCGGGCGCGGCGCCCCGGAAGCGTTCGGCCGAGCGCACGTCGACGATCTGCTCGGAGTGCTGCTCCAGCGCCCGCCACACCTGCATCAGGTTGCGCACCAGCTCCGGGTGGGTGGTCAGCACCGCGAAGTCGCCGGCGGCGGGCGGAGCGGCTGGGCCGTGCTCCAGCGGGCGGCCCTCGCGGGTCCAGGCCGGCAGGCCGCCGTCCAGCACGAACACCTTGCCGTGGCCGAACAGGCGGAAGGTCCACCATACCCTGGGCGCCGAGAACAGCCCGGCCTGGTCGTAGACCACAACCGTGTCCTCGCCGCCGATGCCCAGCTCCCCCACCTCGAAGGCGAACTGTTCGGGCTCGGGCGCCATGTGGGGCAGGGGCGAGGTCTTGTCGCAGATCTCGTCGATGGAGAAGAACTGCGCGCCGGGGATGTGGGCGGCCTCGAAGCCCACGATCGGATCGCGCGGATCGCCGGGCAGAAACCAGCTGGCGTCCAGCACCTTCACGCGCGTGTCGCCGAGGTGCTCGTGCAGCCACTCGGTGGAGACCAGGGGATCGTCGGGCATGATCAGAGCCAATCCGGATATGGCAGGCCGCGTTCCTTGAGGAACTCGGGATTGAACAGCTTGCCCTGGTAGCGCTGGCCGAGGTCGGCCAGGATGGTGACGACGGTCTTGCCGGGGCCCAGCTCGCGCGCCAGGCGGATGGCGCCAGCGACATTCACGCCCGACGAACCGCCCAGGCACATGCCTTCGTGCTGGACCAGGTCGTAGACGATCTCCAGCGCCTCGGGATCGGGGATCTGGCAGCTGAAGTCCAGGTCCAGGCCCTCGAGGTTGCCGGTCACCCGGCCCTGGCCGATGCCTTCGGTGATCGACGAGCCCTCGGCCTTCAGCTCGCCGGCCGAATACCAGTTGAACAGGGCCGAGCCCAGCGGGTCGGCCAGGCCGATCTTGATGTCGGGCTTGCGCTCGCGCAGCGCCATGGCCACCCCGGCCAGGGTGCCGCCCGAGCCCACCGCGCAGATGAAGCCGTCGACCTTGCCCTCGGACTGGGCCCAGATCTCGGGGCCCGTGGTCTCGTAGTGGCCCTGGCGGTTGGCGACGTTGTCGAACTGGTTGGCCCAGACCGCGCCGTTAGGCTCGGTCTTCGCCCGTTCCTCGGCCAGGGTCCCGGAATAGCGGACGTAGTTGCCGGGATTGGCGTAGGGGACCGCGTCCACCTCGATCAGCTCGGCGCCCAGAAGGCGCAGGGCGTCCTTCTTCTCCTGGCTCTGGGTGCGCGGGATGACGATGGTGGACCGGTAGCCCAGCGCCTTGCCGACCATGGTCAGGCCGATGCCGGTGTTGCCGGCGGTGCCCTCCACGATCAGGCCGCCGGGCTTCAGAAGGCCCCGCCGCTCGGCGTCGCGGATGATCGCCAGGGCCGCGCGGTCCTTGACCGACTGGCCGGGGTTCATGAACTCGGCCTTGCCCCAGATCTCGCAGCCGGTGAGCTCGGACGCGCGTCTCAGACGGATCAGGGGGGTGTCGCCGATGGCCTCGATGACGCTCGGGCGAACGGTGCGGGGGAGAACTTGGCTTGCCATGAATGGGGCGACGCTAAGGCCTCGGCCAAGGCCGCGCAAGGCCGCCGCGCTTGCCTGGGCCGCGGGCGCAAGCTAGGCGAGGGACCCCTCTCGGGAGCGGAGCGGATGCAGCCCAACGCCATCGTCGAAGTCCAGGCCCCCGGCGGCGCCGCCGTGCGCATCGGCAACGGCCTGCCGCTGACCATCATCGCCGGTCCCTGCGCCATGGAGAGCCGCGCCCATGCGCTGGAGACGGCCCAGGCGTTGAAGGAGATCGCCGGCCGGCTGGGGATCGGGCTGATCTACAAGACCTCGTTCGACAAGGCCAACCGCACCTCGGGGCGGGGCGCCAGGGGCGTCGGCCTGAACGCCGCCCTGCCGGTGTTCGCCGAAATCCGCGAGAGCCTGGGGATGCCCACCCTGACCGACGTGCACGCGGCCGATCAGTGCGCCGCCGTCGCCGAGGCGGTGGACGTGCTGCAGATCCCCGCCTTCCTGAGCCGCCAGACCGACCTGCTGGTCGCCGCCGCCCGGACCGGCCGTGCCGTCAACGTCAAGAAGGGCCAGTTCCTCGCCCCCTGGGACATGAAGAACGTCATCGCCAAGGTGACCGAGGCCGGCAATCCCAACGTCATGGCCTGCGAGCGCGGGGTCTCGTTCGGCTACAACACCCTGGTGTCCGACATGCGGGCCTTGCCGATCATGGCCGAGATCGGCTGTCCGGTGGTGTTCGACGCCACCCATTCGGTGCAGGAGCCGGGCGGCCAGGGGCAATCCTCGGGCGGCCGGCGCGAGTTCGTGCCGGTGCTGGCCCGCGCGGCGGTGGCCGTGGGCGTGGCCTGCGTCTTCATGGAAACCCACCCCGACCCCGACAGCGCCCCCTCGGACGGCCCCAACATGGTGCCGCTGAAGGACTTCGAGCCCCTGCTGGCCGAGCTGATGGCCTTCGACGCCCTGGCCAAGCGCCGCCGGGCCCTGGGGTGATCCGGCGCAGCCCAGGTTTATGTCGCCCCCGACGCATGTCTGCCGTAATTGTCGCGGAGGCTAAGGTTCAGTCCGGCCCAGGAGTGATCTGATGAGTCTCCGCCTGCTGCTCCTGGCCGCGAGCGTCATGGCCCTGTCCGGCTCGGCCGTGGCCGCCGACTCCGGGTCCGGCTCGGACGCCGCCCCGGTGAGCACCGCCTCGCAGGACACCGACCACAAGATCGCCGCCTGGCTGGGCGACACCTCCGACACCCGCCAGCTGCCGGCCGCCAAGAGCCCGTCGGACGAACCGATTCGCTATCCCGACCAGGGCAAGCCCGACCGCAAGATCCACGGCGAGGTCGGCGCGGGCGTGGGCTCGGACGGCTACCGCAGCGCCTATGGCGTGGCGACCATCCCCATCGGCAAGTCGAGCTCGGCGACCATCGCCGTCTCGACCATCCCCGGCCGCGTCCCCTGGGTCGCCGGCGCGCCCTGGTCGGTCGGCCCCGCCGGCGCCGGGATCAGCGCCGACTGCGTCTGCCACGAGGCGCCCGACGGCCAACAGGTGTGCCGTGTCGCCAGCGCCGCCTCGCCGCTGGACGCCCAGCTGGCCGAAGGGGCCTGCCTGGGCGCGCCCTGATCCCGGCGCGGCCTCCGGCATGACGGGCCGCTGCTTCAGGCCGCCGGGCTCCAGCCCAGCACCGACTTCAGCTCCAGGAACTCCGAGAAGGCGTAGTCGCCGAACTCGCGGCCGTTGCCCGACTGTTTGTAGCCGCCGAAGGGCACGTTGAGGTCGAGGCCCGCGTTGTTCAGGCTGATGTAGCCGGCGCGGATCTCGCGGCCGACGGCGCGGGCCTTGTCGATGTCGGCGCTCTGCACATAGCCGGCCAGGCCGTAGTCGGTGTCGTTGCCGATCTCGATGGCCTCGTCCAGGGTGTCGTAGCCCAGGATGCAGAGCACCGGGCCGAAGATCTCTTCGCGCGCCACGGCCATGTCGTTGGTGACGCCAGCCAGGATGGTCGGCTTGACGAAATAGCCGGTCTCCAGCCCCTCGGGCTTGCCGAGGCCGCCCGTCACCACCGTCGCACCGGCGTCCATGCCCTTGCGGATCAGGCCCTGGACCTTGTTCCACTGGGCCTCGGAGACCACCGGCCCCATGCGGGCGTTGCCGGTGGGATCGCCGGGCGTCCAGGTCTCGGCCACCTGCTTGGCGATGGCGCAGACCTGGTCCATCAGCGTGTTGGGCGCCAGCATGCGCGTGGGCGCGCGGCACGACTGCCCGGAGTTCTGCATCACCGCGTTGACGCTGCCGGTGATGGCCGGGGTGAGGTCGGCGTCCTCCAGCACGATGTTGGGCGACTTGCCCCCCAGCTCCTGGTGCACGCGCTTGAGGGTGGGGGCGGCGGCCTTGGCGACCTCGATGCCCGCGCGGGTCGAGCCGGTGATCGAGACCATGTCGACGTCCGGATGGGCCGACAGGGCCGCGCCGACCACGGGGCCTTCGCCCTGGACCAGGTTGAAGACGCCGGGCGGCGTTCCCGCCGCCTCGAGGATCTCGGCGAAGATCTGGCCCGAGAAGGGGGCGATCTCGGAGGGTTTCAAGACCACGGTGCAGCCCACCGCCAGGGCCGGTGCGACCTTGGCGCAGATCTGGTGGATCGGCCAGTTCCAGGGGGTGATGAAGCCGCAGACGCCGATCGGCTCCTTCAGTATGCGGCTGGTCCCGCGGTCCTCCTCGAAGGCGTAGCGCTCGAGCACGCCGATGGCCGACTTGAAGTGGTTGACGCCGATGGGCGCCTGGGTGCCCTGGGCCAGCCAGGCAGGGGCGCCCATCTCCTGGGTGATGGCTTCGCCCATGTCGCCGACGCGGGCCTGGAAGGCCTCGACGATGCGGTTCAAGAGCGTCAGCCGGTCTTCCCGCGAGGACTTGCGCCAGGTCTTGAACGCCGTCTTGGCCGCGGCGACGGCGCGGTCCACGTCGGCGGCGGAGCCCGCGCTGACGCGGCCGCAGACCTCCTCGGTCGCCGGATTGATGACGTCGATGGTGCGGGGCTGGGCGGGCAGGATCCACTGGCCGCCGATGTAGAACTTCAGATGCTCGCGCATGATCCCTCCTGGCGGGAGGGTCTTAGAGGGTTTTCACCGCGCCGGGGAAGCCCAAGCGAACGGAACCGAAGCTGGCGCGGCCCGCCGGGGCCAGCCGCGCCGCGGCTCCAGGCTAGTGGTGGTGGCCGCCGCCGCCATGGCCGCCGTGACCGCCATGGTCGCCGCCGCCACGACCGCCACGGTCCCCGCCGCCCTGACCGCCATAGTGGCCGCCCTCGTAGCGGCCGCCGCCGTAGTGGCCGTCGCGATGACCGTAGTCGCGGCCGCCGCCACCGCGGCGGCTCCAGCCGTTCCAGCCGTAGACGCCGCCCCAGCCGTAGCCGCGGCGCCAGCCATAGCCGCACCAGTACCAGCCCGGACCGTGCCAGCCGCCGTCGTACCAGCAGTAGCGATGGCCGCCGTAGTTATAGATGCCGATGCCGCCGGGGCCGATGACGATGGCCTGGGCGCTGGCGACCTGCGGAATGGCCGCCGCCCCGCCGGCCGCGGTGGCCAGCGCGAGGGATGCTGCAAGCAAGGCGCGTTTCATGGAGAGTCTCCCGTGTTGTCCAGTCTCAGCTAAAACGCAGAAGCGGGCCGAGGGTTGGGCCCCTGGGGCTGAACCGCGCCTGAACGGATCAGATGAGTCCGAGGGCCCTGAAGCTGGCGACGCCCTGGAGGCCCACCACCAGATGGTCGTGCACCGAGAGGTTCAGGGTGCGGCAGGCCGAGATCACCTGTCGTGTCATGTCCACGTCGGCCTGGGAAGGGCTGGGATCGCCCGAGGGGTGGTTGTGCACCAGGATCACCGCCGAGGCCGCCAGCTCCAGCGCCCGACGGGCCACCTCGCGCGGATAGACCGGGGCATGGTCGACCGTGCCCTGGTTCATCACCTCGTCGGCGATCAGCTGGTTCTTCTTGTCCAGGAACAGCACGCGGAACTGCTCGCGCGGCTCGTGCGCCAGGGCCAGCTTGACGTAGGCCAGAAGCGCGCTCCACGAGCCGATGACGGTGCGTTTCTGCATGCAATCCAGACCCATGCGCTGGGCCAGTTCATGCACCAGCTTCAGGTCGAGCGCCGCCTGGGGACCGATCCCGCGCACGGTGCAGAGATCCTCGACCGAGGCCGACAACACGCCCTGCAGCGTGCCGAAGCGGGTGATCAGGGCCTTGGCCAGCGGCTTGACGTCGCCGCGCGGGAACGAGCGGAACAGGTAGAGCTCCAGCGCCTCGTAGTCGGCCAGGGCCGCGAACCCCGCGTTCAGCGCCCGCTCGCGCAGCCGCTCGCGATGGCCGAGGTGATGCGGCCTGGGCTGTGCCGGCGCGGCCGGCGGCGCGAACAGCTGCGCGCCGCTCCAGGCCTCCCGCACCTCGCCCGAATCCGCCATGGCCCGCTCCGAGAACGCCGCATCATGTTCGTTATTTGTTCCGCCGGCAAGGGGCGGGCGATGTTACACTTGACAAACCAGCCTCAAGATATAGGTTGGGCGTCAAGGAGTTACGCCCATGGCCCGCGCCGTTCTCGATGCCCCGCACTTCCACGATGAAGCCGCCGCATTCGCCTACGTAGAAGCGCTGCTGTGGCCGCAAGGCCCGGTCTGCCCCCACTGCCAAGCGGCTGGGGAACAGGTCTATCGGCTGGGCGGCAATGCCACCCGGATCGGCCTGCACAAGTGCCGGAGCTGCAAGGGCCAGTTCACCGTCCGCCAAGGGACCATCTTCGAAAGCTCGCACCTGCCCCTGCATCTCTGGCTGCAGGTCATCCACCTCATGTGCGCCTCGAAGAAGGGCATCAGCACCCGTCAGATCCAACGGATGCTGCAATGCTCCATGAAGACCGCCTGGTTCCTCGGCCACCGCATCCGCGAAGCCATGGCCGAGAAGCACGGCATCTTCACCCCGCCGCTTGGCGGCGCTGGCAAGGTCATCGAGGCCGATGAGGCATTCCTGAGCCGCGATCCCTCCAAGAAGCTCAAGGGCCCCGGGCCGGCATTGCCGGTCATGTCGCTGGTCGAGCGCGAAGGAAAGGTCCGCTCGTTCCACATTCCCGACGTGACCGTGAAGACCCTCCACACCGTCCTCGCTCGGCACGCCTCCAAGGAAAGCCGCCTGATGACCGATGGCGCATACGCCTATCGCTCCATCGGCTGGAACTTCGCCGACCACGCTTGGGTCAACCACGAGGAGCGCGAGTACGTCTCCCGCCAGGACCCCTCGATCCATTCGAACACCGTGGAAGGGGTCTTCTCGATCCTGAAGCGCGGCGTTTACGGGACCTTCCACCACGTCTCGGAAGCGCACCTGAAGCGCTACCTCGCGGAGTTCGACTTCCGGTACAACACCCGCGCCAAGCTGGGCGTTGACGACATCGAGCGCGCCGACATCGCGCTTCAGGGCGCCAAGGGCAAGCGCCTCACCTACGAAACGACTGGTCGCAGAGGGCAAGCTTCGGCCGGGGGCGCTACCGCCTAGGCGCTGGCGTCGCTCGCGTGACTCTGAGCCTGATCCGGCGCAGCTGCGGCAACACTAATTCAAGAGGGATTGCCTCTTCCGTGAACGCCATTGCCCACGAACTTCCGCACCTTCTGAAGAGGTGAGGATTCCGAGGCGCCGAAGTTGGTCCACTGTAAGGTTTTCCCAATCGGCCCTGGCGTCCAACGCCTCGGCCAACGGGATGCCACGAACAAAGAAATCGTTCAGGGACGGCTTCGGTCGTTGATTGCGCATGCCGCATCCTCTCGCGTAGATTCATCCACGCGATGGCGGCCAGCCATCTTGTCACGGCCAGGGGGATTCCGGCCCCCTGAAAACAGGGCTTTCGCCCCGCGAGTCCTATAGCGGATGCGGGGTGATTTGTCGTGTCAGAACACCGGAAAGGGCGTTGGCCCGATCTTTATTTGCCGTTTGATGAGGAATTGCGCCTAGCCCATAGTCAGGCGGAAACAGTCATGGACGATGCATCGAACGTCATAGGCGCATTCAGCGAGGACCATGCCGCCGCGCTGAGCGAGATTTCCGTCCGCCAGCTTCGCAAATGGAATCGCATCGGTTTGCTCCGGCCGAGCTACGGCGCTGACGAGCGCCACGTTCCCTATGGCCGGGTCTATTCCTTCCGCGACGTCGTCTCGCTGCGCGTGCTCGGGCAGCTACGGAACAAGCTCCGGGTCCCCGAGGCGCACCTGATGGACGTGCAAAGGGAACTATCGAAGCTGTCTGATGAGCCATGGGCCTCTCGGACCTTAGAAGTGCTCAAGCGTCGTGTTGTGATCCGAGACCCGGTCACCTTGGAGAAACGGGAGCTCATCAGTGGTCAGCGGGTATTGGACATCCCGCTAAGGTTGGTAATCTCCAGCCTTCGTGGTGCGGTGGCCAAGTTGAATGAACGCGGCGCTGACGAGATTGGAAAAGTGAAGCGGTACAAGTTCGTCTCAGAGAACCAGCCCGTGATCGCCGGCACCCGCATTTCTGTGGCGGCGATCAAGTCATTTGCCGACGCTGGCTACAGCGTTGACGCCATCATCAAGGAGTATCCCGGCCTCAAAGCCGAGGACGTTAAGGCGGCCATTGAGTACCATGGCCAGTCCGCCGCCGCTTAATGGCGAAGGCAACGCCAAAGCTGCGCTTTTTCACCGATGCCAACGTGCCTGACTCCGTCGGGGATTATCTGCGCCTCCGAGGCCACAGCGTTCACCGAATGCGCCACCATATGCCGGTCAATTCGGCCGATCCCATCGTTGCGACCGCCGCTATGCGGGATAATCGAATTCTAGTCAGCCAAGACAAGGATTTCGGTCATCAGCGCTTCATGGCGCCGCGCTTCGCCAGTCTCAACCGCTTGGCGCTTGTCGGGGCTGGCCCGACGTTGTCATCGGCCGTGAAGCAGTACATGCACCTGATCGAACTTCACTGGAGCCACAAGAGCCGGAAGGGCGCGCGGCTCACGATCCACGTCAAAGCGGACGAGGTCCGGTTCCGGGACTGACGTGTTAAGATGACGACCATGGCCAAAGCACAACCGAAGCCCAAGCTCACCGACGCCGAACGCCACGAGCGCTTCAAGGATATGGCGAAGGAGCTAGGAGCCGAGGGCGAAGCGCCGGGATTTGACCGCGTTGTTGGACGTGTGGCGAAGCTTCCCCGCGAGAACCCAAGTTCGGATAAGGGGCAGCAGGATTGAGTGTAGACCCGCGCGTGCCTGGCGACGCCATCGTCGCGGCGGTATCGGGCCTCTACGTCGCCGCTTCGATCAGCTTGGGTCGCACCATCAACCCGAACGTGTTTGCGTGGCCGCTCGGGAGGGTCATTCTGCGCCGGAGAGGCGATGCCGGCATCTTCTGGCTTTGGGTTGTCATGGCCGCGCTGTGGTTCGTTGGTTCCTTCTACGCGACGGTCAGACTCCTGTTTTTCGGTCGTTACCCCTGAACGTCACCCGGACGTTTCCTAGTCCTACATCTGGCCCCTAGTTTGCGAAGTGTAACATCGCCAAGGGGCGATGGCCAAGGTGGGCGACGCGCGCTATCGTTTCGATCCGGACACACTGACGCCATGCGCATGAGACGCCTGATCTGCGCCGCCGCCATGGGCGCCGTCCTGACCGGCGGGCCCCCCGCCACCGCCCAGTCCGCCGACCCGACCGTGGTCGCGGGCGTGACCGTGCTGGCGCGCCGGCCCCACGTGGTGGCCGGTCTGACGATCACCCCCGGACGCAGATGCCTGGGGGCCCGCCATCCCGCCGATCCGGAGGTCCCGGCGCCGAAACTCGTCAGCACCTTCCCGGCGAAAGGGGGCGTGGTGCGGCCGGGGATCCTGGTCCTGCGGCTGACCTTCGATCTGCCGATGACCTGCGAAGGCCTGCTCGACGGCCATCCGGACCTGCTGAATCCCTGCCCTCAGCCGCTCCACGATCCGCTGCTCAGCTTCGACCGGCGCACCTTCCTGACGGTCTGCCAGGTCAAGAAGAGCAGCCATTACGGCCTGTGGCTCAACCACAGCATCTATCACCGCTTCACCGGTCTGGCGGGACGGTCCTCGCAAGCCTCCGAACTGGTGTTCGACACCTCGGACGGGCCCGAGACCACCACCGTCGAGCAGGCGATCGCGGAGGACAATTGGCTGCAGCGGGCGGCGCTGCCGCAGCAGCCGCCGAAGGATTAGGAGTCGCCCGGGGCGGACGATCCGGGCCTGGGCCGGTTCAGGACCGCCGCGGCGCGGACGAGCGCCTTGAAGGCCTCCTCGTCGATCGCTTCGCCCTCATGGATGTCGATGGCGCGGCGGACGTTGCCCTCGAGGCTGGAGTTGAACAGGCCCTGGGGGTCGTCCAGCGCCGCGCCCTTGGCGAAGGTGACCTTCACCACCGCCTTGTAGGTCTCGCCGGTGCAGATCATGCCGTCCCAATACCAGACCGGAACGCCGCGCCATTTCCAGTCCTCGGTCACGCCGGGAACGGCCTGCCTGATCAGGGCGCGCAGGCGGGCCAGCACCTCGCCCCGCCAGTCGCCGAGCTCCTCGATCCGCCCGTCGATCCGCTGGGACGGGGAGGGGCCTTCGGCGGCGGGGGTCTCGGCCATGGTCACTTCACCTGGACGGCGGCGGGCTGCCCGGTCTCGGGCGGCGGCTGGTTGCGGGGCAGCATGGCGCCGATGGCCAGCAGCGCCAGCACCGCGATGGTCACCACCGCGGCGCGGATCTGCCGCGGCGAAAGGCGCGGCTTGGCGGCCAGGGCTATTCCCCGCCCTGGAGGGGCGGACGGTCCAGCCCCTTCGGCGACAGGGTGAAGATCTCGACCCCCGTCTCGGTGACGCCGACGGCATGCTCGAACTGGGCCGACAGGGACTTGTCGCGGGTGACGGCGGTCCAGCCGTCGCTCAGCAGCTTCACCGGGTATTTGCCGAGGTTCACCATCGGCTCGACGGTGAAGAACATGCCGGGCTTCAACACCGCGCCCGAGCCCGGCGCGCCGTAGTGCAGCACGTTCGGATTGTCGTGGAACACCTGGCCCAGCCCGTGGCCGCAGAAGTCGCGCACCACCGAGCAGCGCTGGGCCTCCACATAGCTCTGGATGGCGTGGCCGATGTCGCCGAAGGTCCGGCCCGGCCGCGCCGCCGCGATGCCGCGCATCATGGCCTCGTAGGTCACGTCCACCAGGCGGCGGGCGCGGGGCGAGACCTCGCCGACGCCGTACATGCGGCTGGTGTCGCCGTGCCAGCTGTCCAGCACCACGGTCACGTCGATGTTGATGATGTCGCCTTCGCGCAGCGCCCGGTCCGAGGGGATGCCGTGGCAGACCACGTGATTGGGCGAGATGCAGACCGTCTTGGCGTAGCCGCGGTAGAACAGGCAGGCGGGCAGGGCGCCGTTGTCCAGGATGAACTCGCGGGCCAGCCGGTCCAGGTCGTCGGTGACCACCCCTGGCTTCACCTCGGGAACCAGCAGGTCCAGGCATTCGGCGGCCAGCCGGCCGGCCCGGCGCATGCCCTCGAACGCTTCGGCGTCGTGCACCTTGATCTGCGAGGTGCGGGTGGGGATGTCGAGGACGTCGCTGTCGCTCATGCCGTGATCCGTGCGTTGGCCGCCATGGCGCCGCGCCAGGGAATGGGACGGACGAGGCGGACGGCTTCGGAGCTTATGTCGCAACCATAACAAAGGACTTCAACCCCCCGGCCCGCCGCCTCCACGAGGCCGGCGGCATAGGCCGGGTCGAGGTCGGGCGCGGTGTCGAACAGCTCGCAGTCGGTGCGCTGGATCACATAAAGCATGACCGCCCGGGCGCCGCCCTCGACCTCGCGGGTCAGCTCCTTCAGGTGCTTCAGCGAGCGGGCGGCGACGCAGTCGGGGAATTCCGCCAGGCCCCCGCCGCGCGACAGGTGGCAGTTCTTGATCTCCAGCCAGCAGGGCGGCCGGTCGGGGCCCGTCAGCAGGAAGTCGACCCGGCTGTTCGTCCCGTATCTCACCTCGCGCCGCACCTCGGTATAGCCGGCCAGCTCGGGGATGGCGCCGGCCTCCAGCGCCTCGGCGACCAGGCGGTTGGGGTGCATGGTGTTGACCCCCACGAGCCCCCCGTCGGCCTCGACCAGCTCCAGGGTATGGGGCAGCTTGCGGGTGGGCGAGTCCGAGACCGACAGCCACACCGGCAGGCCCGGGATGTTCAGCCCCAGCATGGCGCCGGGATTGGGACAGTGGGCGGTCAGCTCGCGGCCGTCCTCCATCGCCACGTCGGCGAAGAACCGCTTGTAACGCCGCACCAGCCGCCCGCGCTCGAGGGGGGAAGGGAATTGCATGGTTCGCAAGTAGCCCCTGTGGCCGCGTCGTCCAACCGCGGATAGCTTCCGACTTGGAAGCGGGGGCGAGCGCATGACCTTCCTTACGCGGCGCAAGTCGATCGACGCCATGGCGGCGGATGCTCACGGCGAACGCCGGCTGCGGCGCACCCTGTCCTGGCCGCATCTGATGGCGCTGGGCGTGGGCGCCATCGTCGGCACCGGCATCTACACCCTGATCGGCCAGGGGGCCGACCGGGCGGGGCCGGCGGTGATCCTGTCGTTCGCCATCGCGGGCGTGGTCTGCGCCTGTGCGGCCCTGGCCTACGCCGAGATGTCGACCATGATGCCGGCCGCGGGCAGCGCCTACACCTACACCTATGCGGTGCTGGGCGAGGGCCTGGCCTGGATCGTCGGCTGGAGCCTGATCCTGGAATACACCGTGGTCTGCTCCACCGTGGCGGTGGGCTGGTCGGGATATGCGACCGGGTTCCTGACCTCCCTGGGCGTGCATCTGCCCGCGGCGCTGACCACCGGGCCCGGCGGCGGCGGGCTGGTGAACCTGCCGGCCGTGCTGATCACCCTTGTGGTGGCGGCCCTGCTCGCAGCCGGCACCCGCGAGAGCGCCACGGTCAACGCCCTGCTGGTGGCCCTGAAGATCGCGGCCCTGGCGGTGTTCGTGGCCATCGCCCTGCCGCACTTCGACGGCGCCAACTTCCACCCCTTCATGCCCTACGGCTTCACCTCGCACGAGGTGGCCGGCCTGCAGCGCGGGGTGATGGGGGCGGCGGCCCTGATCTTCTTCGCCTTCTATGGCTTCGATGCGGTCTCCACGGCGGCCGAGGAGGCCAAGAACCCCGGCCGCGACCTGATCATCGGCATCGTGGGCTCGATGGCGGTCTGCACCGTGCTCTACATGGTCATCGCCGCGGCGGCCCTGGGCGCCTTGCCCTACGGCCAGTTCGCCAAGAGCGCCGAGCCCCTGGCCCTGGTGCTGCGCAGCGTGCATGCGCCGGGCGCCGCGCGCATCATCGCCGCGGCGGCCGTCATCGCCTTGCCGACGGTGATCCTGGCCTTCATGTACGGGCAGAGCCGCATCTTCTTCGTCATGGCCCGCGACGGCCTTCTGCCCCGCGCCCTCAGCACCGTCAGCGACCGCACCCACACGCCCGTGGCCATGACCGCATTCACCGCCATCGTGGTGGCCGTCGTGGCGGGGGTGTTCCAGCTGGGCCAGATCGCCGAGGTGGCCAATTCCGGCACCCTGGCCGCCTTCGTCGCCGTCTCGGCCTGCATGCTGGTGCTGCGCCGCACCGACCCG
The DNA here is from genome assembly GCA_025450315.1 of Caulobacteraceae bacterium. GTDB lineage: Bacteria > Pseudomonadota > Alphaproteobacteria > Caulobacterales > Caulobacteraceae > JANWHQ01. Next base: position 44,891 of record JANWHQ010000159.1, read on the forward strand.
GACCGTCCAAGGGTGTTCAGGACCCCCCTGGCCTGGGTGCTGGGCCCCGTCGCCATCGTCGGCTGCATCTATCTGTTCTTCAGCCTGGCGCACCTGACCCAGGTCGCCTTCCTGATCTGGAACATCGTCGGCGTGGGGGTCTATCTGCTCTACGGCCGCCGCAAGAGCCTGCTCGCCCTGAACTGAACGGGGCGACATCCGCGCCCGCCTCGGCTAGAAGGCGCGCCTCTCCCCATTTCTGCGAGGCGCCCGATGGCTTCCGATCCCGAAAACACGATCGTCATGACCCTGGAGTCCGGACCGGTCACCATTGCGCTGCGCCCCGACCTGGCGCCCAAGCACGTGGCGCGGATCAAGGAGCTGGCGCGCGAGGGTTTCTACGACGGCGTCGTGTTCCACCGGGTCATCCCGGGCTTCATGGCCCAGGGCGGCGATCCCACCGGCACCGGCACGGGCGGCTCGGACAAGCCCAACCTGCCGGCCGAGTTCTCCAAGGAGCCGCACCAGCGCGGCGCCTGCTCGATGGCCCGCACCAACAACCCGAACTCGGCCAACAGCCAGTTCTTCATCTGCTTCGACGACGCCACCTTCCTGGACGGCCAGTACACCGTCTGGGGCGAGGTGACCGAAGGCATGGAGCACATCGACGCCCTGCCCAAGGGCGAGCCCCCGCGCGCGCCGGGCAAGATCGTCTCCAGGAAGGTCGCCGCGGACGCGTGAGGTCCAGGCCTACCCCTTACCGTCATGGCCGGGCTCGTCCCGGCCACCCATGAACACCTAGCTCTTCCAGCGTGCATGGGTTCGCGGGACAAGCCCGCGAATGACGGTGATCATGGAATGAATGTCTCCGACTTCGACTTCGAGCTGCCGGAGGACCGCATCGCGCTTCGGCCGGCCGAGCCGCGCGATGCGGCGCGGCTGCTGCGCGCGCCGGCGGCGGGGCCGTTCGAGGATCGCATCGTGCGCGATCTCCCGGAGCTGCTGAGGCCGGGCGACGTGGTGGTGGTCAACGACACCAAGGTGATCCCCGCGCGCCTCTCGGGCGTGCGCACCCGCGAGGACTCGGTGGTGGCGGTCGAGGCCACGCTGCATCGGCGCCTGACGCCCTCGCGCTGGAGCGCCTTCATGAAGCCGGGCAAGCGGCTGAAGCCCGGCGACCGGGTGCGCTTCGGCGAGCGCACCGACCGCGCCTGCCTGCTGGGCGCGCTGGACGCCACGGTGAAGGAGAAGGGGGAGGGGGGCGAGGTCGTCCTGGCCTTCGACCTTTCCGGCCCCGACCTCGACATGGCCATCGCCGAGCGTGGCGTCATGCCCCTGCCGCCCTATATCGCCGCCCGCCGGGCCGAGGACGAGCGCGACCAGGCCGACTACCAGACCATGTTCGCCGAGCCGGAGGGCTCGGTCGCCGCGCCCACCGCCGGGCTGCATTTCACCCCCGGGCTGACCGACAGGCTGGCGGCGCGGGGGATCGGGCTGCAACGGGTCACCCTGCACGTCGGGGCGGGCACCTTCCTGCCGGTGAAGGTCGAGCAGGTGGCCGAGCACCGCATGCACGCCGAATACGGCGAGGTCGCCCGGGCCACGGCCGACGCCCTGAACGCCGCGCGGGCGGCGGGCGGACGGATTGTCTGCGTCGGCACCACGTCCCTGCGCCTGCTGGAAAGCGCGGCCGGCGAGGACGGGGTGATCCGGCCGTTCGCGGACGAGACCTCGATCTTCATCACCCCGGGCTACCGCTTCCGCACGGCGGAGGTGCTGCTGACCAACTTCCACCTGCCGCGCTCGACCCTGTTCATGCTGGTCGCGGCCTTCGCCGGCCTGGAGCGCATGCGCGCAGCCTACGCCCACGCCATCGACGGCGGCTATCGCTTCTATTCCTACGGCGATGCTTGCCTGCTGGAGCGGGCGGCGTGAGCGCCTTCGCCTTCGCCATCCACGCCCGCGACGGGGCGGCGCGCACCGGCGTCCTGGCCACGCCGCGCGGCGATATCCGCACGCCGGCCTTCATGCCGGTGGCCACCGCCGGCACGGTGAAGGCCCTGACCACCGACCAGGTGCGCCAGTCCGGCGCCGACATCCTGCTGGGCAACACCTATCACCTGATGCTTCGTCCCGGGGCCGAGCGGGTGAAGCGGCTGGGCGGGCTGCACCGGCTGATGCGCTGGGACGGGCCGATCCTCACCGATTCCGGCGGCTTCCAGGTCATGTCCCTGGCCAAGATCTCCAAGGTCCGCGAGGACGGCGTCACCTTCCAGAGCCACCTCGACGGCTCGCGCCACGAGCTCAGCCCCGAGCGCTCGATCGAGATCCAGGCCGACCTGCTGGGGTCGGACATCGTCATGCAGCTGGACGAATGCGTCGCCTGGCCGGCCGAGGAGCCCCGGGCGCGCCAGGCGATGGAGCTGTCGATCCGCTGGGCCAAACGCTGCAAGGCCGCCTTCGGCGCGCGCGAGAGCCAGGCGCTGTTCGGCATCCAGCAGGGCTCGACCTTCCGGCGCCTGCGGCAGGAGTCGGCCGAGCGGCTGATCGAGCTTGGATTCGACGGCTACGCCATCGGCGGTCTCGCGGTCGGCGAGGGGCACGCGGGGATGACCGAGGTGCTCGACTACGCCCCCGCCATGCTGCCCGAGGACCGGCCGCGCTACCTGATGGGCGTCGGCAAGCCGATCGACCTGGTCGAGGCGGTGGCGCGGGGCATCGACATGTTCGACTGCGTCCTGCCCACCCGTTCGGGCCGGCACGGCCAGGCCTGGACCGCCGAAGGCCCGATCAACCTGAAGAACGCCGTCTTCGCCGAGGACCAGGCGCCGCTGGACGCCGGCATCGACTGCCCCGCCAGCCGGGATTACGCCAAGGCCTATCTGCATCACCTGGTGAAGTCGGACGAGATCCTGGGCCAGGTGCTGCTCTCCTGGCACAACCTGGCCTTCTACCAGGCCCTGATGGGGCGCATGCGCGCCGCCGTCGCCGAGGGCCGCTTCGAGGCTTTCCGGCGGGCGTTCGCCGCGGCCCAGCGCCGCCAGGACGGCTGACCTGCGCAGCGGCCTTGCCCCGCCCGCGGGCTTGCGCCTATGCACACCCCCGATGGGCCGGTAGCTCAGCGGTAGAGCACCCGACTTTTAATCGAGTGGTCGTGGGTTCGATCCCCACCCGGCCTACCATCGCCTGATCCGTGATGGCCCGATTGGCCTTCGCCGGCGCCATGGACAGCCGCGCCGAGATTGGCCGATCATCCGGCGAACGAGAGGGAGAGCCGATGGCTGATTTCTCCGGCCAGGCGGGGATGCGCGGCTATTTCGCGCCGTCGCGGTTCGAGGCCGACGTCTACGACTGCGAAACGACCGGCGAGATCCCCAAGGACCTCGACGGCGCCTTCTACCGGCTGCATCCGGACTGGCTCTATCCGCCCAATCCGCCCGACGACATTCCCCTGGCCTCGGACGGCTACATGTCGATGTTCCGTTTCCGGGGCGGCGTGGTGGACTACAAGGGGCGCTACGTCCGCACCGAGCGGTTCGAGCGGCAGATGTCGGCGCGCCGCCAGCTCTACGGCTACTACCGCAACCCGTTCACCGACGATCCGGGCGTGCGCGATCCGGAGCACCCGCAACGGCGCACCACCGCCAACACCACCCCGGTCGCCCACGCCGGCGTGCTCTACGCCACCAAGGAAGACGGACTGCCGCACCGGATCGATCCGAACACGCTGGAGACGATCGGGCCCACGGATTTCGGCGGCGCCTGGAAGAGCCAGGCCTTCACCGCCCATCCCAAGATCGACCCGGTCACCGGCGAGATGGCGGCCTTCGGCTACGAGGCCTCCGGCCTGTGCTCGAAGGACGTGTTCCTGGCCATCTTCGATAGGACCGGCGCCGTCACCCGCGAGTGGCGCTTCGAGGTCCCCTACACAAGCATGCTGCACGACATGGCCTTGACCCGCGAGCACGTGATCATCCCGGGCGGCGGCTGCGTGACCAGCCTGGAGCGGCTGCACGAGGGCAAGACCCACTGGGCCTGGGATTCCTCCAAGCCGTCCTACTACGGGGTCATCCCCCGCGACGGCGAGGCCAAGGACATCCGCTGGTTCCTGGGGCCCGAGCGCGCGGTGGTCCACACGGCCAACGCCCGCACCGAAGGCTCCAAGGTCATCCTGGAAGCGCCCGCGGCCGACGCGAACCCATGGCCTTGGTTCGAAGACCTCGCCGGCGGTCAGTTCACCGCGCCCCGCAACACCCTCAGGCGGATCACCTTCGACCTGGACTCCAAGGATGACCGCTGCACGGAGGAGGTGCTGTTCGAGCAGCCGGTGACCAGCTTCACGCGGGTCGACGACCGGCGTCTGGGTCTGCCGTACCGCTACATCTACGTCCAGTATTTCGATCTGGACCGTCCCTCGCGGGCCGGCTCGCATCCGCAGCTGCGCTACGGGGCCAACAGCTTCGGAAGGTTCGACATCCTGACCGGCGAGCTGAAGTCCTGCTTCGGCGGCGAGACCCACATGCTGCAGGAGCCGAGCTTCGTCCCCCGGCCGGGCTCGAGCGAGGAAGGCGACGGCTGGCTGATCGGCACGGCGCACAATCCCGCCGAGATGCGCGCGGAGCTGATGATCGTGGACGCGCCGACCATGCAGGAGGTCGCCCGGGTGATCCTGCCGTTCCGCAACGCGACCCAGGTGCACGGCGCCTGGTTCGGGGCGGGCGAGCTGCCGCTGGCCTGAAGGAGCCGCACGCCATGACCGACGACGACACGCCCCTTTACGCCGCGCCCCTCTGGTCGCCCGGCGCGCCGGGCGCCGCCGACTGGGTGAAGACGCCGGCCCCGGCCGCCCCCAGCCCGTTCCCGGTCGCCGTGCCCGAGGGCCGGGCGCACGACTACCTCTCGATCCTCAACCTGATGAGCGCCTACATGATCGCCCTCGACGCGGGCGACATCGACACCTACGCGGACCTGTTCGCGCCGGACGCGGTGATGTGCTGGATCGGCGGCGTCGAGCGCGGGCGCGAGGAGATCCGCCGGAACCTGGCCAGCTTCGGGACCGGCCGCCAGAAGCTGCCCAGGGACGCCGGCCATCGGCCGCGCTTCATCCATGTCTCCGTCAGCCAGCGGATCGACTTCACCGGGCCCGACACGGCCCACGACGTCGGCATGTGGCTGGGGTTCAGCAACCGGACGGCGGACGGCAGCTTCGAAACCAACGAGTTCGGCCACTACGAGGACTGGTACGTGAAGACGGGCGCCCGCTGGTACTTCCAGGAGCGGCGCATCTTCAACGAGCGGCTGTCCAACAAGGCGCTGTTCTATCCGGAACTCGGCGAGACCGATCCGCGCGAGCTCTGACGCTAGGGCGCAGAACGCGCGTAAATACAAAGATCTGGAGCGGCGATCTGATTCCATCAGATCGCAACCTGCTCTAGTCGTCCAGCGGCGGATTGGTCGGGGCGGGCGGCGAGGGCGGCGCCCTGGGCGCGGGCGGGGTTAGGCCGCCGGGTCGCGTCTCCGGCGCCTTGGTCCAGGGCGAGCGCATGTAATAGGGCGTCTGGATGAACACGGCCTCGACGCCGGTGATCTCGCCACTCCTGATCTTGAACATCTCCAGCAGGCCCCAGCTCTGGGGTTCGCGGAACACCGACGTCTGCGGCGTCCCGTCGGTCAAGGCGTAGGCGTCCAGCACGCCCTTGTGGTCGATGAAGGCCCGCGCCATCACGATCCCGCGCGCCTCGTCCACCAGGAAGAAGTCGCGGTCGCGCACCCGCTCGTTGAAGCGATATCGGCCCGAGCGGAAGCCCTTCTCGATGTCGGGGAAGCTCATGCCGTTCTCCGAACGGGTGGCGCCGGGCGAGAACCGGGCCCCGCCGCGCAGCTCGCCGGTGTTGTTCTCCAGGGTCTCGAAATAGGCGTCGCCCATGGCGATCAGCGCGGCGCGGCTCATGCGCTCTGCCGGATCGACGGGGCGGGCGAGGTCGGGGTCGTGCTCGAAACCTTCGACCGGTCCGATCGGGGTGGGCGGCGCGGACAAGTAGCGCCGCGTGGACAGGATCTGCTCCACTTCGGTGATCCGGCCGTCCTCGATCTTGAGGCGGACGGCCAGGAAGCCCGGCACGTCCTTCTGCATGACGCTGGTGTAGATCCCCACCTGGCCGGTCGCGGGGTCCGAGATGGTCAGCGCCGGCCCCACCTCCCGGGTGACCGTGTCCCAGCTGCCGTCGGGAAGCCGCATCTCGACGTGGTTCTCGGTGAAGCGCAGGCCGGGCGCGAAGGGCGCGAGCGACGGCTCATGGGCCAGATAGGCGGTGCGATAGGCGGTTCCGAGGGCTTCGAGCGCGGCCTTGGCCGAGGCGGAGGCGGCAGTGGCTTGGGGCATCGGGTCGGACCTCCGGGCGGCGCGGGCATACGTCGGATCGAGGATCCTAGAGCACGCGGTAGAAGTCGATCTCCACCGCGTCGGGCCAGCGCTTGCCCACGCAGATGAAGGCGTTGTCCGCCAGCCATTGATGCGGGCCGGGCCCCACGTCGAAGCGGGGGGTGGTGCGGAAGTAGTAGCTGGAGGGATCCACCATCTCCCCGGCGGCGAGGCGCGCCACCACGTCCGGCGGACCTCTTCGCACCCCCGGATTGGTCACGCCCACGATCGAGCCATCCTCGTGCCGGAGGGTGTAGCGGGCGTAGATCTCGGCCACGCCGTCGGAGAGGCGGATGCTCTGCCAGTCCGCGCCGCCGGGCAGCACGACGCCCTTGAAGCGCTCCCCCTCGACCGTACCGCCCAGTATGGGGATGATCCGGCGTCGCCGCTCTTCCCAGGTCCCCTGTTCGATGGACGCCCCAAGCTGGGCCTGGATGCGGAACTCGAACTGGAGGCCGGGCCGCAGTTCTGCATAGCCGTCCCTATCGAGCTTTTTCATCAGCGGTCCCTCGATCTGTCATGCGTGGCGCGCCGTATTTCCCCCGTATTTAGCGGTGGATCGCCGGATCAGCCGAGCCTCCGCAGATTGAATCAATCTCCATCGCCCGCGCGCGGTCCTTTGCTCCAGTCAAACGGTGCATGTTGGGCGTGCGGGAGGGGCTGGTTAGCGTGGCGCTAAGCCGGGCGATCCGCTAGCTCCCAAGCGTTCGCCTCAGCCAGAGATCGAACAGCGGGATCCATTCCTGGGTCGGCGTGCCCGGGAATCCGGTCCCGAAGGCGTGGCCGCCTTCCTGGAAGAAGTGGGCTTCCACCGGCCGGTGCGTGGCGCGCATGGCGGCCATCATCATCAGGCTGTTCTCGACAGGGACGGCGGGATCGTCGCAGGCATGGGCCAAAAAGACGGGGGGCGTCGCCGCGGTCACGTGCTGTTCGGGTGACCGCGCGGCGACGAGCTGGTCCGAAGGCGAGCGTCCGAGCAGGTGATCGCGCGACCCTTCGTGGGTGTAGGGCCGGGTCATGGTGATCACCGGATAGATCAGGCCGGCCGCCGCAGGCCGGGCGTCGAGCCGATCGGCGCTGTCGGAGGGCGGGTAGAGGTCCTCGGCGAAGCCAGTGGCGAGCGATGCGGCCAGGTGGCCGCCCGCGGAGAAGCCCAACACCGAGAGGCGCGCCGGATCGATCCGGTGGCGCGCCGCCGAGGCGCGGATCACCCGCATGGCGCGCTGCGCGTCCTGCAGCGGCGCGTCAGGGCCGTGGGTCCAGCCCTCGGCGGGCAGCCGGTAGTTCAGCACGAAGACAGTGTAGCCGCGCGGGTTCATGCGCGCGGCGATGTCCACACCCTCGTTCGCGACGGACACGAATTCATAGCCTCCGCCGGGAATGACCAACAGCCCCGAGCCGTTCGGCTTCCTCGCAGGGAAGATGTGCAGGGTCGGGTCGCGGGTATTGCGCAGGAAGACGGGCGGGAAGTCGGCAGGGAGCGGAGCCGGGCGGAATTCGCCGGCGCCGGGTGCGCCCTCTGGCCACAGACGCGCCACCCGTGCTTTCGGCCAGGCGGCGGGCATGGCCTTCGCCGGGCGCGGAGGCTCGAGTTGCACGGGCGCAGCGGCGGCCGCCCCGGCCGCTGCGAGCGCTCCCCCTCCGATCAGTCCGAACAGGGACCTGCGATCGACGCCTGAGTTCATGACTTTCCCCGGTAGCTTCGGCCTGAAAACGATTGCATGATGGCTTTGCCGCGTCCATAGCCGCGATCGAGTTCCGCATGGGCGTGGGCCCGAGGAAAGGGGAACGAGGTGTCTGGGGGGAACACGAGGATCTGGGCGTCGGTCGCGGCCGCCGCCCTCTGTCTTCTGGCGAAGACTGGGCTGGCGGACGCCTCTGGCGGCCCGACCGCGATCGTCGCCGATCCCTGCTCGGGTCTCGTGGACAAGCCCATGGACTCCAGTCTGAGACCGATACTGGCTCCGGGGGCGAAGCTCACGCCGCCCCCGCCCGATCCGGCGCAGGCCAAGGCCATGGCTGAACAGAGGGCCAAGGACTGGCCGAACCTCTGCCGTTACCGGGCGGCCAATGCGGCGATGAAGCACGCGCCAAGGGTCGTCTTCATGGGCGACTCGATCACCGAGCTCTGGAAGATCGCCGATCCGGGGTTCTTCTCGGACGATCGGGTGGATCGGGGCATCAGCGGTCAGACCAGTCCGCAGATGCTGCTCCGCTTCAGAGCAGACGTCGTCGACATCAGGCCCCGGACCGTGCACATCCTGGCCGGCACCAACGACATCGCCGGCAACACCGGGCCGACGAGCGAGAAGGCGTTCCAGGACAATATCGAGTCGATGGTCGAGCTCGCCAAGGCGCACCACATCCGGGTCGTGCTGGCCTCGATCCTGCCAATGGGCTCGATCGGCTGGCAGCCCCAATACCGGCCGGCCGAAGAAGTCCGTCGGTTGAACCGGTGGCTGCGCGAATACGCGGCTCGGAGCGGCGAGACCTACCTGGACTACTACAGCCGCCTGGCCACGGCGGATGGGTCGTTCAGGTCCGATCTTTCCAATGACGGGGTGCACCCGAACCTGGCGGGATACGCGATCATGCGCGAGATGGCCGACAGGGCCCTTGGCTTGAATTAGCCGGGCGCGTCCCCGTCAGGAGATGGCGCCTGCAGCGGCCGCGGGTTCGTCGAGATAATCTTCGTCGTCGCGCTGGGCGAGACGGCCGCGGGTGGGGTTGGCGACAACGTTCCAGACGCCAAGGGCGGCAAGCAGCCCGGCGAAGACGCTGGCCAGATAGAGGCTGTATTTCGCATCGCCCAGCGCGTCGCTCAGGGCGGCCATGGCCAGGGGGGCGAGGACCGCGCTCAGGCACGTGAAGAACAGCAGGAGGCCCGCGATTTCGCCGTGCTTGGGCTTTGCGAAGCTGCTGATGCCCTTGGAGTTGATGGTCGGGTAGAGCACCGACATGAAGAGGCCGGATGCCGGGAGGGTCACCGCGGCCACTCCCCGGCCGCCCAGGCACCCGGCCAGGAAGCACAGGAAGACCCCGGAGCTGCAGATGACCACCACCTGCGCCCAGGGAAGGCGCGCCAGCAGCCAGGCGCCGACAAATCGCCCGGCGGCGCGCAGCACGAAGAAGATCGAGACGACATAAAGGGCGAACCAGGCGACGGGACCGCGGTAGCCCTGCAGGTAGGTGGGCGCCCAGACATAGACGGCCGCCTCCGTGGCTACGTAGAGCATGAGCGCCAGTGAAAACACCAAGGCGTAAGGATCGCGGAGCAGCGACAAGGTCTCGCTCAGACTCCGGGACCTGACCGCCTCTCGCCGAGCAGATTGCGGAAAACGAGTGAAGACCGCGACGGCGATCAGGATCGCGCACAGCCCGCTGGCGATCACATAGAGCCACTTCCAATCGGCCCCCGACACGAGCAGGCGGGCCACGATCGCGGGTCCGACGATCGCGCCGACGCCGAAGAAACCCTCCAGCATGTTCATGGTGGCCGAATGCTCGCGGGTGGAGCGGGAGATGTCGCCGATCATCGCCAGGGCGCCGGCCTTGAAGACGCCGATGCCCACGCCGGAAAGGAACAGAAGGAAGATGAAGACCACGAAGTCGCGGCCGACGGCGAAGAGGGCGCACGAGGCGGCGAACACCAGGAGTCCCGCGACGATGCTCCTTTTGCGGCCCCACCGGTCGGCGAGGAAGCCGAGGCCGAACGCGGCGATCGCGATGCCCGACATGGTCGCGTACTGGAACGCGCCGCCCGCCGTCATTCCGAGCGAGTACCGCTTGATGACCTGCGGAATGATCACGCCCACGGAGTCCGTGGTCATTGCGAACATCGCGAACATGAAGAAGGCCAGCGCCTTCAGAAGGCCGATGCGGGGTGTTCCGTGGCCGGTCATGTGCACCGTTGCCGGCGCGCCGCCCGCATTCCTTTGGTCAAGCCGTCCTCCCGGGCTGTTTGCAGCCGCCGGGAAAGAGTATCCCGATCAGGCCGCTACGCAACCGTTTGCGGAGCGGTAGGCGCGCGTCAGACCTGTGCAGAGCGCAGCATCCGCCCCAGGGCGGCGTCGATGGCCCGGCTGAACCGGCGCGACACCGCCGCTGTCGGCACGAGGAACTGGAACGCGTGATAGGCGCCCGGAACCACCAGCAACTCGGTTGGGACGCCCGCGTCGAGCAGGCGTTGGGCGTAGGCGATGTCCTCCTGGACGAACAGGTCGAGGCCCCCGACGCCGATGAAGGTCGGCGGCAGTCCGGCGAGTGTTGCGGCCCGGGCCGGGACGGCGCCCTTGGGGACCGCGGCGGAGCCGGCGGGCAAGCCGAGAAGCGCCGACCAGCCGAGCACGTTCAGCTCGGGCGTCCAGATGTAGGCGCCTTGATAGGGCGATGGCCGCCGAACGCTGCCGGTGCGGTCGTCGAGCATGGCGTAGACCAGCACCTGACCCGCCAGCGTGACCTCGCCCCGATCGCGGGCCGCCAGCGCGAGCGCCGCCGCGTGTCCCCCACCGGCGCTTTCGCCCATGACCGCGATGCGGCTGCGGTCCACGCCCAACCGTTCGGCGTGGTCGTGCAGCCAGAGGAGGCCCGCGTAATTGTCTTCCAGGGATCCTGGGAACCGGGTTTCGGGCGCGAGGCGGTAGTCGACGCTGACGATTAGGCAGCCCTGTTCGGCGGCGATCCGTTGCAGGTTCCGCATGTCGCTCTGGGGCGAACCGAGGATGTAGCCGCCGCCGTGCGTGTGGAGGATGGCCGGCCGGAGCTGGTCCGAAGGTCCCCCGCCGACGAGGAAGAGCCGCACCGGCGGCGCGTCCCCGCGACCCGGAATGAGCTCCTGCCGCACCGGAGGGGTCGCCAGGGGAGGGGGCGGCGCCTGGGTCGACGCTCGGCGGAAGGCCGGAATGTCCTGTTCCCGCAGCATGGGGATCCTGACCTTGTCAGGCTGTCGGACGGCGGACCGGAGTTCCGGATCGACGAGGTCCAGCGGGGTCTTTGGCGGCGAGCCGGGCGTGGCGCCCGCGCCGATCGCAGGAACGGCGGCGCCTAACGCAGTCAGCGCCAGCGTCAGTCCGCGCCGCGTAAGATCATGCGCCATGATTGTCCTCCCGCGCCGGACCGCGTTCACGGCCGAGCCAGAAGCGTGCGCAAACGTTTGCAAACGTCAAGGCGCAATGGCGCCGGACCTAGCCGCCGCTGGGCGCGTGGCCGGGGACCGGCGGAGTGGAGTCCCGCTCGATCAGGGCGATGGGCAGCGTGGCCGACGGCGTCTCCTCGCCCGCCATGCGGCGGAACAGGAACTCCACGACGGTGGCGGCGCCGCGCTTGAGGTCCTGGCGTATGGTGGTGAGCCGCGGGTGGGAGTGCTGCGCCAGCTCCAGATCGTCGAAACCCACCACCGCGACCTGGTCCGGCACGGACACGCCGCTGGCCTCGAGCGCCCTCAGCGCCGAGAGCGCGATCACGTCGGAGGCGGCGAAGATGGCGTCGAACTCGATCCCGCGCGAGATCAGGTCCTGCACCGCGGCCAGGGCCGTGTCGCCGGTGAAGTGGGCAGGCAGGATCAGGTCGGGATCGACCGACAGCCCCGCGCGCTCGAGGCCGCTGCGGTACCCCTGAAGCCGCATCTGGATTTCGGGCAAGGGCGCCGCGCCGAGGAATACGATTCGTCTGCGCCCTGTTTCGATCAGCCGATCCACCGCCGCCCGGCCGCCGCCGACATTGTCCGAACCGACCGAGCAGTACACCTGCTCGGGCAGGTGGGCGCCCCAGACGACGAGCGGCAGGAATGCGCGGGCCGCCGCATTGAGCTCCTCATGCTGGTCGCTCTGGCCGACGATGATATAGCCGTCGGCTTTCTGGGACTGGACGTGGCGGACCAGCCAACCGGGCTTTGGCGACGGGACCCGGGAAAGCAGGACGTCGTGATTCCGGAGCGAGACCTCGTCGGCGATGTGGCCGAACAGCTGCAGGAAGAACGGATCGGAGATCAGCTGGTCCGCCTCGTGTCCGAGCGGGATCGCCACCCCGATGGTCCGGGTCCGATTGGACCGGAGCCGTTGCGCCGCCTGGTTGATCACATAGCCGCTCTCCGCGGCGATCCGCTGGATCTGCTGGCGCGTCTTGATCGGGATCGCCGGGCTTTCGGCCAGGGCGCGGGACACGGTCGAGGTGGAGACGCCGGCCAGACGGGCGATATCGGCCATCTTCAACGGGGCCTGGCCGGGCCTCTTCAACGCCCTCAATTGGTTCGCGCGCGCCATGCGGCCTAGATAACCCAATGTGGCGGCCTGCGCGACGGTTCGGCTCCGGGCTCGCGCTCGCAGGAGATCAGCCGCTCCCGGCCAGCTATGCGGGCGCGAGGCTGGCCCGTTCGGGCCCGTCCGGGTCGAATTCGAGCCGCACTTCGTCGTCGAAGATCATGGTGGGGACCTTCTCCCGGGAACAGGGCGCCCAGGCCGGCATCGCCGCATGGTTCGGGTCGCCGGTGCGGGCGAACTGGATCCAGGCGTCGGAGACGATCGAACTCAGAGCGCGAGCCCGCGACCCGCCGCCTGTCATGTGATCGCAGACATCTGTGTTGGCGAAGACGAAGGGGATCTCGGCGCAGTGAAACGCGCGTGGCCGGCCGTCGAAGATGGGCGTCTGCCAGGCGAACCAGTAAAGATAGGCCGGCGCCCGGTTCAGGGCCGCCTTCGCCGCGGCCTGGCGGATGGCTGCCTGCCGCACCGGCGCGCTGGCGATGCGGGACCAGACGTCGAAGGGCTTGGCGCCGGGCATGCGCGCGCGGAACGCTGCGACGACGGCGGCCCCGCGGCCGGGATATGTCGCCTCGGTCCTGGCGAGGAGCTCCGGCTCGGTCATGAGCTCGTAGTCCGGATGGTTCATGGCCGTTGTGAACTCGTTCATGGTCGTGCCGATGATCATCGGCACGTCGGCGGAGAGTTCGGGCGCGCGCGGGTTGAACGGCGCTTCTGGCAGGACGTGTCCATCGGCCACCGGCGCAAAGCTCGCGCGAGAGGCCATGCTCCGGACATCTGGGACGCCCCCCGCCGGGCCGTTGGCCTTCAACAGCGCCGCCACGCTCGCTCGTTGGAGGTCGGCGTACGGCAGGTCGTGAAGCCGATCGAGGCTCGCGGAGTTGAGACCCAGCTCGGTCAGAACCAGGTCCGCCAGCCTTTGCGACTTGTCAGGCGTGTTGGTGAAGGCGAACGACCCGCTCTCCACCACCGCCCTGTGGAAGAGGCCCTTGGCCGACGGCATGCCCATCAGCGTGCCGACCTTGGCCCCGCCGCCCGACTGGCCGAAGATCAGGACCCTTCCAGGGTCGCCGCCAAACCCGGCGATGTTGTCGCGGACCCATTCCAGCGCGGCGACGATGTCGAGCATCCCGACGTTGCCCGAGGGGGCGTAGGCCGCGCCGTATTTCGACAGGTCGAGGAAGCCCAGGACGTTGAGCCGGTGGTTCAGGGTCACCACCACCACGTCGCCGCGCCGGGCGAGATTATCTCCATCGAAAGCCGGAATGTCGTTGCCGGAGCCCGCCTCGAAGCCGCCGCCGTGCAGCCAGACCATGACCGGGCGGCGCCCTGCGTCATTGATCCCCGGCGTCCAGACGTTCACCCGCAGGCAGTCTTCGCCTTCGACGCTGTCGTTCCACTGGAAGATGAAGGCTTCCTCGTCGTTCAGCCGTCCCGTGCCCTTGTCCTGGGGCGCGACGTAGCCGTACTGGCGCGAGCTTCGGATCCCCGTCCAAGGCCTCGGCGTCTTCGGCGGCAGAAAGCGGTTGGGACCGGCGGTGGTGTCGCCATAGGGGATTCCCTTGAAGGCGAAGACCCCTTTGCGGACATAGCCGGCGACCTTGCCGGACTGGGTGTCCACGATCGCGACGTCCGACCGGGCGACGACAGCGTCCTCACCCGTGCGATCCCGGTCTAGATGCGGTGCGGGCTGGGCCGCCAGATCCGAGGCGGCCCCGGCGGCGACCATGAGGCTTGCGCCCTTCAGCACGGTCCGGCGGGCCAGCCGCCTGGCCGAGGTCTTGTCATCTGCCTGATGCGTCATCTGTGCCTAGCGTCCCAGATGACGATCGAAGAACCTGACCATGACGTCATAGGCGTCCCGCGATTCCGGCACGTCCGGGTCGTAGAAGAAGCCGTGGAACATGCCGTCCCAGACGTGCAGCTCGGCGTCCACGCCGAGCCTCGACAGCCGGCTGTGGGTGTAGACGGCCGAGCTCATCTCGAAACCCCTCGTCGCGGTGATGACCAGGGTCGGCGGGAACCGGCGGAGGACATCATCCGATGCGGCCGGGGCGACCTCAGGATCGTTCGGATCCGTCCCCGCGAAATAGCCAAGCGGCGGAACGCCGCCCGCTTTCGCCGGCGACGGGGCGGGCGGCGGCGGCGCTGGCCGCGCTTCACCGAGCGGAGCGGCCGTGTAGCTCGCATCGCCTCCGAACCCGAGGTCCGCCAGGGTCGCGCCGGCGCAGAAGATTCCGACCGCGCCGGGCCTCGGCAGGCCGTGCTTCTGGAACCACGCAACCGACATGCCGGTAAGCATGCCGCCGGCGGAACAGCCGTAGATACCGATGTTCGCTGCGGGATAGTGTTTCAGAAGATGGCGATAGACCGCCGCAACGTCCTCGCTGGCGGCCGGAAACCGGTATTTCGGGCCTTCCCGATAGTCGAGGCTGATCACCTCGATACGGGCGAGCGACGCGACCGGCATGGACTCCAGCTCGGCGCACCCGGGGAAGCATCCCGAGAACCCACCGCCATGCAGGTTGATCAGGACGCGCCGCCGGTTGCGCGGGGCGACGCCCGACCGCGGCGTAAAGACATAGGCATGCACGCCCGCAATCGTCGTGTCCTGCTTCGCGACCGGGAACAGCGTCTTCTGCCGGGCCAGATAGCCCTGCATGAAGACGGGGACGCCGTCCTTCTGAGCCACGAGATCAGGGCGCTGCATGTCTTTCAGGTGCTGGGCGAGATAGGCCTTGCCCTCGGGGCTGAGGAAGCTCGAGGGCGGCACCGTCATGGCCGGGACGTGCACCGTGCCGTCGTCGTCGACCTGGACGGCGGGGCTCCGCTCCGCCGGCTGGGCATGGACCATTCCCGGCGCTGCGCAGGCCAACGTCACGGCGATCGCCGTGACCGCTCGGGCGAACCCCGCCAGGAAGGCAGATCTGGAATTCCACAACATCGCCGGGACCTTCCTGGAAACGCCGCGCCGGGGCGCGAGGGGGGAAAAGAGGAGGGGCGGCCGAATGACGGCCGCTTCAGGTAGGAGAGCCTAGAAATTGTAGGACGCGCGCACGCCGAACTGCCGCGGCGGCCCCAGGAACTCGTCGTTGATGAACTGGCCGCTGACGTAGGTCTTGTTGGCGAGGTTGGTGACGTAGCCCGTCAAACTGTAACGGCCCTGGGCGTAGGTCAGATGGGCGTTCCAGAGCCCGTGGCTGGCGAGGAAGTCGGTGGAGTTCTCCAGGAGCGTGGTCCACTGGGAGCCCTGGTACGAGTAATCGATCCGCGGCGTCAGGGTGGCGCCATGTCCGAGGTCGAAGTTGTATTCAGCGCCGATATTGTAGGTCCAGCGTGGCGCATAGGTATTCGAGCGGCCGGCGACCGAGACGAAATAGGGCCCATAGTTGAAACAGACCGGCGGGTTTGATGGGACGCCCGCCGCGCATTGGGGCCCGAGGTTGTTCCCTCCGTTCGGGAGCAGGCGGTTGTTGGTCAGCGTGACCGCCCCGATGCTCGAGTCCACCCACGCGGCGCCGAAGTCCACGGACAGCCCCCCGAGCCGGCCCTGGCCCTGCAGTTCCACCCCCTTGATGATCGCGCCCTTGGTGTTGCCGGTGCCGGACGTGCCCGTGGCCGGATCGATGATGCCGTCGACCTGGTAGTTGCTGTAATTGTTGTAGAAGCCGTCGAGCTGAAGTCTCAGCCTGCGGTCGAAGAGCTGGGTCTTCCACCCCGCCTCGTAATCCCAGACCGTCTCCGCGAGGAAGTTTGTGGCGCCATTCGAGCCGCCAGCCTTGGCTCCCTTCGACGCGAAGACGTACAGGAAGTTCTCGTCGTTGAGCGTGTAGTTGAGGGCGGCCTTGCCGGTCCAGTTGTCGCCGGCATAGTGGCCCGCGTTGGGGATCGTCACGAACGGCGGCAGGCCGGGGAAACCGATCTTGATCTGGCCCCCATTGTCCACGACGTCATGGGTGTAGCGCCCACCCACTTCGAGCTGGAGGGCCTTGGTCAGGTCGTACTGCACGCGGCCGAACAGGGCCTCGGAAGACTTCTCGGTGAAGATGGTGACGAAGGTGTGCGGCTGGCCTGCCGTGTCGAGGTCGATGCCGACCTTGATGCTGTCGTGCCAGTAGAAGCCGCCGGCGATCCACTTCAGCGGTCCATCGTCCGGCGAGAGGATGTTGAATTCCTGAGTGATCGGCCGCTCCGAAACGTCTTGCGCTTCGTACTGGGCCGGCGGCCCGTTCGAGGCGTCGGAATCGTAGAGGTCGACTACCTTGTTGTACTGGAACCCCGTAACAGAACGTAAGGTGACGCCGTTCTTCAGCTGGTACTTGAGCTCCAAGCTGTTACGGATCGCATGTTCGTTGTTCTTCTCGGCCTGGTCGAAGTTCAGGGTCCGCAGGTCGATCGGCGCGAACTGCGCGTAGGGGGTGCCGGGGATGGGGCGGTAGTCGTACCCTCCGGTGTCCTTCTGGCCGAGACCCACCTTCAGCAGCACGCTGAGATTATCGATCGGCTCCCAGAGCATGCTCAGCCGAAGGTCCTGCTCGTTCAGCTTCCCCGGCGTCTCGAAGGAGCCCCCGGTCGGGGTCGTCTGTCCCCCGATGTCGTGGAAGAAGCTGTCGCGGCGCTCGACGTTGTAGGCGACCCTGAACGCGAGCTTGTCATTGACGGGGAGATTGACCGCGCCTCGCGAGCCGATGTCCGAATAGTTGCCGCCCCAGACCTCGACATTGCCGTCGACCCCCGTGAACGTTGGGCTCCTGGAGGTGATGAACACCGCACCGCCCGTCGAACTGGCTCCGGCGAAGGTCCCCTGTGGTCCGCGGTAGACCTCCACTTCGCCGATATCGAAGAAGCTGTTGGTGGTGACGATCGGAGGCTGCAGCAGCCAGTCCAGGTAGATCGGCACCCCCGGAACTACCGCCGGATTGCCGCTGGACAGGCCGATGCCGCGGATGTTGACGTTCTGGGTCAGGGCCGCGCTGGTGATGGAAAGCGACGGCGTCGCCTGCTGCAGGTCCGAGACTTGCTGGATCTCCTTCTTCTCGAGATCCGCGCCGCTGAGGGCGGAGACGGCGGCCGGCACGGTCTGGATGTTTTCCGTGGTCCGGGAGGCGGTGACGACCACCTCGCCGACCGTCGCTGTCCTTTTGGCGTCGTCGGCGCTTTGCGCATGCGCCACTGACCCTACAGCCGAGAGCGTGATGGCGAGGGCAAGCCCCGACGGGGCGCCCAAATGGTGCAGTTTGCGAGTCACTCGTCCCTCCCGCGTTTCCGGACGCAGTGGGGGCTCTGCCTTCGCGCGAGCCGTCCCCCCTTGGCTGCGGCCTCCCTGAGGGGCCGTGTACCGTGGTACGCAATCGATTGCAAAAGATTTCTGCTTGGATATGCCTTAGGTGAAGCGGCCCGCGATGTTGAACTGGATCTACCGTCGGCGTATCCGCCGAGCCGGCCGGCGTCTTGTTCTGCAATCAATTGCGCAGCTCACCTTAGGGAGATAGACGGTCGATGAGCGGTGCAGTGAAATTGGGCCAAGGACAAATGCACGCCGCCCCGGACCTGGCGCAGCTCGAGCTCCCCGACCGGATGGATCGCTTATGGCCCGTCGCCGAGGCGTGCCTGCGGCGGGTCTACGGATCGCGACCCGACTGCGAGTTCTGGCTGCAGGGCATCGCACGGGTGGTCAAGGCGCTCGGGGAGGCCCGGCCGCGGGAACTGGCCCTGCGGGATCAGTCCCGTCCCGAATGGTGGCGGACGGGGAGCGTGGTCGGCTATTCGGCCTATGTCGATCGCTTCGCGGGCGATCTGCGTGGCCTGCGGAGCCGCCTCCCGTACCTCAAGGAACTGGGCGTCCGCTATCTTCACCTCCTGCCGCTGCTCAAGTCGCGCGAGGGCGACAACGACGGGGGGTTCGCGGTCTCGGACTTCGGCTCGGTCGAGCCCCGACTGGGGACCAACGCAGACCTGCAGGACCTGGCGAGAGCGGCGCACGAGATGGACCTCAGCCTCGTCCTTGACCTCGTCTGCAACCACACCGCCGACGATCACGCCTGGGCGAAGGCCGCGCGATCGGGCGACGAGGAATACAGGGACTACTACATCGTCCTGCCGGATCAGGGCGTGGTGGCGGACTACGAGAAGCGGCTGATCGACGTCTTTCCGGACGTCGCTCCCGGCAACTTCACCTATTCCAAGGAGATGGGCGGCTGGGTCTGGACCACCTTCTACCCATTCCAGTGGGACCTGAACTACGCCAATCCGGCCGTGTTCTGCGAGATGACGGCGGCCATGCTGCGGTTGGCCAACATGGGGGTGGACGGCCTGCGCCTGGATTCCGCGCCTTTCATCTGGAAGCGGCGAGGGACAGCCTGCCGCAACCTGCCCGAGGCGCACTGGCTCCTGGCGACCTGGCGCGCACTGCTGACCATCGCCGCGCCCGGGGTGGTGCTCAAGGCCGAGGCGATCGAGCGCCTCGAGGATGTGAAGTCCTATTTTGGGGAGACCGTCACCGAGCCGGAGTGTCACCTCGCCTACAACAACGGCGCCATGACCGCGCTCTGGGCGTCCCTGGCGCTCGGCCGTGCGGAGCCCATGCGGCGACTCGTCGATGCGGCCAGCCGGAAGCCTGCCTGGGGGACGTGGGTGAACTATGTGCGCTGCCACGACGACATCATCTGGTCTGCGCTGAGCCCGTGCCTGAGCCCTGAAGACCAGGCCCGCTGCTCCTCGTTCTTCGCCGGCCAGGTGAGCGGCTCGTTCGCCGCCGGCTCCGCCTTCCAGTCGGTCGCCGGCGCCGCCGCCAGCACCAACGGGATGGCCGCCGCGCTGGTCGGCATCGGTGACGATGATCCGGGCTCGGACGCCGCCAGGAGACTGGCGTTGTTGTACGCCGTGAGCTTCGCCTTGGATGGGATCCCGATCATCTGGATGGGCGACGAGATCGCCTTGGGAGACGCCGCGGCGAACCAGGACGCAGGCGCCGCCGGGTCCGACGGCCGATGGCTGCAACGGCCCCGCATGGATTGGCGGCGCGCAGACCTGCGAGGCGACGGCGGCGCGTTGCCCGGCCATGTGTTCCAGCAGTTTGCGCTCTATGCCCGGATTCGCGCGGCCGAGGCGGCCTTCGACGCCCAGCACGTGGCCAGGACAACGAAGGCGGACCATGTCGCCGTCCTGTGTTTCGTGCGAGGCGAGGGGGCCAGCTCGATCCAGTGCGCGGCGAACTTCTCGAACGCGAGATGCTCCACCAGATTGACGCTCGATGGCGGCAGCTGGCTGGACCTCCTGTCGCAGGACGCGGGAAGGGCGCGGGAGGTTGAGCTCGGCCCGTACCAGGTCCGTTGGCTCGTCAGCCGCCCGTGAGCGGCCGATGCGCAGCCGTCGAGCTCGACGGCGCCCGGGTCGCCGTCGATGCGGTATGGGAGCTCGCCGGCGCCTATCCGGGCCCAGCTCTGCGCGGTGCTCGCCCTGATCGTGTCGCCCCGCAGGATCGTGCTGGGCGGCGGCGTCGGCCGCCGGCCCGGGGTTCTCCGGGCGGCTCGGCGCGGGCTGGCGACCCAACTTTCAGGCTATCTGACCCGCCCTCAGCCCGATGAACTCGACAGCTACCTGGTCGAACCCGGCTTCGGATCGGACTCGGGGCTCTTCGGCGCGCTCGCGTTGGCCCAAGGTCAAGGCGAACAGGAGAAGCTTTCGGCGCGCGCCTTGTCGCCGCCCTCGTAGCGGGCGACCTGGGGGTAGGGGCAAAGCGGCCGGCTCTGTCCGGGGAACGATGCGCCGGTGGCCACGAGCCGCTCGGGGGCGTGGTCGTCCTCGACCCATGACATCAGCGCGCTCAGGGCGTCGAAGCGATCGGTGGCCGGACCGCCCTGGCAGTGGTTCATGCCCGGCACGAGGAACAGGCGCGCCCAGTCCTGGGGCGGGCCCGCGTCCTTGGCCAGCTCATCGTACCAGCCGATGATGTCGTTGGCCGAAAACACGGGATCGCTCAGGCCCTGGTAGATCAGAAGGCGCCCGCCGTGCTGGACGAAGCTGCTCAGGAAGGTCGACGTAGGGTCGTTGATCGCGCCGGTCTGGGCAGTCAGATCCGCGGCCTTGTCGAAGTCGAAGGTCAGGGGATCGATGGCGGCGTCCTTGGGGGTCGCGAAGTACCGGCGCAGAGCGTCCAGCCCCATGGTCTGGTTGATGCCATTGGCGGCGCCGGAGGGGGCCGAGCCCATCTTCCAGATCCGCCAGCCCATGTCGCCCACGCCGGCGTCGTAGGGCCAGCTCGCATAGATCGGGCGGCCTTTCGAGTCGCGCGCGCCAGCGAAGATCCGCTCGATCGCCCCGACCTTGGCCGCGCTCAGGCACCCGGTGGTCGAGCGGGCCTTGCAGGTCAGGACCCGGGGGTTGAAGCGGCAGGCGCGGAAATCGTTGATCATGCCGTCCTTCAAGCCATCGAGGCCGTCGCAAGCCTCGAGCGTCGCCTTGGCCAGGAGCTTCAGGTCGTCCGGGGTCAGGGCCTGGCTCACGATGGGCCGTCCCTGGGCATCGCGAGGCGCGATCTTGGCGAGCTGGGTGGTGTCCCAGAGCTCGCCGACCGCGGCGCGGCTGAGTCGGAATCCCGGGTCGCCGGCGATGATCCCGTCGAAGTCGAGGGGATATCGTTCGGCGGCCATCATCCCTTGGCGGCCGCCATTGGAACAGCCCATGAAATAGGAACGCTTGGGACCCTGGCCATAGAAGCGGGCGATGATCGCCTTGGCTTCGGCGGTCACCTTGCCCAACGCCTGATAGGCATAGTCCAGCCGCGCCTGCTGGTCGTCGGCGAAGCTCGCGTCGCCCCCTTGGTGCCCGGCGTCGGTGGTGACCACGGCGAAGCCCCTGGCCAGGGCGGGCTCGCCCCCGCTCCCAGCGCCCACGGCCGGGGTCACGACGCCGTCCAGGCCGCCCCCGCCCTGAAACAGGAAGCGGCCGTTCCACTTGGTCGGCAGGCGCAGCTCGAAGCCGATGCCATAGCTCTTGCCGCCGACGCCGGTTCGGGGGTCGAGCATGCCGCGGACGACGCAATGCTCGGGAAGCTGCACTGCCGGGGCGCCCGGCGGACCGAAAGCCGCCTTCATCGGGCCCGCCGGTGTCAACTCCGCCTTCTCGACGCGAAGGGCAGGGGACGCCAGGTCGGTCAGCGCGCGGCAGGCCTCTGCCGTACCGTCCTGGGCATGGGCCAGCGACGCGCCGGCGAGCGATGCGGTCGCCGCGATGACCGCGGCCAGAAGCGATTTCAAAGCAGCTTCCCCCGAAGACTCTGGTTTTCAGGGACAAACGATTGCATGAAGATTTAGCGGAGGTCCATGGGCGTGTACCCTGGGCCAGGAGCCTGGGGAGGCGAACATGATCGGACGTGTGATCCTTGGGGCCGCCGCGGGCGGCTGCCTGCTGGCCACGGCCTTGACCTGCGGGACGAGTCGGGCCCAGCCGGCGCCGCCGTCGGCGGACTTCCGGGCGGCCATGGCGGCCTACGACAAGCTGCCCGACACGCCGGGCACGGGGCCGTTTCCGGCGATGAAGGCGGAGGATCCCGCGTTCCCGGGCCATGTGGTCTACCGCCCCGCGGACCTGGACCGGCTCGGCGGCCGCAAGCTGCCCATCGTGCTCTGGGGCAACGGCGGCTGCACCGACGATGCGGCGGCCGAACGGCTGTTCCTGGAGGAGATCGCCTCGCACGGCTACCTGCTGATCGCGCCGGGCGCCATCCTCTCCGGCCCGGGCGCGCCGCCCGCCCGTCCGGCCGCACCCCCGCCACCGCCGCCGCCCGCGGGGGCGCCGCGGCAGCCGCCGAAGCTCAGCGTCCGCACCACGACCGCCCAGATGGGGCAGGGGCTCGAACAGGCGCTCGCCGCCAACCGGGCGCCGGGCCCCTGGCACGACCGGCTGGACGAGAGCCGCGTCGCCGTCTCGGGCTATAGCTGCGGCGGCTTGCAGGCGCTGGCGCTGGCGGGCGATCCGCGGGTCAAGGCGGTGCTGATCCTCCACTCGGGCGTGTTCAATTCGGGAAGCCCGATCCAGGGCCTCCAGGTCGACAAGTCGGTGCTGAACACCCTGCACACGCCGGTGATCTACCTGCTGGGCGGGAAGACCGACATCGCCTGGCCGAACGGGACGGACGACTTCGCCCGCATCGACAAGGTCCCGGCGCTGCTGGCCAGCCATGACGTCGGCCATGGCGGCACCTTCATGCAGCCCAACGGCGGGGCGGAGGCGCAGGTCGCGCGCGAATGGCTGGACTGGCAGCTGATGGGCGACGCCAACGCCGGCAAGGCGTTCGTGGGCCCCGACTGCGGGCTCTGCCGCGATCCGCAGTGGACCGTGCAGCGCAAGGGCTTCTAGGCCGATGGGAGCAATCGCCGTGAGACTGCCGATCGTCCTCGCCCTGGCCTGGCTGGCCTGCGCCACGGCCGGCGCCGCCCAGGCGAGCGAAGCGGGCGACCGCTGCGCCGCCCTGAGGTCCTTCCCCTGGCCCAAGCTGCAGGTGGAGGCCGACCGCCTGGTCGCCGCGGGCCCGGCCGAGACGCCCCCCGGCGCGCCTGCGACGGCGCCCGTCGTGCTTCCCGAGCACTGCCTGTTCCGGGCGGTCATCTCGCCGCGGGTCTCCGCGGCGGGCCAACGGCTGGGCGTCGGCTTCGAACTGCGGCTTCCCACCGACTGGAACGGCAGGTTCGTGTTCGAGGGCGGCGGCGGGCTGGACGGCGTGCTGAACCCGGCCCTGGGCGGGCTGGGCGGGCGCTCGCATCCGCCGGCGCTGGCGCAGGGATTCGCCGTCGTCACCACCGACGGAGGGCACCGGGGCGCCTCGCTGATGGACGCCCGCTTCGCCTTCGATCAGCAGGCGCGCATCGACTACGCCTACGGCGCGCTCGAGAAGACCACCTGGGCGGCCAAGGCGCTGATCCAGGCCTATTACGGCCGCGAGCCCGCCCATTCCTACTTCATCGGCTGCAGCAACGGCGGCCGCCAGGCCCTGATCGCCGCCGAACGGCTGCCGCTGGAGTTCGACGGCATCGTCGCGGGCGATCCGACTTTCCGTCTCGCCTGGACCAACGTCGACCAGGTCTGGAACGAGATCGTCCTGGCGCGCGGCGCACCCAGGGGGCCGGACGGCAGGCCAATCGTCAGCCGGACGCTTTCCGAGGGTGACCTGAAGCTCGTGGCGGATGCGGTGCTGCGCCAGTGCGATGGCTTGGACGGGCTGAAGGACGGGATGATCAACGACTTCCGCGCCTGCCGCTTCGACCCGGCGGTGCTGACCTGCAAGGGGGCCAAGACCGACCAGTGCCTCACCGTCCTTCAGGTGCGCACCCTGAAGGCTTTGATGGGCGGGCCGCACGACAGCCGGGGCCACGCGCTCTATGCCGCCTTCCCCTACGACACCGGCATCGGCGGAAGGGCCTTCCGCCAGATGCACTTCGGAAGTTCGGCCACGGGCGCGCTCGACGCGGCGGACGCAACCCTCGGCTTCGATTCCCTGCGCTATTACGCCTTCACCCCGCCCGATCCGTCGTTCGATCCCATGACCTTCGACTTCGACCGCGACACCGCGCGCGTGCTCCAGACGTCCAAGCAGAACGACGCCGACGCAACTTTTCTCACCACCTTCGCAAAACGCGGCAAGCTGTTGCTTTACCATGGCCTTTCCGACCAGGGCCTGTCCCCGCTCGACACCGTCGCCTGGTACGGTCGCCTGGCCGCCACGACCGGCAGCGACACCTCGGCTTGGGCGAGGCTCTACCTTGTCCCCGGCATGACCCATTGCGCAGGCGGCCAGGCGACCGACGAGTTCGATGTGCTGAAGGCCATCCAGGCCTGGGTCGAGGACGGCGCGGCGCCCGACCGCATCGTCGCGCGCGGCAAGGCCTTCCCTGGAGTCACCCGCCCGCTCTGCCCATATCCCAAGGTGGCGCGCTATCAAGGGGGCGATCCGGCGAGCGAGAAGAGCTTCGCCTGCCGGGCGTAGGGCGCGCCCGGGCGAATTGAAGGAGAGCCCCATGTCGGAAGCATTGCAGACCCTCGAACCGGCCCGGGGCGTGATCGTCGCGGGCCGGCCGATGCCGGAATTCCGCCATATCGGCGTGGAGCCGATCACCGGCGCTTGCGGCTGCGAGATCTCGGGCGTCGACATCTCCAGGCCGCTGACGCCCGAGGTGCTGGACGAGGTGATGAAGGCCTTCGAGTACTTCCTGGTCATCATGTTCCGCGACCAGACGCTGACGCCCGAACAGCACAAGGCCTTCTCGCGCTACTTCGGCGAGCTGACCGAGCTGCCCCAGGCGCCGATCTTCCCCGGCCATCCCGACATGCAGGAGGTCCGCCGCGAGGCGCACGAGCCGGTCTCGGTGGTGCCCTTCACCCGCTTCCACACCGACAGTCCCTTCCTGCCGCGCCCGCCGCTGTGCATCTGCATGCACGCCCACGACGTGCCGAAGTACGGCGGCGACACCGCCTTCTCCAACATGTTCCTGGCCTACGAGACCCTGTCGGAGGGCCTGCGCGAGACGCTGGACCGGCTGCAGGTGGTCTATTCCGGCAAGAGCATCTGGAAGGACAACGCCAAGAAGGACAAGGACCAGCAGCTGCGCCTGCGCGACGGCCACAGCTTCACCGAGGATCAGCTCGAGAGCATCCATCCGGCGGTGCGTCGCCACCCGGTCACCGGGCGCAAGGCGCTCTACGTCACCTCCGCCTATTTCAGGCGCTTCGCCGGCTGGAGCGAGGAGGACAGCCGCGGACTGCTGGACTATCTGCAGACCATTCCCCACCGCCTCCAGCTGCAATGCCGCATCCGCTGGAAGCCGGGGACCTTCATCGTCTGGGACAACCGCTTCCTCCAGCACTGCGGCGTCCACGACTACGAGAACGAACGGCGCCACCTGGTGCGCACGACCGTGATCGGGGAGAAGCCGATCTAGGATCCTTGGGCTGGCTTCAGCCAGGGGGCAATCGCTCGGCTTCCCCGCCGCGCGGGCCGGTCGCGCCGGACCGGATCGATCCGGCCTCCAGGACGAAGCGGCCTGCGGTCGCGCCCCTGGAGGCACAATTCGCTGCACTATTTTCGCCCACGCGAACCGGCACGCTCCCCCCTTCGGCTCAGGGAAAAGGGGCGACATGCCGGAGCGGGAGCGGGAGCGTGGCGTGGCGGAGCGGGACGAATCCGACTTCTCGCCGCGCAAGATGAGCATCGCGCTGGCGTGCCTGCTCGGCTCGACCTTCGTGCCCTTCGTCCAGGCGACCACCAGTCCATTCATGATGCTGCCGATGATCAGGGACTTCGGATGGACGCGGACCGACTACGCCTTCGCGAGCACCTTCATGTTCGTGTTCGGGTCGATCACCGCCCTGGTGTTCGGGCGGGTGGCCGACCGGATTGGCGTGCGTCCGATCCTGCTGACGGGGGCGATCTTCGGCGGCGCGACCATGATCCTGTTGTCGTTCCAGAACGCCGAGCTCTGGCGGCTGTACGGGACCTACGCCCTGCTCGGGACCTTCGGATCCAGCGGCGTCGGCTACACCAAGGTGATCGGGTCGCTGTTCACGCGGCACCGCGGCAAGGCGCTCGCCCTGTTTGGCGCGGAATCTACGGTGGCGCTGGCGATCCTTCCCATTCTCACCAACACCCTGATCGCCGACTTCGGCTGGCGCGGGGCCTATGTGGCCTTTGGGCTGATCATGTTCTGCGTGGTTCCGGTCATCTATTTCGCAATCCCCGAACCGGGCGAGACGTCTCCTGCCTGGGCCAAGCGGCCTCTCTTACCGGCCGCCGCCAGACCGCCGATGCAGCCTCCGGTGCTGGAAGGGATGACGGCGGCCGAAGTCCGCGGAAGCCGCACGTTCTGGCTGATCGTATTGACCGCCGTCCTGATCGGAGGGCTCTACCAGGGCCTGATCACCCACATCGTCGCGGCCATCGTGGACAAGGGCTTCTCCTCGGCCGCCGCCGCGGGAGCCATGTCCGCATCCACGCTCGTCGGCCTCGTCGGAGCCTTTGCAGGCGGATTCGCCCTCGACCATTTCCGGGGCCCAAAGGTCTTGTCGATCTTCGCGGGGCTCCTTGCCGTAGGTGTCTTTCTCCTGGGGATCCTCAGCGCATCGGCGGGCGGTCTGCCGCTGCTGATCGTGGCCACGGCCTTGCAGGGGGCTGCGATCTCGGCCATGCGGCCCGGGTTAACCTATCTCTTGACCAGGTTCTTCGGTCTGCGCGCTTTTGGCGAGGCCAACGCCATCCAGGTTGTCTTCTCGGGCCTGGCTATGGCGGCTTCACCGCCACTGTTCGGCGTCATCTACGACAGAGTGGGGTCCTACGCGCCGATGTATTGGATTCTGGCCGGTGGAGCGGCCGCGGCCGCGGTCGTCTTCTTGCTCCTGGGCCCCTATCGTTACGGATCCGGCGCAGGCGATCCATCGGATATGGCGGGCGATGCCGAGACGGGGGCTCTGACCGCCGCGTCCGCTCAATCCTGAACGTGGAGTTTCGGAAGCGACCGAATTCGCTGCACTATTTTCTCGATCGTGATGCCGTCAGCCTGAGTTCGCCATGATCGTCGCCTGGCGTGGGCTGGTTGACGAGAGCGGAGGGGAGCGGCGCGTCGCGCGTGTGCTGGCGCGGAAGCAAGGCAGAGATCGTAATGCAGATCAATCCACTCCACCCGCTGTTCGCCGCGGAAATCATTGGCTTGGACACCTCGGCTCCGGTCACGCCGGAGATCGTCGCCGCCGTAGAAGCGGCCATGGCCGAATACGCCGTCTGCGTCGTCCGCGACGCCAACCTGGACGATCAGGATCAGATCCGCTTCAGCCGCGCCTTTGGTGAAATCGAGATGCCGCCAGGGGCCGAAGCGAGCCGTCGTCCCGGCGTCGCCCGTGAGCTTTTCGATGTGACCAATCTCGACGCCAACGGCGAGATCGCACCATCGACGATGGACCCGAAGACACAGAAGATCCTCGAGGGCTTCCATACCGACAGCCCGTTCAACACCCTGCCGACCAAGTGGTCGCTGCTGCTCGGCCACATCGTGCCGCCGGTGGGCGCCAACACCAACTACATCGACACGCGCGCGGTCTATCAGGACCTTCCCCAGGCCACCAAGGACCGCATCGAGCATCTAGTCGCCGTCCACGACCTCTTCGGCGCCTTTGAGCGTCGCGGCGTCAAGTTTGGAACCGAGGAGATGCGCAAGCAGTTCCTGAGCGTTCCCCATCCTCTGGTCCGCACATCGGCCGGCGGGCGCAAGGCGCTCTATATCGGCTGGCACGCGGTCGGTATCGACGGCATGGACGAGGAGGAAGGCGGCGCCCTCATCGACGAGCTTTACGCCTTCGCCACCCAGGACAAATACATCTATTCGCACAAATGGCGGCAGGGGGATCTGGTGATCTGGGACAACCGCTGCACCATGCACGCAGCGACCCCCTATGAGAGAGCCGTCTACCAGCGCGACTGCCGACGAACGACGCTCTACGAATTCGCGGAGCAACCGGCGGGCAGCAAGGCGGAACGCGTCGCCGTCTGACGCCAGCCGAACAATAGATCAGTCGGAACGGGAGTGGGCGAAGGCATGTCGGACAAGCGCGCAAGCATTGTGATCGTCCACGGCGCATGGGTCGGCGGCTGGCGCTGGCGGGCCGTGGCGGATGTCCTGATCGGGCGCGGTCATCAGGTCTTCACGCCGACCCTCACCGGCCTCGGCGAGCGCGCGCATCTGACGAGCCGGGAGGTCAACCTCTCCCTGCACGCCCTCGATATCGCCAATGTCATCAAATACGAGGCGATGGAGAACGTACTTCTCGTCGCCCATTCCTACGGCGGCATGCCGGCTTCTTTGGCGGCAGAGATCGTGCCCGAGGGCGTCATCCAGTCGATCCTTTACCTGGACGCCTTCTATCCCGAGGACGGCCAGTCTCTGAACGATCTGGTTCCCGGCCCGCCGCACCTGCCGCCCACCCCGGATGAGTATCTCGTGCCGCCGCCGCGGGTGAACCTCGTCGGATTCAACACCCACATGGATCCTGCCTCGCGGGCGTCCTACGAAGATCGGCGCACGCCGCAGTCGGTCTATTGCTTCAGCGAAAGGGCCAAGCTTTCCGGAGCGCGCGATCGCATCGCGAAGAAGACCTACGTCGTCGCCACCGGCTACAACAACGACACGTTCACGCCGATGGCCGAGAAGCTGCGCAAGCGCCCGGATTGGCGGGTGGAAGAGATGCCTTTCACCCATGACCTCCAGCACGTCGCCGTGAAGGAGACCGCCGACATGATCGAGTCGGCCCTTCCCTGAGGCATTTCTCCGAAGCGAATTCACGTCACTATTTCCGGCCAAGCCGCACGGCAACCTAAGGGCTCGTTTCACTGAGGCGAGAGCCGCCGATGCCGAGCGACCAGAGCGGCCATACCATCAGCCTGGCGGCGCGCCGGGCGGCATGAACGGTTCCCACGCGGAAGTCCGCA
The DNA here is from genome assembly GCA_025450315.1 of Caulobacteraceae bacterium. Lineage (GTDB taxonomy): Bacteria > Pseudomonadota > Alphaproteobacteria > Caulobacterales > Caulobacteraceae > JANWHQ01. The sequence goes on from JANWHQ010000159.1 coordinate 74,016, forward strand.
GCCCGTCGCCAGGCGTCCATCCGCTGCTGTCGGGCCGGTACAAGACCTGGTTGGTCTTCGTCCTGCTCGTCGTGAGCACCTTGAACTTTGCCGATCGTGCTGTCCTGTCTGTGCTGGCCCAGGCGATCAAGGAGGACCTCAGGCTCACCGACGCGCAGCTCGGCATGCTGCAAGGGCTCGGCTTCGCCATTCTGTACTCGGTGCTGGGGCTCCCGCTCGGCTGGACGGCCGAGCGCACGAGCCGCAAACGCCTGATCGCAATTTGCGTGGCGATCTGGTCTCTGACGATCGTGGCCTGCGGTTTCGCCTCGAGCTTCATGACCATGCTCCTCTGTCGCGTCGGAGTGGGGGTCGGGGAGGCGGGATTCCAGCCCCCGACATCTTCGCTTCTGGCCGATCATTTCAGCGCTCACCGGCGCGCGTCAGTCCTTGCGATCCTGGCGCTGGGCGCTCCGTTCGGCCTGTTGGTGGGGCAATCGATCGGCGGATGGGTCGCCGCCACCTGGGGGTGGCGCTCAGCCTTCGTCGCCGTCGGCGCTCCGGGATTGCTCGCGGCGCTGCTTGTTTGGGTCGGCTTGCGCGAGCCTCCGCGCGGATTGATCGACGGACGCGTCGTGGACGAAAAGCCGCCGAGTCTGAAGGCCGTGCTGGCGGCGCTGTGGTCCAAGCCCAGCTTTCGTCACCTGCTCGTCGCCTCCACCGTCAGTGGCTTCACCTACAACGCCGTGAGCCAGTTCGTGCTTCCGTTCTATCTGCGGAGCTTCGGGCTGCCGTTGGCCGTGGTCGGCGCGGTGTTCGGGACGATCGGTTTCACCTCGAACAGCTTTGGGATGCTCCTCGGTGGATTCGGCTTCGATTGGCTCTCACGCCGCGACATGCGCTGGCTGGCGTGGGGCCCGGCGGCGATGCTGATCGTGGCCATGCCGCTTTATGGCGGCGCCTTCGCGAGCACGCGCGCGGGGGTCTCTTTCACCCTGATCTGGTTTTCGAACTTCGTCCTGGCCTCCTACATCGCGCCCACCGGGGCGGCCGTGCAGAACCTGGCTCCCCCACGCACGCGCGCCCTTGCGTCGGCGCTGTTCGCCATGGCCGCCGGTGTCATAGGCGCCGGACTTGGGCCGACGGTGCTTGGAGTGATCAGCGATCACTTTGCCGGCGAAGCCTTCCACCACGGCAGATTCATCGAAGCCTGCCCTGGCGGCCACGGCCCGACTGGAGCTGCGGCGGCGCTGGACGCGGCATGCCGCGCCGCTTCCAGCCGGGGGCTCCGCAACGCGCTCATGGGTGTCCAGGTCATCTATGTCTGGGCCGCGATCCACTACCTGCTGGCGGCCAGGACTCTCAGACAGGATCTTCCCGATCCTTCGCGCGAAGCCGGATCAGAGGGGTCGGCTTCGGCTCATCTCCAGCATGAGGGCCGAGGTTTCCGTCTTGGCCTGCTTCATCGCCGCCGGGGCGCCGATTGAGGGTCGGTGGAGCAGCCGCCGGATCAGTCGGAAATAGCTGGCCTGGGCGCTCGCCGGCAACCGCTCGGCGAGCGTCGGACGGAAACGCGCTTCGTAGGCGGCCAGGCATCTCGAGAACAGGTCGATGATGGGGCTGTCCGCCAGCCGCGAGACGCAGTGAACCAGGCCGAGCAGATCGTAGCGATCGAAAGGATCGATGGATTCCACGCGGGCCAAGGCGGCGTCGAGCTGGCGACGCTGCGCCTTGTCAGCGCGTCCGACCGCCAGCGCCGGGACGAAGCAGTTGAGCTGGAACAGGATCGCGCCGGCGGAGAAGGGATCGGCCTTGGTCCCGATCAGATAGGCGAGCATCAGGCGAATGGCGCCGGCGCTCCGCCGATCCTTGATGAGCAGACCGTTGCCGCGGCCGCGCCGGCATTCCACTAGGCCGGTGTCCTGCAGCAGCCGGATCGCCTGTCTCAAGGTCAGCCGGCTCACGTTGAACCGTTCGCAGAGGTCCCATTCCGATCCCAGCCGCGCCCCGCTGACGCCGCTGGTCAGGATCTCGGCGGCAAGTTCGCGGGCGATGGCGGTCGCCAAGGTGCCAGGAGGTCCAAGCAGTCGGGAAATCTCGGGCGGTTCCGGTCGCGTCGGGCAGGCGCGTTGGACAAGCCAGGAAGCGAGCTCTGCGTGGGCCCTGGCCGCCTCCGCTGCCGCGGCAGCCACGTCTCCAGCCAGCAGTGCGTCAAACATGGCTGTCCTGGCCGCCGGACCGCGGTGCGCGGCCTTCTGGGGCGCAATGTCGACACGGACGAAATCGACTGTCAGGCTGTTCAGGCACTCGACAAGCAGCAGGAGCATGGGCTCCCCCGCGAGGCGGGCGATTTCGGCCCGCACCGCCAGTCGGCCGGGCAGACCGTCCATCTCACTCGCGGACTTCAGCCGTTCCAGGCCCGTCTCGGACGGCCGCGCTGAGGCGGCCAAACGCGCCGCCATGAGATCGACCGCCTCGCGGGCGTCCATCAGCTGGCGCAGCGTGACCCCGGCGAGGCGGAAATGGTCGGCAAGTTCCTCGCCGATGGTGTCGGGCCGGGGCTGGGCGAGTATGAATCCGCCGAAGGGGCCGGGGCGCAGCCGTCCAAGCCCTCGGCGCTCCAACAGCCCCATGGCTTCGCGTGCGACCGAACGGCCGACGCTGTACCGTTCCGACAGCTCGCGCAGCGATCCCAAGGCGCCGCCCGGAGGCAGGTCGCTGGAGGCGATATCGTCCTCGATGCGTCTCGCGAGCTCTTCGGCCAGGCGGGTTTCGGATTCCTCTTCGCTGGTCGAGGCGGCGTAGATTCGTTGCGCCGCGTTCATAAGGTCCTCCCCAAAGTCATATGGAGACAGAGAATCCGGACTATGCAACCGAATTCAGGCGGCGGGGTGGGCCCTTCTTCCAAGAATAGCTGTTTGAATTGTCGCCACTATTTTCCGGCGTACAGCCTCCTCCACAATTCACCGCCGCTGGGGCGTTTCGAACTCGCCACACGCGAAACCCGCAACGACGCTTCGCGGCGACGCACATTCTCGGGAAGGGGCCGGTACAGGTGAAACGCACATTCGCCGCCATCGTCCAGCGGACTTCGAAATGGGACCAGACCAGGCCCGCCCAGGAGCAGGACGGCTTCGAGGATCATGCGAAGTTCATGGGCGATCTGGAGGCCGAGGGGGTCATCCGGCTCGCCGGCCTGATGCTGAGCAGCACCGACGTGCTATTCATTCTGCAGGCGGACAGCGAAGACGAGGTCCAGGCCCGGCTCGGCCAGGATCCGTGGCGGCAGGATGGGCACACACAGCTGGTGCGCCTGGAGGAGATCGGCATCCGGACCTGGGCGCCGCAGGCTGCGGCCGTCTAGCGCTCGCATCCGCCAGAGGGGCGGTCTTGGTCGATCGAAAATACTGGAGACAATGATGCGGGTATTCGTCTTCGACTGGCTCGCCTACAAGGAGAATGTCGACAAGTTCCGCATCGATGGCGAGATGCCGCGCCTCGGGCGCAGACACTTCGATCCACAAGCGGCGATCGACACCTATTCCGAACACCTCGAGGCGTGGGTCGAGCTGGAGCGGCAGGGTTTCGACGGCGTCGCCATCAACGAGCATCACGGGACGCCCTATGGCCTCGGCAACTCGCCGAACCTGATCGCCTCGGCGGTGGCCCAACTCACCAAGCGTCTGAAGATCCTGATCTACGCCAACCTGCTGCCACTGCACGAGCCGCTGCGGCTGGCCGAGGAGCTGGCGATGCTTGACTGCTTGTCAAAGGGACGACTCATCGCCGGCGTCGCCAGGGGCGCCCCGCGCGAATACAAGATCTTCAATGTTCCGATGGGCGAGTCTCGGGGCCGTTTCGAGGAGGCCTTCGAGGTCATCCGCAGGGCCTGGGTCGAGGAAAGCTTCTCGTTCGAGGGCCAGTTCTACAACTACAAGGACGTCTCGATCTGGCCGCGTCCGGCCCAGCAGCCGCACCCGCCGGTGTGGGCTCCGGCGACCAGTTCGCGCGAGACGATCGAGTGGGCGGCGGCCAATGACGTGCCGATCACGCCGGGGGTGTTCGCCGGCCCGGTCCGCGAAGACACCATCCGCCACTACGCCCGCTGCCAAGCCCGTCACGGGCGCAAGGTGACGCCCGGCCACATCAACATCATGGTCGATTGCTACGTGGCCGATTCCAAGGCGCAGGCGATCGACGAGTACGGGCCCTACCTGCTGTACCTGTTCAACACCCTGCTTCTGTACGGTCACGTGCATCAGCACGAGGTTCAGAAGGGCTACTTCAGCTCGACGGCCTTCGAGCACCTTCGCGGGGGCCCCAAGGGAACCCTGGCCGAGGACGCCACCGTGTTCACCCAGTGGACGATGGACACCGTCCGCGCCGCCGCCGAGAACATGCCCATCGGGACCGCCGACGAGGTGGCTGAGCGGATCATCGCGGAATGCGACGAGGCAGGAGCCGAGTCGGTGCTGCTGGTTTGCAATCGGGGCGACATGCCCCAGGACATGTTCCTCAATCAGATCCGCCGGATCGGATCAGAGGTGCTGCCGCGGCTCCAGGCCCACAAGGTGACCTCGGTGCCCTTCGCTCAAAGCGTGGAGGCCGCTTAGCGTCGCAATCGCGCCGACGTCGGTGGTCGCGGCGTCATGCCAATTGACGCAACTATTTCCGCCGTTCGGAGGGCGCCAATCTTCGCCAGCATGGGTGCTGCGCGAGGTGGGCCGCGCGCGCGCACCCCCGGTCGGGAGGGATTGCCGTGTCGATGGCGGTGAGGATTACGGCCGATGATCCGCCTTATGTGGAGGCCGTGATCAAGTACCCTGAGCCGGCGGCCGAAGGCGGGCGGATCAGCGGCAACAAGGAGTTCACTTTCGAGCTTGAAGACCGCCGCATGCGGATCGGCAACGCGCGTCTCGAGCCCAAATCCTTCGAGACCTGCGGTTTCGCTTTGCTGAGGCGCACGACCGACATCGATTTCGCCGCCGAGGACGAAGTTCAGCAGCGGTGGCATCCGCAGGCGCGACGCCTCGTCATGGAGCTGACGGGGGCCGAAGAGGTCTTCCCATTTCTGGGCATCCTTCGAGGCGGCGAGGCTGATCTCGGGGGCGGGCCGGCGCTCATGGCGCACGTGGACTTCAACGCCGAGACCCTGCGGCATTGGGTCTCCCAGTTGGCCAAGGAGCGGGCTCAGGAATTCGCCCGAAGGCGCCTCATCAATGTCAACCTCTGGACCCCCGTCCGCCCTGTCGAGAACTCTCCCCTGGCCGTCTGCGATGCGAGCAGCATCGAACGCGGCGACTTCATGAACGTGAAGTTCGGCAAACCCGAGACCATCGAGACCGACAGCTTCCGCGGCGGTTTCGATTCCGGCGGCTTCGTACTGGGTTTCAACCCTCGCCATCGCTGGTTCTACTACCCGCACATGGAACCGCACGAAGTCTTGGCCTTCAGGCTTTGCGACACGTCTGATTCCGAGCTGCGGATGACGGCCCACACGGCCTTCGACGATCCAACGTCGCGGCCCGGTTCACCCAAGCGAATGAGCTACGAGCTGCGGACGATCGCGGTGATGAGCGCATGAATGTCCGGAGGCCGGAAGACATCGCGAAATCCTGACCAAGGCGGCGATTCAGCCGCTGCAGTCACCACAGGGGAGGAGTGGGGCATGCAATCGATTACAGCTGGCCGCCGCATCACGCGGACGGCCTTGGTCGGCTCGACCGCAATGCTGGCCGGCCTGTTCATGGTGGGGCTGGGCGGCGCGGCCCATGCACAGAGCGATGGCGGCGGCGCCTCCGCAAGCCCGCCCGGTGGCGGTCAGCAGGTCCAGGAGGTGGTGGTCACCGGCTCGCGCATCGCGCGGCGCGACTTCAGCGCCAACAGCCCGATCGTCACGGTGACGTCCCAGGCCTTTCAGAACACCAGCCAGCCCGAGGTCGAAGACACGCTCAACAAGCTGCCGCAGTTCCAGGCCGGATTTAACAACCAGATCAGCCAAGCCCAGCAGGTGCAGCCTTCGGCGACCGCCACGCCCGGCACCGCCGCGCTGGATTTGCGCGGCCTCGGGCCCAACC
>JANWHQ010000160.1 GCA_025450315.1 Caulobacteraceae bacterium
GCGCCGTTGACCGGCTGCAGGCGCTGGCCGTCGGCCAGCACCAGGTTGCGGTTGGCGCCGAGGCCCCGCAGCGAGGCGGTGGAGATGCCGATGGTGTGGGTGGCGCTCTCCTGCACGTCTTCCGACTGCACGCCGGTGAGGTCCTGGTCAGGGGCGAACTGAGGCAGCTTGTTCAGCGTGGCCTCGACCGCGACGTTGGCGGTGTTCTCGAACTGCGAGGCGTTCACCGTCACCATCGGGCTGTTGGACTGGAAGTCCTTCTTGGCGATGCGCGAGCCGGTCACCACCACCTCGCCGACCGACGAGGCCTGCGACCCGGCGGCGCCGTTGTTCGCCTGCGCGAAGGCCGTCCCGCCGGTGAGCGCGACGCCCACCAGGATGGCGGTGGATCCAATCAATGCGGACCGAGTGGTCCGGCCGTACGCTGACTTGCCTTGCATAGTCTTACTCCTCCCGAGTTTTTTGACGCGCGCCGAACTGCCCCTTCGCGCGAAAGCGGTGAGACCGGCGACGCCGGTCGAATTGGTTACGCTGATCGTGTTCCTTGCCCCCTGAGGGCGCGGGTCGAGGAATCACAGTCCGTGCAGACGCAGACCCTTGGCCGCTCGCATCCGCGAACAGCGCCTTTACGGCCTACGATGCAGGTGACGGTTGGTTCCCCCCAAACTCGCGACCTTATGGTTCGTGTCGTTTATTGCCTTTGCATTGCGGACAATGGCGGAAGGGCGGAAACGTGTCAAACCCGCCAAACTTCGGATATATTTGAGTGATGCGGAAAAGCCACGCCTCCGTTCGGGGCCCTCCGCGACCGGCGCAAACCGGCCCCCGGGCCCTCCGAAACGCCAGGCCCGCGCATTCGGCTGGAAAGGCGCGGCGCGTTTGGGCAGGCTCCGGCGGTGGCACAGGGCGCATCACCTCCTAACGGCGATCCAGCCGACGCCGAGCGCTGGTTCGCGGCGGGGAACGCGGCGTTCCGGCAGGGCGACGCCTCCCAGGCCGCGGCGGCCTACGAACGGGCGCTCGCCCTGCGGCCCTCGCACGCCGACGCCTGGCTGAACCTGGGGGCGGCCTATCGACGGCTGGACCGGATCGAGGACGCCGCCGCCTGCGCGCGCAAGGTCCTGGACCTGCGGCCGGACGATCCGCGCGCGCTCAACAACCTGGCCAACGCGCTGAGCGCCCTGGGGCGGCTGCAGGACGCCGCCCGCTGCTATCGCCGGGCGCTGGAGCTCAGGCCCGACGACGCCGAGGCCCTCTACAACCTGATCAGCCAGCAGCCGCCCAACGACGGCTCGCCCGAGGCCAAGGCCGACTTCGCGCTGCTGCGCCGCCAGACCGCCGCCCTGGAGCGCTTCACGCCCGCACAGCAGAGCGCCCTGCTGTTCGCGCTCGGCAAGGCGCTGGACGCCCGCGGCGAGCCGGACGCGGCGTTCGACAGCCTGATCCGCGCCAACGCCCTGCACAGGTCCGCGCTCGAGTTCGACATCGCCGCCGCCGAGCGGCTGGCGGCCGCGATCGCCGGGCGATTCGATCCGGCGCTGTTCGCGCGCCTGCGGGGCGCGGGCCTGCCCAGCCAGCGGCCGGTCTTCGTCGTCGGCATGCCGAGGTCGGGGACCACCCTGGTGGAGCAGATCCTCGCCGCCCATCCCTCGGTGCACGGCGCCGGAGAGACCGGCATCCTGCCCGCCCTGGTCTCGCGCCTGCGTGGTCCGCAGGGGACCGGGTTTCCCGCCGTCGCGTCGGAGCTTTCAGGGGCGGACCTTCGGAGCCTGGCCCAGGCCTTTCTGGGCGCCCTGGACAGCCTCGGCCAGGGAAAGGCGCGCGTCACCGACAAGACCATCGGCAATTTCGAGCTGCTCGGCCTCATCCACCTCTGCCTGCCGGGCGCCCCGATCATCCATTGCCGGCGCGACGCCCGGGACGTCTGCGTCTCCTGCTTCTCGACCCGGTTCAGCGGCGGCCACGACTACGCCTACGACCTGCGCGAGCTCGGCCGCTATTGGCGCCTTTACGACGGCCTGATGGCCCACTGGCGCTCGGTGCTGCCGCCGGGCCGCATCCTGGAGGTGGACTACGAGACGCTGGTCGAGGACCTGGAGGGCTCGGCGCGCCGGCTGGTCTCGCACCTGGGCCTGCCGTGGGACGACGCCTGCCTCAGCTTCCACGAGTCGACGCGCACCGTCTCCACCGCCAGCTTCGCCCAGGTCCGCCGGCCCATCTACCAGGCCTCGGTCGGCCGCTGGCGCCGCCATGCGGACCGCCTCGGCCCCTTGCTCGAGGCCCTCGGCGAGCCCGGGACCTGATCGTTCAGTCCCAGGCCTTGACCATCACCTTGCACTGGTGCGTGCGGTGCTTCAGCGCCTCGAACGCCGCCGGCATCGCCTCCAGCGAGACGTGGTCGGTGATCATCTCGTGCGGCGTCAGCACCCCCGAGTCGAAGAGGTCGAGCGTCGTCTCGAAGTCGCGCAGGTCGTAGAAGGCCGAGGGCTGGACCCTCACCTCCTTGTTGACCATCCAGAACGGGTTGATCTGGTCGGGCGTGGTGCAGAGGCCGGCCACCACCACCGTGCCGCGCGGCTGCACCAGGTCGATGCAGCGCTGGATCAGGCCTTCCTTGCCGACGCACTCGAACACGATCTCGGGCGGTCCGCCCAGGGCGCGGTTGACCTCCTCGGCGAAGGTGTCGGACGGACCGACGAATTCGGTGGCGCCGAGGTCCTTGGCCATGTCGGCCCGGCGCGTCGAAGAGGCGGTGCAGACGATCCGCCCTGCGCCCATTCGCCGCGCCCAGAACACCACCGCCAGGCCGATCGGCCCCGCGCCGACCACCAGCACCCGCGCGCCGGAGAACAGGCCCGAGACGTTCACCGCGTGCAGGCCCACCGCCATGGGCTCGACCAGGGCGCCGTCGTCCAGCGACACGCCCGACGGCATGCGGATGCACTGGTGCTCGGCCACCTTGGAGAACTGGCCGTAGCCGCCGCCGCCCACGGTCATCTGCTTCTCGCACCAGGCCGGCTGGCCCGTGCGGCAGGGGCCGCATTCGCCGCAGCTCTCCAGCGGGAACACCGACAGGCGGTCGCCCACCTTCACCCGGCTGACCTCGCGGCCGACCTCGACCACCTCGCCCGAATACTCGTGGCCCAGCACCACGCCCATGGGCACGCCGAACACCGGATCCTCGGAGATGTGCAGGTCCGAGCCGCAGATGCCGCAGCGCCCCACCTTGACGACGACGTCGCGGGGGCCGGGCGCCGGATCGGGCAGGGTCTCCACCTCGAGCGGCTTGCCCAAGGCTTTCAGAACGGCGGCTTTCATCGACGTTTTTCCTGTCGTTTGCGGGTTTCAATATCCTGGTTCCGGCGTTCGCCCAATCCTGCGGTTGGACCGGGCGAGCTCGCAGCTCAGACCGGCGAGGTTCTGGCGAGGAGGAGCATCCAGCCGACCTTCCCGGGCGGCGCATTGTCGTAGACGCACATGAAATCGGAAACCTTCACGTCGAACCCTTGCGCGGAGAACCTGCCGCAGATCGACTGGAGCGCCGGCCGATCAAGGGCGACGCGCAGCTGGTCGCGGTAGAGAGAGAGCCGCAGGGCGACGTCGTCGTCCAGGGCCTCCAGGTCCCGCCGCGCCGAAGCATCGCCCTCGAGCAGGCGCTCGGCGAGGGCGAGATAGGACGCGGCCGGCGGCTGGCCGGGCGCTTCGGCGCCAAGTCGCAGGGCCTCCTTCAACATCTTGCGCCGCGACAGGTGATCGGCCCTGAGCGGGGCGGCCCTGCGCAGGCGTTCCGGGATTCCGGTGGCCTCGAAGCGGGCGAAGGCCTCCAGCGCGACGCGGCTGTTGGCCGTGACCGTACTGTCGCCGCTGTGCAGGATCAGGGCGGCGCTGCCCTGCGGAGCAAGGACGCGGATCAGCTCTGCATAGGCCGCCTCGGGCCGGCCGTACTCGATGGCGAAGTTCGAGACGACGAGGTCGAAGCTTCCGCTGGCGAAGGGCAGGGCCTCGGCCCGCGCCCCGCCCACGAAGCTGATGGCCGCATGGCGGTGCACGCCTTCCGGATGGGCGTGCAGGTCGCTGGCGACGATCCGCAAGCCGCGGCCGGCCTCGGCCGCCCAGAGCGAGACGTGGCCCCCGCCGCAGCCGATCTCGAGCACCCGCGCGCCCAGCGGGGCGCCTGCGAACAGCTCCCGCCAGAACCCCTCCAACGCCAGCCCGGGCCCGTGGCCCAGCGGCATGGTGAACTGCGGTCCCCGCGCCAGCCGGGCGGCCCAGGCGGCCTCCGAATTCCCCCCGCGAGTCTCGGCGGCCACGACGCTCCCCGTCACCGGCGGCTGGTGTGGTGAATCTGAAGTTCGCTCGAGGCTGCGGATTGCGCTCGCGGCCTTCGGAACCGGGACACTAGCGAGCATCCACGAGATGCCATCCGCCGTCGACCATGAATTCCGAGCCGGTGACGTATTTGGACTCGTCGCAGGCCAGGTAGAGGATCAGCCAGGCCACGTCGTCGGGCTCGCCGACCTCGCCGAAGGGCACCTGGCGCAGCGACATCTGTTCGGCCTCGGCGGCCGAGACGTTCGCGACCTGGCCGATCTGCCGGTAGATCTCGTCCAGCATGCGGGTGCGGATCACGCCCGGGTGCACGGAGTTGCAGCGGATCTTCATGCCGCCGCGGCTGCCGGCCACCGCTATGGATTTGGTCAGCTGCTGCACCCCCGCCTTGGAGGCGCCGTAGGCCACGTTCACCGGGGTGCCGAGATAGGAGGCCATCGAGGAGATGTTGACGATGGCGCCCTTGCCGGCCCGCTTCATCACCGGCAGCACGTGCTTGCAGCCCAGGAAGGTGCCGTCGAGGTTGACCGCCAGCACCTTGCGCCAGAGCTCGAGCGTGGTGGTCTCGGGCGAGCCGTTGACGAAGTCGCCCTCGATCCCGGCGCCGTTGACCAGCACGTCGATGCGGCCGTGACGACGGTCCACGGCCTCCACCACGCGCGCCCAGCTGCCCTCGCTGGTGACGTCGAGCGGCTCGTAGCCGGCGCCGATCTCCTGGGCCAGGGCCCGGCCCTGCTCGTCGGCCAGGTCGGCGATCACGACCTTGGCCCCCGCCTCGGCCATCCGCCGGGCGGTCGCGCCGCCCAGGCCCCCCGCGCCGCCCGTGACCAGCGCCACCTTGTCCGCCATGCGGCCCATCGCGTCCTCCCTAGAGCGCGTTCCGAAAAGCGGGAAACCGGTTTTCGGAGCAAAACGCGCGTCAATGCAAAGACCTGGAGCGGGCGATCCGATTCCATCGGATCGCAACCCGCCCCAGAGACGTTCTTCGCCTTCGCTATAGCGGCGGGGCGAAGCCGCAGGCGAGCGGGAATTGGCAGAGGCGGCCTTGCCGTTGCATCACGCGCAACGGTCAGTCCGGCTCGTAGCCGAACGCCTCCACCCAGGGCCGCAGCACCGGCAGCACCGGCGCCATCTGGGCGCGGTAGCGCCGCCAGGTCCCCTGGCCCTCCCGGTTCAGCCCGCGGGCCACCTGGGCCGCGCTGGGGGTGGAGATGCCGCGCGTGCGGGCCTTGGCGGCGAAGTCGCGCAGCCCCTCGTCCCACCCCAGGCCCAGGAAGGCGCAGGCCGCCGCCGCGGTGGCGTCGAAGTCCTCGACCAGGCTCTCGTAGCGGATCAGGCGCCAGGACAGGGGCAGAAGGCCCCGGTAGATCTCCGACAGCCGCATCACCTCGTCGTAATAGGCCGCCGCGCCCTGAAGGGTCAGCAGCTGGTACATCGCCGGGTTCATGCCGAAGCGCCGGCGGAAGCAGCTCAGCACCACGTCCCTCGGGTCGCGGCGGGCGAACAGGATGCGGGCCTGGGGGAACAGCTTGGCGATCACCGGCAGGCTGACGCTCATCAGCGGCATCTTGTCGATGAACACCCTGCCCCGCGGCTCGACCCCGAAGCCGCGCACCGCCGCCCAATAGGCGTCCCGCTGGCGGGCGGCCTCGCCCGGGCCGATGTGCGAGAGCCGCTCGATCCCCGCGTCCGAGCCGAGGCCGGCCTCGATGGCGGGCGCCAGGCTCTCCTTCTCCTCCAGGCTGACGACGGCGGGGTGGGCGGCCAGCACGTTCTCCAGCAGGGTGGTGCCCGAGCGCGGGAAGCCGACCAGGAAGACGTGGGCGGCCGGATCGGCCGCGCGGGGCCGGGCCTCGGGCGCCTCCCGCCACGGCGCCGGATCGGCCGAGGCGAACCAGGCCGCCAGCCGGCGGGCGCGGGCCAGCGCGCCTTCCCGGCCCGTCGCCTCGTAGATGGGGGCGTGCAGCCGCCGCAGGTCCGCGTTGGCCCCCCGGTAGGCCTCGAAGGCTTCGGCCGGCCGGCCGGCCGCGTCGTTGAGGTCCCCGATCAGGCCCAGCACGATCGCCCCGTTGGTGGGCGTCAGCGCCGGATCGCGCTGCAGCTGGTCCAGGCGCTGGGAGGCGGCCGGCAGGTCGCGGTCGTGCAGGGCGGCCGAGGCCAGGGCCATGCGCGCCAGCACGTTGTCCGGCGACAGGGCCGCGGCCCTTTGGCCCAGGGCGCGCGCCTCCGCGGCGTCGCCGTTCTGGGCCGCCAGCCACGCCAGGCTGGCGATCGGCTCGACATAGTTGCGGTCCAGCGCCGCGGCCTTCTCGTAGCCGGCCCTGGCGCCGGCGACGTCGTTGAGCTCCTCCAGGATCGCGGCGCGGTTGAAATGGGCGGCGGCCAGGCGGGGGTCGATCCGGATCGCCGCCTCGTAGGCCTCGCGGGCCTGTTCGAACCGGCCGAGCGCGCGCAGGCAGACCCCCAGGCTGTTCAGCACGTGCGGATCCCTGGGCGACAGCGCGCGGGCGCGCTTGAGCAGGCCGACGGCCTCCTCGAGCCGGCCATCGCGGTAGCTCTTCTGGGCGGCCAGATTGAGCAGGGCCGGGTGCTCGACCCCCTCGGCCAGGGCCTGGACGGAAAGCTCGGCGGCCAGCGCCATGTCGGGCCGGCGCAGCACCGCGTCGATCTGCTCCAGCCACTGCTGGCGGCGCGCCGCGCGCGGGAGGGACGAGGTCTTTTTCATGGGTCGCGGAGGTTCGGCATCGGTCCGGAGCCTAGCATCACCCGTTCGCCTTCGCCGAGCGCGGTTGACCGGGCGTCAACCACTGATGGGCGATGATGGCCGTGCTGATTTGCGGAGCGCGCATGGCGAAGACCCAATTCCATCGCAACCAGAAGGTCTGGGTGGAGACCGTCGGCACCTGGGCGGTGATCGAGAAGATCGTTCCGATCTGGACCCGCGGCGTCGGCGAGCCGGTGCGCATCACCTACGACGTGGGCCTGGGGCGCGAGTTCCGCGCCGAGGAGCTGCAGGCCGAGGAACGCGTCGAGGCCGTCGAGAGCGGCTGGCGGCTGCTCAGGGCCCGCAACAAATGGCAACAGCCCGAGGACTGCAGCCACCATCCCTTCCCCGGCACCTATCCGGTGGTGGTGACCGATCCCCAGGACTGGGGCGGCTGGCGCGTGCCGGGCGCCGAATACGACCGCGACCCGCGCAAGATCGAGGCCCAGGCCCGGCTGATCGCGGCCGCGCCCGAGCTGGCCGACCTCGCCCGCGAGCTGAAGGCGCTCGGCGCCGAGTGGGGCGAGGATGTCCCCGTCGAGCTGCAGGCCATGAGCCGCAGGGCCGCCAACATCCTGCGCGTCGTCGCCGAAGCCCCGCCCGGCGCCGCGTCCGACGAACCCGAGAGCTCCGAGCCGGTGCCGCTGAGGCCGCGTCAGGCGACCGGCTGACGCTTCAGGCCGATCTCTTCCAGCCGCTGCTGCAGATAGGCGTGGGCCGTGATCGGCCGCGGGTAGCGGTCCGCGTTCTCCGGGCCGACGCAGGACGGCAGGGTGCGGATCTCGAACTCGGGCTCGAAGTGCACGAAGAACGGCATCGACAGCCGCGCCACGCCGCGCCGCTCGGGCGGCGGGTTGACCACCCGGTGGGTGGTGGAGGGCAGCACGTGGTTGGTCAGCCGCTGCAGCATGTCGCCGACGTTCACCACCAGGCAGCCCGGCGGCGGATTGATCGCCAGCCACCGTCCCTGACGGGTCAGGATCTCCAGGCCCGGCTCCTCGGCCCCCAGCAGCAGGGTGATGACGTTGATGTCCTCGTGCGCGGCCGCGCGAACGCCCGCGGCCCCGTCGGGCGCCGGCGGATAGTGGGCCAGCCTCAGGATGCTGTCGCCCAGGGCGGTCTTGTCGGCGAACCAGCCGCGCGGCAGCTCCAGCGCGAGCGCCACCGCCTCCAGCAGCTCGCGCCCCAGGGCGTCGAAGGCGCCGTAGAGGGCTCGCAGATGGTCGCCGAACCCTTCCGGGCGCGCCGGCCACAGGTTCTCGGGCATCAGCCGCCGATAACGGTGGCCTTCGGGCAGGTCGCGGCCGAGATGCCAGAACTCCTTCAGATCGGGCCGGCGCTGGCCCTTGGCGGTCTCGACGCCGAAGGGGGTGTAGCCGCGCGCGCCGGCCTGGCCCGGGACGCGCCAGCGGCGCTTCTCGCCGTCCGGCAGGGCGAAGAAGGCGCGCGCCGAGGCGGAGGCCGCATCGATCGCCCCCTGGCCCAGGCCGTGGCCCCGCACCACCGCAAAGCCGGTGGCCTCGAAGGCCCCGCGCAGCGCCGCGGCGAAGGCCGGGGGATCGCCCTGCCAGAGCGTCATCGAGATCGGCTGCAACCCGGCTTCGTCCACGCGCCAAATCCCCTCCGCAATCGCGCGGCTATAGAATGACTCGACCGGCTCCGTCAGGGGCCGCGTCAGGAATCCGGGCCGCGACCGCATGCGATGTGGCGTCGCTTCCCGGAACGACTATGTTCCGCCGCGAAAGGCGGCGCCTTCGGCCGGTTGATCGATGTCCCTGCTTCCCAAGTCCCGCAAGGCCCGCCGCCGTCTGACCGTGGTGCTGGTCGCCGCGCCCATCCTGGCGCTGGCGGTGGGCCTGTCGCTCTACGCCATGCGCGACGCGGTGGTGTTCTTCTACGGCCCGTCCGAAGCCATGGCCAAGCACGTGCCGGCGGGCCGCGTCGTGCGCATCGGCGGGCTGGTGGAGTCCGGCAGCGTGCATCGCCTGGGCGACGGGGCCATGAGCTTCAAGATCGCCGACCACTCGGCCGACGTGACGGCCGTCTACAAGGGCGAGCTGCCGGACCTGTTCCGCGAGGGCCAGGGCGTGGTGGCCCAGGGCGCCTTCGATCCCTCCGGCCGGTTCGACGCCAGCGAGGTGCTGGCCAAGCACGACGAGCGCTACATGCCCAAGGAAGTGGTCCAGGCCCTGAAGAAGTCCGGCGAGTGGCGGCCGAACGGCCAGGCGCCCGGCGCCTCGATCGCGGCGCGCGCGTCATGATCGCCGAGCTCGGCGACTTCTGCCTGCTGCTGGCGCTGGCCCTGTCGCTGGCCCAGACCGGTCTTTCGGCCTTCGCGGCCGGCCGCAGGTCCCGGTTGCTGGCCGGCGCCGGCGAGGGGGCGGCGGTGGCGGCGTTCATCGCCATCGCCATCGCCTTCTTCGCCCTGATGGACGCCTTCATCCGCTCGGACTTCTCGGTGGCCAACGTCGCGGCCAACTCCCACACCGACAAGCCGCTGCTCTACAAGATCGCCGGCGTCTGGGGCAGCCACGAAGGCTCCATGCTGCTGTGGAACCTGGCCCTGACCGGCTATGGCGCGGCGGTGGCCCTGACCGGCCGCGGCCTGCCGGCGCGGCTGAAGTCTCTGGTGCTGGCCGTCCAGGGGGGCCTGGGCGCCCTCTTCGTCGGCTACACCGCCCTAGCCTCCAGCCCCTTCGTGCGGCTGATCCACCCGCCGGTGGAGGGCAATTCGCTCAATCCGGTGCTGCAGGACCCGTTCCTGGCCATCCATCCGCCGTTCCTCTACTCGGGCTATGTCGGCTTCTCGGTGGTGTTCTCCTTCGCCATGGCCGCCCTGATCCAGGGCCGGGTCGACGCCGCCTGGGCGCGCTGGGTCAGGCCCTGGACGCTGGCGGCCTGGAGCCTGCTCACCGTCGGCATCATGCTGGGCTCGTACTGGGCCTATTACGAGCTGGGCTGGGGCGGCTGGTGGTTCTGGGACCCGGTGGAGAACGCCAGCTTCATGCCCTGGCTCGCCGGCAC
Source organism: Caulobacteraceae bacterium (assembly GCA_025450315.1). Classification (GTDB taxonomy): domain Bacteria; phylum Pseudomonadota; class Alphaproteobacteria; order Caulobacterales; family Caulobacteraceae; genus JANWHQ01. The sequence goes on from JANWHQ010000160.1 coordinate 10,118, forward strand.
GGCGCTGCTGCATTCGGCCATCGTCACCGAGAAGCGCGGCTCCCTGGGCGGCTGGACGGTGTTCCTGGCGCTCCTGGCCTTCAGCCTGTCGATGCTGGGCGCCTTCCTGGTCCGCTCGGGGGTGCTGACCTCGGTGCA
>JANWHQ010000161.1 GCA_025450315.1 Caulobacteraceae bacterium
CCACGATGGACAGCGGCCTCCAGCCCCGGGCGGGCGAGGCGCCCTCCCCGGGCGGCAGGGCCGCGCCGACGGCGATCACGAAGGCGAGCAGGCCTTCCAGGGCGCGCGCCAAGCGGACCTCCGGCGCCTCCAGGCCGGCCGCCGCCGCGGCGAAGGCCAGCGCATAGCCGGCCGCCACCGCCCCGCCGACCTTCAGCGCCCCCGGCCAGCGGCCGATGGTCAGCAGCACGGCGAGCAGGGCGCAAAGCCGCAGGGGATCCTCGAAGACGCTGCGCGCGGCGCGGGCCAGCACGACAAGGGTGGTCGGGTCGGCCAGCAGCGGGGCGGCGCGGACCGCCACGTCCTGATGGGCGCGGGTGAAGGCCTCCAGACGCGGCTTGCCGCCGCCCACGGTCACCTGGGCGAAATCGATGTGGTCCGGCGCCTGGGCGAACAGGACGTGGTCGTGCAGGACCAGGCCGAGGGCGTCGGCGCACTGGAAGACGATCTCGAAGCGATCGACCCTGGGGTCCAAGGCCAGCGGATAGACCTGGCCCACCCCTTCGCCCTGGTCGATGGCCTCGCAATCGCCGCCGCGCGAGGAGGCGCCGACGCCCGCCAGGATCGCCGCGCCGAGATCGGCGGTGTCGAGCGGCCGCGCGCCCTTGGCCGCCAACGCGCGCCGCGCCTCGTGCGGCAGGATGAACCTCAGCCGGACGACGGCGCCCTCGACGGTCCAGGTCGAATAGCTGACGGTCCTGGCCACCGCGGAAGGCATGTCCACGCGCGGGGCGGACGGCGCGGCCCGGGCCTGCGCCGCCGAGAGGATCGCCGCGAACGCCGCCACCAGCGCCCAGGCGGGCCGGATCCGGCCGCTCATTCGGTCTGGCCGGGCGCCAGGATGATCTGGGCCTTGCGGCGGAGCAGGGCCAGGCTGGCCTGGATGACCTTGGCCTTCTGGTCCTGGACGTAGTCGCCGTAGACGTTGTTGCGGACCTTGTCGAAGCCGTTGATGATCGGCGGATCGCGCTCGTGCATGATCATCACATGCACTCCGTCCTTGTCGGCGATCGGCTCGGAGACCTCGCCGTTGGTCATGGCCGCGGCCACGCCGTAGAGCTTGGGACCCAGGTGGATCTTGGCCGCGAAGTCCGGATCCTCGCCTGAGACGTTGCCGGAATCGACGAAGCCGAAGTGCTGCATGACGGCGGCGACGGGCGTCCCCGACCTCAGCTCGTAAACGGCCTGCTCGGCGTCGGCCATCGCCTGCTCGACGTTCTGGTCGGCGTTCTCGAAGCCGCCGACGTGAAGCACCAGGTCGGTCAGATCCATGGTCCCCTCGGTGGCGTAGTGGGCCTGATGGGCCGCGTAGAAGGCTCGCAGCTGGGCCTCGGTCGGGCGCACGGCCAGGATGGCGGCGCTGGCCTGGGCGTTGACCGAATCCACCATGACGGTGCGCACGTCGGTGTCCTGCTCGGGCAGGTCGATGGCCAGGCCGCGCTGCACCTGCAGCTCCTGGTCGATCATCTGGTGGAGCACCTGGGCGCGCTGGGCGGGCGTCGCCTGGCTGAAGGGTACGCCGGTGATCGCGCGGGTCTCGGTGATGAAATCGCTCATCAGGATGGGCTCCTGATTGACCAGGGCCACGTCGCCCGGGGGCACATAGGTCAGGTCGTGATGGGCGGGGCGCACCACCCCGGCCGCGCCGATCCCAAGCCCCGCCACGCACGCCAAGGCGAGCAGCGCCGCGGGCCGACGGGGCCTGGAGAGCAGGCCTGCCCCCGCCTGGACCCACCGTCCCGGATCGAGCTTCGCCGTCTTCAGGGGCTCGGACATCGTCTAGTTGGCCTTCGACATGGAGCGGGCGTGGATATACACCGCCAGCGCCCTGATCTGCTCCAGGCTGAGCTTGCCTCGCCAGCCGGGCATCACCCCGTGCCGGCCGTAGTAGATCGAGTTCCACAGGGATTGGGTGTCGCCCCCGTAGATCCAGACATTGTCCGTCAGGTCCGGCGCGCCATAGTAGGCGTCGCCCTTGGCGTCGAAGGCGTGGCAGTCGTTGCAGGACGCCGGGCCGACGAAGACGTCGTGGCCGCGGAGGGCGGCGCTGGAGTCGTGCGGGCGGTGGTTGATGGCCAGAAGGTACTGGACCACGTCGTCGATCTGGGCCGGGGTCAGCATGCCGCGCTCGCCGAACGCCGGCATCTCGGTGACGTCGTGCCCCCGCTTCTGGCCCGACCGGATGCCGTAGAGGATGGTGCGCTCGATGTCGAAGACGCTGCCCTTGCCGTAGACCCAGGCGCGGTCGGTGAGGTCGGGGGCGCCGATCGCCTTGTTCCCCTTCATGTCGCGCCCGTGGCACGCGGCGCAGTCGTGCTGGAACAGGGGGCGAGCCTCGGCCGAGGCGAACCTGACCAGGTCGGGGTGGGAGGCTGCCGCATCCGCGGGGGTCGTCAGCAGGCGGCGGGCCAGCTCGGCCCGGCGTTCGAGCCGCCAGCCGCCGGCCGCCAGGGCGATCAGCACCAGGAGGGCTGCGGCGATCCACAGCCGCCCGGCCGGCCGGGCCGTCGCCAAGCCCGGGCCCCCCTTCGACTTCTGCGGTTGGTCAGACAAGATGCGATGCTTTGTCGTGGGAATGCGGCCGATCGGCGGCGCAACTATCGCAGTTCCTTCGGCGGCTGCAGATGCCTGAACATACGCGCCGGCGCCCGGCGGCCCCTCAGCGGAGGAACTCGCCGGGGCGGGCGGCGGCGAAGCCGATCAGCCAGTCCACCAGGGGCGCGTCGATGCGCTCGCGGAACAGGCGCGGCAGCTCGGTCAGGCCCCAGCGGGCGTTGAACACCACCGCCTCGGCGGCCTCGTCGCTCAGGCGCGCGAGTTCGGCCTCGTCCATGCGGCAGAGGCGGACGACCTCCTGGTAGACGTGATCGAAGCGCGCCTTCAGGCCGGGCTCGTCGTCGTAGCGCTCGTCGAACAGGCCCGGGAAGGTCCGGAAGCCGTAGTCGCGGATCAGCCGCAGCGAGCCCACCGCGCCCATCACGATGAAGGGCTGCAGGCACAGGAGCGGCTTGAACGGCTTTTCGGTGATGCGGTGCAGGCGGCCGGTGGTGTCGGTCTCGATCACCAGCGAGAACCACGAGCTGGCGTACTCCTCGAACATCTGCGGCACGATCATCGCCTGGTCCGCGCCGCCGCTGGGCAGCCGGTCGCCCAGGCCGATGTAGCGGGGCGAGCGGGCCTCCAGGTCGTCGAGCAGCGGGTAGAGCGCCTCCACCAGGGGGCGCAGCTCGGTCAGGGCATGCATCCGCTTGGAGATCTGGCCGCGGTTGATGTCGAAGGCGCCGACCGAGATGTGGCCCTGTTCCCAGAGCCCGTCGCGCAGCAACCGCATCAGGAAGAGCGCGCGGTGCGCCCGGAAGGTGTTGTTCAGGCTGAGGAAACGCCGCTCGCGCCGGCGGGGCGCGCTGGCGTAGGCGTCCAGCCGCCGGCGGAAGACGGCCTCGCCGTCGTCCGGGATCGCGGCGCACAGCGACTGGATGAAGCGGTCGTAGACCAGGACCTCGAACCCGGGCCCGGCCTGGCCCTCGGCGCGGCGGTGGGCGACGTAATCCTCGGCGAAGGCGCGGTCCTGGCTGATGTAGACGCAGTTCGCCGCTTCGATCCCGGCGGCCCGCAGGAACCGGTGGAAGCCGGACGAGCGCGCCTCGGTGTGGGGCATGCCTTCGCCGGAGATGTCGAGCGCCAGCTTGGTCTGGCCCGATCCCAGCCGGCGCCAGACCTGGTCCTCCAGGCCCAGGGCGCGCGGATCCTCGGGCAGGCGATGGGCGCGGGTCAGCACCACCAGGTCGGGCGCCTCGCCGCCCGCCTTGCCCGAAGCCAGCAGCTTGACCCGGGGATCGCCGATGTGGGTGAACACCGATTTGCCGGTGTCGCCGGCCAGGACGTTGAGCGGGCGCCGGACCCAAGCGGGCGCCGGCGGCGGCGGGCCGGCGCGGCCGCGCACAGGATCCCAGAGGAAGCTGGCGGCTCTCAGCCGGGCCTCGTGCTCGGCGCGGGCGGCGATGTCGGCGATGCGCCGGGACGAGGGCGCTGACGAAGACGCTGGCAAGCCGGAAGACCTCCCGACCGGGCGTCGGCCGCCCGGGCGCGGCGATCAGTTGCAGGCTTTGCCGCGCGGCCGCAAGGCCGCGGCGTCATTCCGCGGCGGCGCCCAAGGCCTCGTCGCCAGCCAGCTGCTGCTCGCGGGCGATGCGGGCCAGGGCGTTTTCCGTCATCACCGCCATGATGCGGTCGAGGGTCTTGAGGTCCTCCTCGCTCAGCCCTCGGGTCAGGTCGCGCTCGCTCAGGATCGCGAGATCGACCAGCGGCGCATAGACCTCCTGGCCGAGGGCGGTCGGCCGGATCGCCACGCCCGGCCCGCCCCCGACGTTCTCGCGGGTCAGAAGTCCCAGGCTGACCAGCCGCTTCACCGTGCGGCTCACCTGGGCGACGCCCCTGCGCATGACCTTGCCCAGCTCGTTGATCGACAGGCCCGGCATGTCGCAGGCCCGGGCGAGCACCCGCCATTCGAACTCGGACAGGCCGCTGACCCGCGAATAGAGCAGCCCGCTGCCCAGCCGGATCAGGCGCGCGAGCTGCTGCAGGCCGATATGGGCCAGCTGCCGGCTGAGCGGCCCGCCCTCTTCGCCCCGCGACAGGCGCGCGCGCGGGCGCCGCCCCTGGGCCGGCTCGTCTGGTGTCTGATCGATCAGCATGCCGCCCCCCGGAAGCACCGAAGCCCGATCCTAGCGGCGATATTTTGGCGCGGCAAAAATGTGACTCTCCGAAAAGGTTCAAGGCCGGATCCGGGCGAGATAGTTGCATCAATTTGACAAACGCAAAATGCTTGGGAAATCTCAGGGAAACTTAGCTTTGAGCCGCCGTACGCGGCCGACGGGAGCGCCCACCGCTCCCCTGGGGAAGGCAACGAATGACCACGAAGGGGGGCGACATGCCCGGACGGAATCCGACCACGAGAAGGCTTCGCCTTGGCGGCGCCAGCGCAGCGGCTCTGACCATCGCGCTTGCGAGCGCGGGCGGCGCCTGGGCGCAGGACAACAGCTCCAGCAAGAGTTCGTCCCAGTCCGGGCAAGTGCAGGAAGTGGTGGTCACCGGATCTCGCATCCAGCGCTCGACCTTCACCTCGCCGAACCCGGTGACGGTGATCAACGAGCAGGAGATCCAGCGGCTCAACCTGACCAACGCCGGCGACATCGTCGCCCAGCTGCCGCAGAACTCGAACTTCTTCGCCGGCAACAACGTGGGCCTCGGCAACTTCAACGTCGGCGCCCAGCTGGTGAACCTGCGCGGCCTGAACCCCTTCTTCGGCACCCGCACCCTGACCCTGGTCGACACCCAGCGCGTGGTGCCCACCACCACCGGCGGCGGCGTGGACGTCACCCTGATCCCCTCGATGCTGGTCGGACGGGTGGACACCGAGACCGGCGGCGCCTCGGCGGTCTACGGCTCGGACGCCATCGCCGGCGTCGTGAACATCATCCTCGACACCAAGCTCGAGGGCTTCAAGGGCGCGGCCGACTTCGGCCAGACCAAGTACGGCGACGGGCGCGACTATCACGCCTCGATCGCCTACGGGCACGGCTTCGACGGCGGCAAGGGCCACTTCATCATCGGCGGCGAGTTCGAGCACTCCGAGGACATCGGCATCTGCTCGGAAGTCCGCAGCTGGTGCGCCACCAACGAGGCCGAGTTCACCAACCCCAACTTCAACACGCCGGGCGCGGTGGGCTACGGCCAACCCCACTACATCATCGGCGCGGGCGGCACGGCGGCGAACCAGACCCCGACGGGGGTGCTGATCCCCTGCCTTCCGATCCCCGGAGTCTGCATCAATCCGGGCACGCCCCTGATGCAGTTCAACGCCTCGGGATCGGCGCTGCAGCCGTTCACCCAGGGCGGCTACGCCGCCGGCGCCGGCTTCTTCGGCTTCCAGCAGGGCGGCGACGCCAATGCGGTGGGGGCCTACGAGACCACGACCATGAAGCCGGACGTGCGCAAGTACACGGCCCTGGCTCACATCGACTACGACCTGACCGACCATATCCAGGGGTCCTTGGAAGGCTGGTTCGCCCGCAGCGTGGCCGTCAATCCGGTCGCCAACGGCGCCATCGGCCCCTATGCGCTGGAAGTCGGCAACGGCGTCTACGTCGGCTTCCACATCTCGCCGGACAACGCCTATCTGACGCCGGCCGAGGCCGGCTACGCCAACGCGCTGGGCAACGGGGCGGAGTTCGGCCGCAACATGCTGGGCACCGTCGAGGCCCGCAACCAGACCAACGACGACACCTATCGCTTCGTCGCCAGCCTGAAGGGCGACATCTCCGGCAGCTGGGGGTGGGACGCCTACGCCACCTTCGGCCAGAACAAGAACGACCAGCATCTGTTCAACAACGTGGCTGGCCAGCTGCTGCAATATGCGACCGATGCGGTGAAGAACGGCGCCGGCCAGATCGTCTGCGGCGTGAGCATTCCTGGCCGGATCAACCCCAACAGCGGCGCGCCGTACTCGGCGGCCGACGTCGCCTTGGCGGGGGAAAACGGCGGCTGCCAGCCGATCAACCTGTTCGGCCAGGGCAACGCCAGCCAGGCGGCGCTCGCCTACGCCTTCCCGACCCTGCAGGAATACTCGACCTACACCCAGGACGTGGTGTCCGGAAACGTGCACGGCGACCTGTTCGGGGGCTGGGGCGCCGGCGCCATCAAGCTGGCGGCCGGCGGCGAATGGCGGCGTGAGCACGGCGACGTGACCCACGACCTGCAGGACCAGCCGTTCTACGAGTACTACACCTTGAGCTACGGCCTGGATTACCGCGGCACCGTCGACGTGCTGGAAGGCTACGGCGAGCTTAGCGTGCCGATCCTGAAGGACGCGCCCCTGGTCAAGTACCTGGAGGTCGACGGCGCCATCCGCGGCACCCGCAACGAGGCCAGCGACGAGTCGACCGAGCCGGGCTCCTTCCCGGTTCCGGCCCAGTCGGGCCACTCGGTGACCCACTACTTCGACACCTGGAAGGTCAACTTCCTCTGGGACGTCACCGACTGGCTGAGGTTCCGGGGCACCCGTTCACGCGACGTGCGGGCGCCGCAGTTCCGCGAGCTGTTCCAGAGCTATGCGGTGGCGGCGGGCGGTCCGTTCGGCACGGTCACCAACCCCTGGTACGTGGCCGCCGGCTTGCCGGTCGTGACCCAGACGCCTCTGATCTCCACCGGCGGCAGTCTGCAGGTCCAGCCCGAGAAGGCGGACACCACCACCGTCGGCGTGGTGATCTCGCCCAAGGAGGGCCCGCTTCAGGGCTTCAACTTCTCGGCCGACTGGTACCAGATCTACATCAACCAGCCGATCGTGGGTCCGCCGTTCGGCGTCGGCGCCCAGAACATCATCAACCTCTGCTACCAGGGCAACGCGGCGTTCTGCGCGCTGATGACCCAGAACGCCAGCCACAGCATCTCCTACGTCAACAACCAGGCGGTCAACCTCGGCAAGGACACCACCCGCGGCATCGACTTCGAAGCCGACTACAACCTGCCGCTGGAGCGTCTCTCGGCCAACGCGCCGGGCAGCCTGAACTTCCGGGTGCTGGCCTCGTACCTCTATGACCTGATCATCGACCCGGGCCTGGGCGGCAACATCTACAACTACGCCGGCCAGTCGGGCCCGACCGCCGCCTTCGGGGGCTTCAACACCTCGCCGAAGTGGCAGGCCAACGCCTTCGTGACCTACTCGACCGGGCCGTTCAGCGGCACGGTGCAGGTGCGTTACGTGGGACCGGGCAGGTTCACCACCACCAGCCTCTCCGGCGGCCTGGCGGTGGCGCCGGGCGATCCGGGATACGCCACGACCAACGTCAACAGCATCAGCGAGAACAGCGTGCCGTCGGCGTGGTACGTGAACCTGCACGCCTCTTACGACGTGACCAAGAACTTCACCCTGTTCGGCAACATCGACAACCTGTTCAACAAGGCCCCGCCGGTCGCGCCGGGCGGCAACGGCTACCCGACCAACCCGGTGTACTTCGACACCTACGGCATGACCTGGAAAGTGGGCGTCCGCGCCCGGTTCTAGGCGCTCGACCTAGTTCGAAAGTTCATGAGGGCGCGGCGGAAACGCCGCGCCCTTTCCTTTTGATCCTAGCGCGGCGGATGTCTGCGGACCGCCTCTTCGACCACCTCGGCGCCCCAGCCGGGGCCGGCGGGCAGCAGGAGCTCGCCGTTCTCGATCGCCGGCGGGGCGGTGACGAATTCGTCCTGCCAGGGAACGTCGTCGGCCTCGTATTCCATGATCCTGAGGTTGGGGACGACGGCGCAGAAGTGGGCGCCGATCAGGCTGGCGAGGTGGCCATAGAAGTTGTGCGGCGCGACGTTGACCTCGCGGGCTTCGGCGGCCTGGGCGATCTTCAGCGACTCCGGCAGGCCGTTCCAGACGATGTCGATGATGGCCACGTCGCACGCCTGAGCCTCCAGATAGGGCAGGTAGCCCTTTACCCGGTAGATCGACTCCAGCGAGGCGATGGGGGTCCGGACCGCCTTTCGCACCTGGGCCAGGGCCTCGGGCGCATGCATGTCGGCCTCGAGCCAGAACAGGCCCAGCGGCGCCAGCCGATAGGCCAGCTGGCGCAGCGCCTCGGCGCTGAAGCCGAAGTTGACGTCGAGCAGAAGGCCCACGTCGGGGCCCGCCCCCTCGCGGAAGGCTTCCAGCAGCGCGGCGATCGCATCGAACAGGGCCGGATCGCCGTTGCGGCCGAGCTCCAGCCCCGACCGGAAGCCCGGATTGGTCATCCGGGGCCGCTCGCCGTCGAACAGCATGGGATTGGTCTTCAGCGCCCGGTAGCCGCGCCGCTTCACCTCCGCGCCGAGCTCGGTGATGTCGGCCAGGCTGCGCACGGCCTTGCCGCCGATCCGCTGCTCGAACAGCTCGGGCAGGGTGGCGCGGAACGAGCCGCAGTGGGACCAGTAGAGCGGGATCCGCTCGCGCAGCGGCCCGCCGAACAGCCGGTGGACCGGCACGCCCGCCGCCTTGCCCGCGATGTCGAGGCAGCAGTGCTCGATGGCGGCGATGGCCTGGTCGACCAGGCCGCCGGCGACCATGCGGGTCTGGGCCCTGAGGTCCGCGCCGATGCGCGCCCAGGCCTGGGGATCGCGGCCGATCAACCCCTCGCCCAGCTGGCGGATGACGCCGGTGAGCCCCGGGTTCCAGCTCGTCTGGTTGAACTCCGACCAGCCCACCAGGCCCTCGTCGGTGGTCATCTTCAGGAACGAGATGGTCCGCCAGCCGCCGTCCGCGTGCAGGTCCTGAAAGCCGGTGATGCGCATGGTCCCTCCCGTCGCCCCGGCCATTGTGGCGCCCGCGCCGCGACGCCGGAACGGGTTTCCGGCGCGGGCCGGATCGGCTAGGCCTTGCCTTCCAACCGCAGAATCCGGACCGCCCCTTGCCGCAAGAGCCTTCGAAGATCCTGGTCACCGGCGGCGCCGGCTTCATCGGCGGCGCCGTGTGCCGGCGCCTGATCGCCTCCGGCGCCTCGGTGATCAACTTCGACAAGCTGACCTACGCCGCCTGCCCGGCCTCGCTGGCCGAGGTCGAGGGCTCCAACCGCTACGCTTTCGTCCAGGGCGACGTGGCCGACCGCGACGCCGTGCGCCGGGCGTTCGAGACGCACCGGCCCGACGCGGTCATGCACCTGGCCGCCGAGAGCCACGTCGACCGCTCCATCGAGTCGGCCGAGCCGTTCATCACCACCAATGTGGTCGGAACCTATGTGATGCTGGAGGAGGCGGCGCGGCACTGGCGCGGCCTTCCGGCGGACAAGGCCGAGGCCTTCCGCTTCCTGCACATCTCCACCGACGAGGTCTATGGCTCGCTGGGCGAGGAGGGCCTGTTCACCGAGACCACGCCCTACGATCCGCGCTCGCCCTATTCGGCGTCCAAGGCTTCGGCCGACCACCTGGTCTCGGCCTGGGGGCACACCTACGGCCTGCCGGTGCTGATCTCGAACTGCTCCAACAACTATGGCCCTTTCCACTTCCCCGAGAAGCTGATCCCGCTGGTGATCCTGAACGCGCTGGAGGGCCGTCCCCTGCCCGTCTACGGCGACGGCGGCCACGTGCGCGACTGGCTCTACGTCGAGGACCACGCCGAGGCCCTGCACCTGATGCTGCTGAAGGCCGCGCCCGGGGCCAGCTACAACATCGGCGGCATGAGCGAGCGGACCAACCTGCAGGTGGTGCAGGCGATCTGCGACCTGGTCGACGCGGCGGCCGCGCCCCTGCCGTCCGGCCCCCGCCGCGGCCTGATCACCTTCGTGCCCGACCGCCCCGGCCACGACCGGCGCTATGGCGTGGATCCCGGCCGCATCGGCGAGGAGCTCGGCTGGCGGCCGAAGACGGCGTTCGAGACGGGCCTGCAGCGCACCGTCGACTGGTACCTGAACCGCCGCGACTGGTGGCAGCCGCTCAGGGAGCGCTACGACGGCCGGCGCCTGGGCCTGAAGGCGGCGGAATAGCCCTGCGTCCTTCAAGACGGCCGCCAGCGCGGCCTCCTCAGGATGACGAGGTTTGAGCTGATGAGGTCGTCATGGTGAGGAGCGGGCCTCCAGGCCCGCGTCTCGAACCACGCACCGAGCCTACGGCATCGCCTTCTGCTCGACCGAGAGCATGAAGTTCTCGGCGACCTTCACCGCTTCGGGGGACTCGTCCATGGTCAGGTGGCCGACGTCCTTGAAGATGCGCAGGGTGGTGGCCTTGGGCAGGCGGTCGGTCCAGGCCTTGACCCGGCCCACCGGCAGGATCTGGTCCTCCTTGCCCCACAGCAGCAGGCACGGGACGGTGATGCGGTGCATCCAGTGATCCAGGCTGGTGGGCGACATCATCGCCTTGCCCGACGCCTGGCCCTCGCGCGCCCGTTGCTGGAAGAACAGCTCCGGCGGCACGGCCGGCGGCAGGAACGGCGCCAGGAAGCCCTGGTTGGCGCTCAGCGCCATGAACATCTCCTCGGGCGACATCTTGGAGAAGTTGGCCGGGGGATGCTCGGGCACGTCCAGCCCGCCGGGCGCGGCCAGGATCAGGCTCTTCAGCCGGTCGTTGTGGCTGATGGCGAACTCGGTCGCCAGCCGCCCGCCCAGCGAGGCGCCCACCAGGTGCACCTTGCCGAGGCCCAGGGTCTCGAAGAAGTCCAGGTAGTGCAGCACCAGGTGCTGCATGGCGCCGATGCGCGGGTCGTCGGCGGATTCCCCGAAGCCCGGATGGTAGGGCAGGATCACGTGGAACTTCTCGGTCCACGGCCGGGCGAACTGGATGCCGTGGAAGGTGCCGCCGCCGTGGAAATAGACCACCGTCGGCCCCTCGCCGGCCTCGTAATAGACCGTCTGCACCCCCCGGACGTCGATCTCCCGGCGGGTGAAGCCCTCGGTCCCGGGGGCGGCCTTGGTCGTCGTGGCGGCGTCGCTCATGGCGGTCTCCTGATCGTCGGGGATGGTGATAAGGGCCTCCCCTCGCGTTGTCATCCCGGCCACCGGCCCTTCTCACCGTCATCGGCGGGCCTGTCCCGCCGATCCATGCACGCTGGAGCAGCGAAGTGATCATGGGTGGCCGGGACAAGCCCGGCCATGACGGTGCAGAATGAAGGAGCAAGCCCTACCGCAGCGCGGCGTTCAGGGCGTCCAGGGCCGCCGCGCCCGGCACGAGTTCGTCGTCGCCCAGGCGATTCAGCGGCCGGTCCACGGTGCCCAGGTAGTCGTGCATCTCCTCGGGATCGGGCTCGACGTAGAGCAGGCCCGTGACGATCTCGCCCTCGGCCTGGCGCTCCTGCAGATAGGCCATGGCGTGGATGCGGTCGGAGGGATCGTAGTGGGCCGCGACCTTGCGCAGGCGCAGCACCGAGCCGTCGTGCTGGGTGACCAGCTCGACCGTGCCCGGCTCCTGGTCGATGGCGATGGGCGCGCGCGGCTCGATGACGTCCAGCCGGTTCACCGCCTCGTTGTGCTCGCGCACATAGTCGAAGCTCTTGGTCGAGCCGGGGTGGTTGTTGAAGGCCACGCAGGGACTCAGGACGTCGATGAAGGCCGAGCCCTTGTGCACCAGGGCCGCCTTGATCAGGGGCGTCAGCTGGGCCTTGTCGCCCGAGAAGCTGCGCGCCACGAAGCTGGCCCCCAGCTGCAGCGCCATGGCCACCAGGTCGATGGGGGCGTCGTGGTTGACCTGGCCCTTCTTGGACCTGGAGCCGCGGTCCGCGGTCGCGGAGAACTGCCCCTTGGTCAGGCCGTACACGCCGTTGTTCTCGACGACGTAGACCATGTTCACGCCCCGGCGGATGGCGTGGGCGAACTGGCCAAGGCCGATGGAGGCGGAATCGCCGTCTCCGGAGACGCCCAGATAGATCAGCTCGCGGTTGGCCAGGTTGGCGCCGGTGAGCACCGAGGGCATGCGTCCGTGCACGGTGTTGAAGCCGTGCGAGGCCCCCAGGAAATAGGTCGGGGTCTTGGACGAGCAGCCGATGCCCGACAGCTTGGCGATGCGGTGGGGCTCCAGGTCCAGCTCGAAGCAGGCCTGGATGATCGCGCCGGAGATGGAGTCGTGCCCGCACCCGGCGCAGAGGGTCGAGACCGAGCCCTCGTAGTCGCGGTGGGTGAAGCCCAGCCGGTTCTTGGGCAGGTCCGGGTGATGCAGCCTGGGCTTGACGATGTAGGTCATTCGGCGGCGTGCCTCTGGGGCTTGCCCGCGCGGGCGTGGGTCAGGGCCGAGATCTGCGAGGTGATGAAGCGTCCGGTGATCGGCGTGCCGTCGTAGTGCAGCACCGGGACCAGCTTCTCCGGATCGATGCCGCCCTCGTTGATCAACAGCGCCCTGAACTGGGCGTCGCGGTTCTGCTCGACCACGAACACCAGCTCGTGCTCGCGCACGAAGTCGTAGACCTGATCCGGGAACGGGAAACCCCGCACGCGCAGGGCGTCCAGCGGCGCGCCTTCGGCCGCCAGGGCGTCGAGCGCCTCGTGCATCGCCGGCGCGGTCGAGCCGAAATAGATCACCCCGTGCGCGCCGGGCCGGCCGCTGTCGCGGCGCAGCGGCGGCGGGACCAGGGCGCGGGCGGTGTCGAACTTGCGCAGCAGCCGCTGCATGTTGTCGACATAGGCGCCGCCCTCTTCGGTGTAGCGGGCGTAGCGGTCGCGTGAGGTGCCGCGGGTGAAGTAGCTGCCCTTGGACGGGTGGGTCCCCGGCAGGGTGCGCCAGGGGATCCCGTCGCCGTCGACGTCGAGATAGCGGCCGAATTCCCGGGCGGCGTCCAGCTCCTCGGCGGTCATCACCTTGCCCCGGTCGAGCTTCCGGTCGGCGTCCCAGGCGAAGGGGCGGCACAGCCAGTCGTTCATGCCGATGTCGAGGTCGAGCATGACGAAGACGGTGGTCTGCAGCCGGTCGGCCAGGTCGAAGGCCAGAGCCCCGAATTCGAAGCACTCGCGCGGATCCTCCGGGAACAGCAGCACGTGCTTGGTGTCGCCGTGCGAGGCGGAGGCGGCGAGCAGGAGGTCGGACTGCTGGGTGCGGGTGGGCATGCCGGTGGAGGGGCCGCCGCGCTGGACGTCGAAGATCACCGCCGGGATCTCGGCGAAATAGGACAGGCCCACGAACTCCTGCATCAGCGAGATGCCGGGACCCGAGGTGGCGGTGAAGGCGCGCGCGCCGTTCCAGCCCGCACCGATCACCATGCCGACGGCGGCGATCTCGTCCTCGGCCTGCACGATGGCGAAGTTGTTTTTCTTGGTGACGGGATCGACCCGCAGGCGCCGGCAATAGCTGGTGAAGGCGTCGGCGAGCGAGGAGGAGGGGGTGATAGGATACCAGGCGCAGACGGTGGCGCCGCCGTAAACCGCGCCGAGCGCCGCCGCGGC
>JANWHQ010000162.1 GCA_025450315.1 Caulobacteraceae bacterium
GGATCGTCCTCGCCAAGCGCCGGGTGGTCGAAGTCCCGCCCCGGCTCCCGCACCAGCGCCAGCCGGTCCATCACCCTGCGCGAGCGGACGTTCGTCTCCGCCGTGAAGGCGAGGATCTCCTCCAGGCCCCGGGCGAAAGCGTGATCCAGGGCCGCGCCGGCCGCTTCGCTGGCGTAGCCGCGGCCCCATTGCGGCCGGGCGATGCGCCAGCCGATCTCGAAGCCCGAGACCGGCAGGCCGGCGAAGATCGGCATCAGGCCGACCGCGCCGAGCAGCGCGCCGTCCTCCAATCGCTCCACGGCGAAGCGTCCGAACCCATGCCGGTCGATGACCTCGTTATAGCGTTGGACCTGGGCGGGATGCCCGGCGAACTGGGGGCCGCCCAGCCAGTAGGCGAGCTCGGGATCGGAGTTGATCGCCGCGAGGGGCTCGAGGTCCGCGTCCGTCCAGCGGCGCAGCAGAAGCCGCTGGGTCCGGATCACCGCTCGAACGCCTTGGCGGGCCCGAGCGCCTCGTAGAGATCGGTCCGCCGGTCACGGAAGAAGCCCCAGGCGGCCCTGTGGGTGGCCAGGAAGTCGAGATCGAAACTGGCGACGATGGCGCCCTGGTCCTCGCGTCCCAGCTCGGCGACCAGTTCCCCGCGATGGTCGGCGATGAAACTCGAGCCATAGAAGTTCTGCCCCCCGCCGGCGCCAGGCTCGAAGCCGGTGCGGTTGGCCGCCACCACCGGGATCACGTTGGAGACCGCATGGCCCTGCATGGCCCTGCGCCAGGGATCCTTGGTGTCGAGCGAGGCGTCGTGGGGCTCCGAGCCGATGGCGGTCGGATAGAACAGCGCCTCGGCGCCCATAAGGGTCATGGCCCGGGCGGCCTCGGGGTACCACTGGTCCCAGCAGATGCCGACGCCGATGCGGCCGAAGCGCGTCGGCCACACCTTGAAGCCGGTGTCGCCGGGCCGGAAATAGTACTTCTCCTGGTAGCCCGGACCGTCGGGGATGTGGCTCTTGCGGTAGACGCCGAGCGCGGCGCCGTCGGCGTCCAGCATCACCAGGCTGTTGAAATAGTGCGGCCCTTCCTTCTCGAAGATCGAGACCGGGATGGCGACGCCGAGCTCGGCCGCCAGGGGCGCCAGGGCGGCGACGCAGGGATGCTCGCGCCACGGATAGGCGGTGGAGAACCAGCGTTCCTCCTGGCTGACGCAGAAATAGGGGCCCTGGAACAGCTCGGGCGGCAGGATCACCTGGGCGCCCACGGCCGCCGCCTCGCGCACCAGCTCGGCCACGCGGGCGATGTTGGCGGCCATGTCCTCGCCGAAGGCGGCCTGCACAGCGGCGACGGTCAGGGTGCGCGCCATCAGGCCGGCTCCTGCTGGGTGATGCAGTGGAACGAGCCCCCGCCGGTCAGGATGGCGCGGGAGGGAAGGCCGATCACCTCGCGGCCGGGGAACAGCAAGGCCAGCGCCTCCAGCGCCAGGGCGCCGGCGTGCTCGTCGCCGTAGAGCGGGACGATCACCGCGTCGTTGGCGATCAGGAAGTTCATGTGCGAGGCGGCCACGACCTCGCCGTCCTCGTCGGCGACCCGGCCGGGAGAAGGGATGCGCACCACCTTCAGCTTGCGGCCGTCGGCGTCGGTCATGGCGCCCAGGTCGCGGGCGGCGGCGTTGTAGGCGTCGGCGTTCGGATCGTTGCGGCCATAGCCCATCGGGCAGGCGACCACGCCCGGCGCCACGAAACGGGCGAGGTTGTCGACGTGGCCGTCGGTATGGTCGTTCATCAGCCCCTCGCCCAGCCACAACACCTTGCGCGCGCCGAGCGCAGAAGCCAGCGCCTGTTCGGCGGCCAGGTGGTCCCAGCCGGAGTTGCGGTTGGCGTTGAGCAGGCACTGGCGGGTGGTCAAGACCGTGCCGGCCCCGTCGTGGTCGATCGCCCCGCCCTCCAGCACGAAGCCGTGCGGCAGAAGGCCCGCCCCGGCGTGGCCGGCGATCTGGGCCGCCACCGCCTCGTCGCCCTCCAGCACGTACTTGCCGCCCCAGCCGTTGAAGCGGAACGAGGCGGCGTGGTCGGGCCCCAGGAAGATCGGGCCGGTGTCGCGAAGCCAGATATCGCCGAAGCGGCCGGGCACGATCTCGACGCCGGGGACATCGCCCAGCCGTGCGCGCGCGGCGTCTTGCGCCGCCTCGCCGCAGACCATCAGCCGCACGCGCTCGCCGCCGGGACCGGCCAGGGCCCGGGCCAGGGCCGCGACCTCGGCCTGGGCGGGCTCCAGGTCCTCCAGCCACAGCTCCGCATGGCTCGGGAAGCCCAGCCACATGGCCTTGTGCGGCGCCCATTCGGCTGGAACGGTCAGGCTCATTCACTTCCCCACTTGGCGATCAGGGCCGAAGGCGGACGCCAAGTGGGGCGCCGTCGGAGCCGGATCAAGCCCCAAGAGAAAAGGGCGGCCCGAGGACCGCCCCTTCCGTCCCGGTTATGACGACCAGATCAGAACTGGAAGCCCACGGTCGCCTGGATCGTCCGCGGCGCCCCGACGTAGAGGAAGTTCGTCGAAGGCGCGTAGGTCGGGGCCGTCCCTGGGATGGGGTAGGCCACACTGTTGGAAACCGTGGTCGAGCGCGAGAAGTAGTACTTGTCGAACAGGTTCTGCACGTTGACCTGCAGGTAGCTGCCCTGCAGCTGTGGGAGCTTCAGCCTGGCGTCGAGGCCGAACACCGCATAGCCCGGGATGCTGGCGTCGTTGGTGTCGGAGATGAAGCGCGAGCTGATGTACTTGACCTCGCCGCCAAAGGTGAAGTCGCCGATGTCGTAGCTGGCGCGGGCGGCGAAGGTGCGGTCGGGCGTCATCACCAGTTCCTTGCCCTTGGTCGGCAGATCGAAGGTCACCCCCTTGGTGGTGAGGACGTAGTTCGACTCGAGCTCGCTCTTGTTGAAGTTGGCGCTGGCGTAGATGTTGAGGCCGTCGATGGGCGTCACGCCGGCTTCCAGGTCGACGCCCTTCACGTGCACATTGCCGACGTTGCGATCGATGCTGAGGGTCGGGTCCGTCGGGTCGTAGGACTGGACGATGCGGTTCTGGAAGAAGTCGTAGTAGCCGCTGACCGAGAAGGTGACGCGGCTGGTCTGGAAGCGATAGCCCACGGCGAAGTTGTCGCTGATCTCAGGCGTCACAGTGATGTTGGTCGAGGTGTAGAGGTCGTCCGTCTTCGGCGCGGCGAAGCCCCGGGCGTAGGACGCATAGATCAGGTTCTCGTCGGTGAGGCGGTAGCTGACCCCCACGTTCGGCAGCGGCGCCTGGAAGTGGAAGGTCTGGCTGAACGGGAAGCGGAAGTTCGGAGCCCCGCCGGGGCCGGTCGAGATGCTGGCGCCGAGCAGGTTGGCGAGAGCCGCTGCCGAAGCCCCGGCCGCGCGATGGGCGGCGAGGTCGGCGTTGTAGGCGGCCTGGACCGACGAGGAGTCGACGGTGTCGCACAAGGCGCTGGTGCCGTTGTAGGTGTAGCAATACTGGTTGACGTCGCGCTCGAAGAAGGGCGCGCGGATGCCGATGTTGATGTGCAGCCGGTTGTCCAGGAACTTGCCGATATAGTTGGCGGAGATCTGGTTCAGCATCGCGATCGACAGGCGGTCGCGCTTGCGTAGCAACGAACCGTCGGCACCGACGATGGGCGCGCCGTAGCCAGGCTTGGCGCCGAAGACGTCGTTGGGATCGCCGGTGATGGGATCCACCGTGGTGTACTCGCCCGTCTGCCGGTGATGGCCGTAGTCCAGGGTGTAGGCCAGCTGGAAGTGGTTTTCCTCGTTCAGGTCATAGAGCAGCGAGGTGGTCAGGCCGTAGCGATAGGTCTCGGTGTTGCTGGGCCCATAGGCCACCACCGAGTCCAGGACGTCGCCGTCGCCGTTCAGGTCCACGCCCGTCGCCGAGCTCGAGCCGATCAGGCGCTTGTCCTTTTCGCTGAGCGTCGTGCCGCCCCCGCCGTTGGCGAGGGTGTAGAAGAAGGTCGGGTCGAAGGTGAAGGTCAGGTTGTGGCCGAGATCGAACTGCGACTGCCCGCGGGCCGAGAAGAAGTTCACCGGATTGGGGAACAGCAGCCAGTAGTTGGCGTCGCTGCTGCCCGGATGGACCGCCGGGCTGGGCACGGTGTCGGCGTGGCCCGCGACCGCCGTTTCGGGCGCCCAGGTGTAATTGTCGCCGTCGAAGTAGGGGTCGCCGGCGGCGGCGATGGTCGCGGCCGAGGCGTCGAACGGCGGGTATTGCCGCTCCTGGAAGTAGTTGGCAACGACGCTGATGAAGTCGGCGCCGTTCAGCGGTTGGTAGATCTTGCCGTTGAGATCCCAGCGGATCGAGTCTCCGGGGCGTCCCTTGAAGTTGTCCTCCCGGCCATATTCGCCGGCGAAGAAGGCGGTGGTCCCCCAGGGCCCGATTTCGCCGGTGTCGATCTCGCCATAGCCGCGGGCGTAGTTGTAGCTGCCGTAGCTCATCTTGCCGACCATCCCGAAGTCCTTCGGGGGCGTCTTGGTGACGACGTTGATCGAGGCGCCCAGGGCCGAGGCCGAGGGGTTGTCCACGTCGCTGGAGCCGATGTTGACCGTGATGTGGTCAATCAGCTCCCCGATCATGTATTCGCCGAAGTAGCAGGCGTAGTTGCCGGTGTCGGTCACCGGCGCGCCATCGATGGCGACGGCGATGTGACCGCCGGAAGAGTTGCATTCGAAGCCGTGGATCCGCAGGTCGCCGCTGTTGAAGCCGCCCGGATCCTCGGTTGAATTGCTGACGCCCGGCATGAAGTTGATCAGCTGGCCGATGTTCTGGCTCGGCGGCTGGGTCTTGATGAATTGCTGGGTGATGATCGAGACGTCCTTGGCCTCGTTCACCCTGACCGCCTGGCCGTTGGTCGACGGCGGCGTGCGCGTGCCGGTGACGATCAGTTCCTGCACCTGGCTGGCCGTGGATTGCGCCAGGGCGGGTCCTGCGGCGGTCAGCATCGCCAGGGCGAGCGCCGTCGTCGCCGCGCCGGCGGCGAGTTTCTGCTTGTCAGACATGGGTCCCCTCAGTCCTCGGCGGAGGGAGCCTGTTCGACCCCTGCACGCCCTGACGAACCCATGCCAAAGGCGTTTGACAGGGCCGTGCAGCGTCGGTGACGAAGGCAAGAAGCCTCGGCGACAGCCGCGCGATAACTTGATGCAGGTCCGGCGACAGCTTCGCGTCGGCTTGATGAAGGCGCGGACCGACTGCTCGAGCCCGAGCAGAAGCGGTGACGCCAAGGCGACGGCCTGGCGACAGCGACGCGACAAAATCGGGGTCTGAAGCCGGCCCTAGGCCTCGGCCAGCCGCAGCTGGCCGGCGCGGGCCAGGCCCGCGCGATGCTCGACGGTCTGTTCGACGAACAGGGCGGTGTAGGCCTCCACCATCGCCCCGACGCCGAAGTCGGCCACGCGGCGCCGGCCGCGCGCGGCGAAGGCGGCCGCCATCTCGGGCTGCGACAGCATCATCTCCATGGCCGAGCGGAAGGCGGCGAGGTCGTCGGTCGGGACCACCCAGCCGGAATGGCCGTGCTCGACGATCTCGCTGGGGCCGAAGTCGCAGTCGGTGACCAGGGCCGGGACGCCGCAGGCCCGGGCCTCGGCCACGACGGTCGGGAAGCCTTCCCAGCGCGAGGGCAGCACGAACAGCGCCGCGCGGGCGAAATAGGCCCAGGGATTGGCCACGAAGCCCGGGAAATGCACCCGGTTCCCGACCCCCAGGGCGGCGGCCTGGGCCCTCAGCTGGGCCTCCAGGCTGCCCTTGCCCAGGATGACCAGCTCCAGGCCCCGGCAGGCGGGGCTGGAGGCGAAGGCCTCGATCAGGAGGTCATGCGCCTTCTGGTGCTCGAGCCGCCCGGCGGTGACCACGAAGCGGCGGCCTTCGATCTCCGGCAGGGGTTCGAGGGCCTTCCGCTGGATCTGGTCCACGTCGATCGGATTGTGGATCACCCTGAGGCGCGCGTGGGGGACGCCGAGATTGCGCTCGAGCCCCCGCGCCATCTCGTGGGAGTTGGCCAGGACGCAGTCGGCTGCGCGATAACAGCGGCGCACCAGGGTCTTCACCAGGCTGCGGCCCAGCGCGTTCCTCACCTCGTCGTCGATCACCACGTCGGTGTTGTTGCCCTCGCGCGCGATCCAGCGCGGCGGCCGGGGCCCGAGCCCGGCGCGGGCGGCATAGGCGATGACGTTCATCCCCTTCAGGAAACTGACCATCACGTCGGGGCGAAAGGCGCGCACCATCGCCGCGACGTTGGTCGGGGCCAGGAGACCCCCCAGGATCAGCCGGTGCGGCTTGTAGAAACTGGAATTGTCGCCCTCGTAGCGGACCCAGTCGCGGCCGATCGGCGCGATGTCCACCCTGGAGGGGTCGACGTCGGCGAGATAGGGCCCGGTCGCCTGCAGAAGACCCAGGCGGACGTCCACCTGGCTCGGGTCGCAGGTGTTGATCAGGTGCGCCACGACGCGCTCGGCGCCCCCGCCGTGCATCGAGGGCGCCAAGAGCATAATGCGAGGGCGAGGCTTGTCGCCGAATCGCTGGTATGCCCCGCCGTCAGGCATGGGCGGCTTCTAACGGCGGCGGGGCGACTTGGGCAACCGCGCAGGCCAAGATTGCAACAGGCCGGAGAATTCCTTGCCGAAATTCACGCTCCTGGTGGGATCTCGCGCCTTCATGGCGGCGGCCGAGGCCGACATGGCCACGGCCCGGCGGCGGGTCCTGGTGCAGGCCATGACCTTCGAAGGCGATCGGGCCGGCCTCGGCGTCGCCCGGGGCGTCATGGCCAGCGCGGCGGAGGATCGCCGCGTGCTGGTGGACGATTACACGCGCTTCGCCATCAGCGACCGCTTCGTCTTCTCGCCGCATAATCTCCTCGATCCCGACTTTCGCGCGGAGCTCCAGGCGACGCGCGGCATGTTCGATCAGATGTGTTCGGCCGGCGTCGGCGTGCGCGTGACCAACCCCGCCGGCCCTCTTCTGATCGGCTTCGCTTTCCGAAACCACAAGAAGCTCATCGTCACGGACAATGCGGCCTATTTGGGTGGCATAAATTTCAGCGATCACAATTTCGCCTGGCACGACCTGATGCTGCGCATCGAGGATGCAGCCGTCAGCGACGCCCTGGCGGCGGATTTCGAGGCGACCTGGCAGGGCCGGGGGCGTTCGTGGAGCGCCGAGCTCGGCGACATCGCGCTTTATGGGCTGGACGGCCGCGACAACCACGCCCGCTTCCGCGAGATCCTCGCCGCCATCGACGCCGCCCGGCACGACATCTCGGTCATCAGCCCCTATCTGACCTTCCCGTTCACCGACGCCCTGGCCCGCGCGGCCGCGCGGGGCGTGGACGTGACGCTGATCACGCCGCTGGACAACAACAAGCCCATCGTCAGGGACTACATCCTGTGGTTCGCCGCCCGCAGCGGCCTGAAGGTGCGGCTGACGCGCGAGATGATCCACCTGAAGGGCCTGCTGATCGACGGACGACGCCTGGTGCTGGGCTCGTCGAACTTCGACTTCGTCAGCTACTGGATCGAGGAGGAACTGCTGGGCGTCGTCTCCGACCCCGGCCTGATCGCCGACTTCAGACGGCGCGTGCTGGAGCCGATGCTGCAGGCGGCGCTTCCCGAGGCCGCCGCGCGATCCTCGCCGGCGCGCGGCTGGCGCGCCGCCATCCTCCTGGGCGCCGCAGGCGCGGTGCTCGGCGCCGGCCTGCCCATTCCCCGCACCAGCGTCCCCTGGAGCTAGAGCCAGCCCCGGGCCTCGCCGCGAGGGCTTCCGTCGAAGCCGCGCCCTCCCTATGGTGCGCGCCGATTTCAAGGCCAGGCGCCAGATTGCTTTTCGATCCCCTCATCGCATCGACGGCCGGCGCGGCCGAGCTTCCGACGCACGCGCGGGGCACGGCGTGATCCGTTCCCTCAAGATGGACCGCTATATGCTGGAGCTGATGGCCCGGCCAATCCTGGGCTGCATCGTGGTGACCCTGGTCGCCCAGCTGCTGGAGCGGGTGCTGCACATCATCAACCAGCTGGTGGAAAACGGCGCCCACGTGGGCTTCGTGGTGCAGCTGACCATCAACATCGCGCCCTACTACCTGGGCCTGTCGCTGCCGGCGTCGTTCTTCGTGGCCATCTTCATCATCGTGGCCCGGCTCGGGGACGGCAACGAGATCGACGCCCTCCTGGCCAGCGGCGTCTCGATCAGCCGCCTGGCCCAGCCGTTCATCTACCTGGGCCTGGTGTTCGCCTGTCTGAGCCTGCTGCTGTTCGGCTTCCTGCAGCCTTACGGCCGCTACGCCTACGAGGCGGTGCTGAACGCGGCGATCAACGCGGGCTGGAACGCCCAGCTGCAGCCGGAGGTGTTCGTCGATCCGGGCCACGGCTTCACCATCACCGCCGACCGCGTCAGCATGAACGGCCGCGACCTGCAGGGCGTGTTCATCCGCCGGCTGAAACCGGACGGCGGCGAGCAGATCACCACCGCCAAGTCGGGCGTGCTCAACGTCGCGGCCAACGGCCGGCTGGTGCAGCTCAGCGCCTCCAGCGGCCTGGAGCTCGACCAGCCCAAGGGCCAGGCGGGACGGGTGGTGCACTTCAACAACATCAGCGCCGCCGAACCGGTGGGGGGCGACCAGGGCATGGGCGCGCGCGGCGGCGATCCCGGAGAGCTCACCCTTCTGGAGCTGGCCCACGAGCTCAGGTCCAAGACCTCGGTGCTTAACAAGCGCGCGGTGGCGGCCGAGCTCTACGGGCGGCTCGCCCGCTCGCTGTCGGTGCCCTTCCTGCCGCTGCTGGCGATCCCGCTCGGCATGGCCTCCAAGCGCGGACGCCGGGCGCCGGGCCTGATCCTGGCCGGCGTCGTGCTGATCGGCTTCCACCACGCCATCCAGATGGCCCAGGGCCTGTCCAACACCGGCCGGGTCGAACCGGGGCCCGCCATCGGCGGCATCGCGGTGGTGTTCATCGGCATCTGCCTTTGGCTTTTCCTGTCCAGCCTGAAACGGCCGGGCGACACCCCCATCACCCGCGCCGTGGCCGCCATCGGCGACGCGGTGCACTGGGCGCGCGAGCTGTTCGCCCAGGAACCCGCAGGCGCCACCTCTTGACGCTCGACCGCTACGTCTTCCGCCTGCTCCTGACCCGCACCGTGGTGGCGGCGGTGGTGCTGGTCTGCCTGGCTCAGGTGCTGGAGCTGCTGGACGTCACCACCCAGATCCTCGAGCGCGGCCAGGGCATCGCCGGGATCGGCCATTACGCCCTGCTGCGCCTGCCCGGCGACTTCCAGCAGGTGGCGGCGCTGAGCGTGCTGGTGGGATCGTTGTTCACCTTCACCCAGATGGCGCGCACCAGCGAGATGGTGGTGATCCGGGCCACCGGCGCGAACATCTACCGGGTGCTGAGGATGATGCTCCCCGTCGCCGTGGGCGTTGCGCTGCTGGACTTCGCCGTCGCCGCCGAGGTGGCGCCGCGCACCCAGGACGCCCTCACCCACTGGATGGTCGTCACCGCCCCGCCCTCCCAGGCCAAGCCGGCCAAGCCGCACTGGTTCCGGCTGGGCCCGGACCTGGTCATGGTCGGTTCTGACTCCGAGGACGGGCGCACCCTGCACGACCTGCGCATCTATCGCCGCGACGCCAACCGGAACCTGGTCCAGGAAGTCGCCGCGCCCCTGGCCACGGCCCAGCCCAGCGGCTGGCGTCTGCACGGCGCGGTGGTGACCCAGGTCCTCGAGGACCATTCCGACGTCAGCCCGCCCACCGACCAGGACTGGACCACCCCGCTCACCTCCGGCGCCCTGCAGCGGCTGATCCGGGCCGGCCAGGACGTCTCGCTCAGCGCCGCCTATGGGGCGGTGTCCGGCGCGGGGCCGTCCGACCGAAGTCCGGGCTACTACGAGACCCGCCTGAACCGCACCTTCGCCGAGCCCCTGGGGGCCATCGTCATGCTGCTCTTGTCGGCGCCGGCGGCCTTGTCGAGCCTGAGGAGCGACCAGGCCGTGAGGCTCCTGCTGTTCGGCCTCTCCTCGGGCCTGCTGTTCCTGGTGGCCGACGGCCTCCTGACCGCGCTCGGCGAGACCAGCGCCCTGCCGCCGGTGCTGGCGGCCTGGAGCGCGCCGGTGGCCTTCACGGCCCTGGCCGTGACCGTATTACTGTCGGCGGAAGGATAGAGGGGAGAGAGGCGCATGGGGGCGGTCGAGATCGTGCCGGTGAGGACCGAGGCCGAGAAGCAGCGCTTCGTGAAAGTGCCGATGCGGCTGGCGGCCAAGGATCCCCATTGGGTCTCGCCCTTGATCATGGAGCGCATGGAAGCGCTCACCCCCAAGACCAATCCCCTGTTCGAGCACACCGACGCCCAGCTCTGGATCGCGCGCCGGAACGGCCGGGACGTCGGCCGGATCAGCGCCCAGATCGACCATCTGGCGCCCAGCGATCCCAGCAATCCCTCCGGCTACTTCGGCATGATCCACGCCGAGGACGATCCGGAGGTGTTCGCCGCCCTGTTCGCCGTGGCCGAGGCCTGGCTGAGGGAGCGCGGCGTCAGGCTGGCGCTGGGACCCTTCAACCTGTCGATCAACGAGGAGACCGGCCTTCTGGTCGAGGGCTTCGACACCCCGCCGATGGTGATGATGGGCCACGACCAGCCCCACGTCGCCGGCCGCATCGAGGCGCAGGGCTATGCCAAGATCAAGGACGTCTACGCCTACAAGGTCGCGACCGCCGCCGACTTCCCCCCCGCCGTGCGCCGGCGGGTGGACCGCGCCATCCCCGCCGGAATCAGCCTGCGCCAGCTGAACTTCAAGAACTACGAGCCCGAGGTCCGGGCCATGACCGACATCATGAACGACGCCTGGTCGGACAACTGGGGCCATACCGAGATCACCGAGGCCGAGACGCGCCAGCTCGCCAAGTCGATGCGGCCGGTGATCAACGAGAAGCTGGTCTGGTTCGCCGACATCGACGGAGAGTCCGCCGGCTTCGGCGTCTGCCTGCCCAACGTCAACGAGGCGATCCGCGACCTCGGCGGCAAGCTCCTGCCGTTCGGCTGGGCCACGCTGCTGTGGCGGCTGAAGGTTTCGGGCGTGAAGAGCGGCCGCGTGCCGCTGATGGGGGTGAAGCGCAAGTTCGCCCGCGACTTCCGCGGCCAGCTTCTGCCCTTCCTGCTGATCGACAAGATGCGCTCGGAGGCCCTGAAGGCCGGCATCCAGGAGGTCGAGATGTCGTGGATCCTCGAGGACAACAAGCCGATGCGGGCCATCATCGAGGCCGCCGGATCGGACCGCTACAAGACCTACCGCATCTACCAAAAGCAGCTTGCCTGAGGCGCAGGGCTTCCGCCCGCGCGCGCGCTCCCCATCTATTCGCACAAGCTCGGCCATACCGCGCCCCAAGCCTCTGGAGAGACCGCCGGTGAACAGATCAGCCTCCCGCGTGCTTCGCCTTGTCGCCCTGGCCCTGCTGCCCGTGTTGCTGGCGGGTTGCGGGGTCAACGCCATCCCGTCCAAGCAGGAAGCGGCCAGGGCCGCCTTCGCCAACGTGCAGGCCGCCTACCAGCGCCGCTCCGACCTGATCCCGAACCTGGTCGCCACCGTCCAGGCCAACGCCCAGCAGGAGCACGCGGTGCTGGTGGACGTCATCAGCGCCCGCGCCCGGGCGACCCAGGTCACCGTCGATCCGTCCAAGCTGAGCGATCCCCAGGCCATTCAGCGCTACCAGGCCGCCCAGAACTCGCTGTCCGGCGCCCTCGGCCGGCTGATGGTGGTGTCCGAGAAGTATCCGGACCTGAAGTCCAACGAGAACTTCCTGACCCTGCAGTCCCAGCTCGAGGGCACCGAGAACCGGATCGAGATCGCGCGGCGCGACTACAACGCCGCGGTGCAGGACTACAACACCACCCTGCGGGTCTTCCCGACCGTGATCTGGGCCAAGACCATGTACGGCGCCGAACGGCCGATGCAGCCGTTCGAGGCCACCCCGACCGCGCAGAACGCTCCGGCGGTGAGCTTCAACCTCGGCTACGCCTCCTCCGCTCCGGCTGCGAAATGAGCGCCGCGGGGAAGCCCGGCCGCCGGCCGGGAAGGGAGCTGACGGCCGCTGCGTTCGCCTTCCTGTTCGCCCTCGTCACGCTGGCCGCCGCCCATGCCGCGCCGACCTTCCCGCCCTTGACCGGGCGGGTGGTGGATGAGGCCCATGTGCTGTCGGCCGCCGCCCAGCAGCAGCTGACCTCCGAGCTCGCCGACTTGGAGGCCAAGACCGGGCGGCAGGTGGTGGTGGTCACCTTGCCCTCGCTGCAGGGCGACGCCATCGACGATTACGGCTACCAGCTCGGCCGCGCCTGGGGCATCGGCCAGAAGGGGCAGAACAACGGCGCGCTGTTCATCATCGTCCCCTCCGAGCACAAGGTGCGCATCGAGGTCGGCTACGGCCTGGAGCCGGTGCTGACCGACGCCCTCTCCAGCGTGATCCTGCAGGAGAAGGTGCTGCCCAGATTCCGCGCCGGCGATGTCCAGGGCGGCGTCGTCGACGGGACCGCGGCCATCGTCCAGCAGCTCGGCCTGCCCGACGAACAGGCTCGCCAGAACGTGGCCCAGGCCGAGGCCGCGCCGGTGCGCCGGCATCACGAGTCGCCGGTCTCGATCATCTTCACCGTGGTGATCCTGTTCTGGGTGCTGTCGGCCTTCGTGGGCGCCCTGGGCGGCCGGCGCCGCGGCGCCGGCGGGCTGTCGTCCTGGTGGCTGCTGCCGCTGATCTTCTCGTCGGGCTCGCGCGGCTGGGGCCAGGGCGGCGGAGGCTTCGGCGGAGGCGGCGGCTTCGGCGGGGGCGGTTTCAGCGGCGGCGGCGGCTCGTTCGGCGGCGGCGGCGCTTCGGGGAGCTGGTGAGATGCTGCTGAGCCAATCCGACCACGACCGCATCAAGGCGGCCGTCGACGAGGCCGAGAGGCGCACCTCGGGCGAGATCGTCAGCGTCCTGGCCCGCGAGTGCTCTGAATACTGGGAGGTGCCCCTGGTCTGGGCCGCGGCCATCGCCCTGATCCCGCCGCTGGCGGCGCTGCTGCTGGGGCTGGGACCGCAGCTCGTGACCCTGCTGACCGGCGGCTGGATCGACGCCAACGCCGGCGGCGCGGACGGCGCCATCGGCCGGGCGCTGATCGCCTATGCGGTGCTGCAGGCGGCGCTGTTCGTGGTCGTGGCCCTGGTCGTCTCGATCCCCGGCGTCCGGCGGCTCCTGACCCCAAGGGCGCTGAAGCGGGAGCGGGTGCACCGGCGGGCGCTCGAGCAGTTCATGACCCGCGCCTATCACCTGACCGACCACGACACCGGCGTCCTGATCTTCGCGTCCTTGGGCGAGCGCCAGGCCATCGTCCTGGCCGACGACGGGGTGGCGTCCAAGGTCGGGGCGGCGGAATGGAAATCGGTGGTCGACGCCCTGGTCGCCGGCATGAGGGCGAACGACCCCGGCGACGGCTTCGTGCGCGCCATCGGCCGGGCGACCGACATCCTGGCCGCCCACTGCCCGCGACAGCCCGGCGACCATAACCAGCTGCCCGACACGGTCATCGAACTGGAGTTCTGAGGCGCAGGCTTCCTCGGGGCGCCCGCAAGGGCCTATGCTGGGGCGCTCGGAGGTGAGCCATGGCTTATGGCGCTGTGGAAAGGCCGGTTGGCGCGGCGGAGGAGATCGGAACCCTCCCGCCGCGCGGCGAAGAGGTGCTGACGCCAGAGGCGCTGACCCTGCTCGCGGAACTGCACCGCAAGTTCGACGCCCAGCGGCGGGAGCTGCTCGACCTCAGGCTGGAGCGCCAGGCGCGCTTCGACATGGGCGAGCGGCCCGATTTCCTGGACGAGACCGCCGCCATCCGCGCCGGCGACTGGAAGGTCGGCCCCATTCCCTCGGACCTGATCGACCGGCGGGTCGAGATCACCGGGCCGGTCGACCGCAAGATGATCATCAACGCCCTGAACTCGGGCGCGCGGGTGTTCATGGCCGACTTCGAGGACGCGACCTCGCCGACCTGGGAGAACCTGATCGAGGGCCAGGTGAACCTGAAGGACCGCTGGACGGGCCGGCTCGACTTCACCGACCCCTCCTCGGGCAAACATTACGCCCTCTCGGAAAGCCCCGCCGTGCTGCTGGTCCGCCCCCGCGGCTGGCACCTGCCCGAAGCGCATGTGCACGTCGACGGCCAGGAAGTGTCCGGAAGCCTGTTCGACTTCGCCGTCTATTTCGCCAACAACGCCAAGGCCGCCCTGGCCCAGGGCTCGGGACCCTATTTCTACCTGCCCAAGATGGAGAGCCATCTGGAGGCGAGGCTCTGGAACGAGGTGTTCCTGCACGCCCAGCATGCGCTGGGCCTGCCGGCCGGGACCGTCAAGGCGACGGTGCTGATCGAGACCCTGCCCGCGGCCTTCGAGATGGACGAGATTCTCTACGAGCTGAAGGACCACATCACCGGCCTGAACTGCGGGCGGTGGGACTACATCTTCTCCTACATCAAGCGCCTGGGCCGCCGGACCGAGTATCTGACGCCGGACCGCTCGGTGATGACCATGTCGGACGCCTTCCTGCATGCCTATTCGCTGCAGCTGATCCGCACCTGCCACCGCCGAGGCGCCTTCGCCATGGGCGGCATGGCGGCCCAGATCCCGGTCAAGGGCGACCGCTCGGCCAACGAGACCGCCTTCGCCCGCGTGCGGGCCGACAAGGAGCGCGAGGCCTCCGACGGCCATGACGGCACCTGGGTGGCGCATCCGGACATGGTGGGACTGGCCATGGAGGTGTTCGACCATCTGATGCCGGGGCCAAACCAGTTGAAACGGCTGCGCGAAGACGTCAGCATCAGCCGCGACGACATGCTGAAGGTGCATGGGGGACCCAGGACCGAGCGGGGCCTGCGCGAGAACATCCGCGTGGGCGTCCAGTACATCGAGGCCTGGCTGAGGGGCCGGGGCGCGGTGCCGCTCTACAACCTGATGGAGGATGCCGCGACCGCCGAGATCAGCCGCGCCCAGGTCTGGCAGTGGATCCGGCTCAGGGCCGCCATGGACGACGGGCGCACCGTCACCCGCGGCCTGTTCGAGCAGGTGATGGCCGACGAGATGAGCCAGCTGAAGAGGACCCTGGGCCCCGAGATCTACGACCACGGCCGCTTCCCCGAGGCGATCAAGCTGTTCGTCGACATGAGCCTGGCGGAGGACTTCGAGGAGTTCCTTACTCTGCCGGCCTACCGGATGCTGGAGAACTGATGGCGCGCCGCGAGACCTTCCATCGCCACGCCCTGATCGTGCGGCTGACGCACTGGATCAACGTGGTCTGCATCGCCGTCATGCTGATGAGCGGCTTCCAGATCTTCAACGCCCACCGCGCGCTCTACTGGGGCCTGAAGGGCGCCGACGCGGATCACCACTGGTTCGCCCTGCCGAAGGGCTTTCCGGCCTGGGCCACCATCCCGAGCTGGCAGGACCTGGCGACGGGGCGGACCTGGCACTTCGCCTTCGCCTGGATCTTCCTGATCAACGGGGTGATCTACCTGCTATTCGGCCTGCTGAGCGGCCATTTCCGGCGCGACTTCCTGCCGGGGCGCGACCAGTTGCGCGGCATCGGCCATACGATCTGGGATCACCTTCGCCTGAAGTTCCCCAAGGGCGAGGAGGCGCGCCGCTACAACGTGCTGCAGAAGTTCGCCTACATCGGCATCGTCATCGTGCTGCCGTTCATGCTGCTGACCGGCCTGACCCTGTCGCCCGGCATGGACACCGCGGCGCCATGGCTGCTGGCGGTGTTCGGCGGGCGCCAATCGGCGCGCAGCCTGCATTTCATCCTGGCCTGGTCGATCGTCGCCTTCGTGGCCATCCACCTGATCGCCGTGCTGGCCGCCGGGCCGATCAACGAGATCGGATCGATGATCACCGGCCGCTACGCCATCGAGCCGGAGATCGAACCCGAAGAGGAAAAGCCGTGAGCGACCTGGTGCGTCTTTCCCGCCGGACGGCGCTGATCGGGGCGGCGGGGGCCGGCGGGCTACTGCTGACCGGCTGCGACCGGCTCTCGCGCAGCGCCAGCTTCCAGCGCGTGCTGGCGACGGCCGGACGGCTGGACATGGGCGTCCAGAGGTTCCTGCTGTCGGGCGACCAGCTGGCGCCGGAATACACCCGGGCGGAGGTGTCGCCGTGGTTCAAGCCGAACGGCTCCTTCACCGGCACCACCGACGACTACAAGCGCATGCTCGACGACAACTTCGCCAGCTACCGCCTGAGCGTGGGCGGGCTGGTGCGCCATCCGCTGAGCCTCTCGCTGGCCGAGCTGAAGGCCCTGCCGGCCCGGAGCCAGATCACCCGCCACGACTGCGTGGAGGGCTGGAGCGCCATCGGCGGCTGGACGGGCGTGCCGCTCAGCCTGTTGCTGACCTCGGCGGGGTTGCTGCCCCAGGCGCGCTACATCGTCTTCCACTGCGCCGACAACCTCGGCGGCGGTCCGGGCGGGCTCTATTACGAGAGCATCGACCTCAAGGACGCCTTCCACCCCCAGACCATCATGGCCTACGCCATGAACGGCCAGCCCCTGCCGGTGCCGCACGGCGCGCCCCTGCGGCTCAGGCTCGAGCGCCAGCTCGGCTACAAGATGGCCAAGTACGTCATGGGCATCGAGGCGGTGGCCAGCTACGCCCACCTGGGTTCGGGCCGGGGCGGGTTCTGGGAGGACCGGGGCTATCAATGGTACGCGGGCATTTGAGCCGAAGCGTCATCCCGGAAAGCCACGCCGGCGGCGCCCGGGATGACGGCCCAAGCGGGCCGCCAACTTGATCCGAACCCAAATCCGTCCCATGTCCGGGGCAGGCATGAGCCCATTTGACCAACCCGCGCCGGTGGCCGAGGCCGCCAGGCCCGTCCCGCTGATCGACCCGTTCGGGCGGACGGTCGATTATCTGCGCGTATCGGTGACCGACCGCTGCGACCTGCGCTGCGTCTATTGCATGTCCGAGCGGCAGACCTTCCTGCCCAAGGCCGAGGTGCTGTCGATCGAGGAGCTGGACCGGCTCTGCTCGGCCTTCGTCGCCCTGGGAACGCGCAAGCTGCGCCTGACCGGCGGCGAGCCCCTGATGCGGCGCGGCTTCTTGCAGCTGGTCGAGGCGCTCTCGCGCCACCTGCGCTCGGGCGCGCTGGACGAGCTGACCCTGACCACCAACGGCACCCGCCTGGCCGAGTTCGCCCTCGATCTGGCGCGGCTGGGCGTGCGGCGGCTGAACGTCTCGGTCGACAGCCTGGACGCCGACACCTACCGGCGCGTCACCCGCGGCGGCGAGCTTTCCCAGGTGCTGGCCGGGATCCAGGCCGCCCAGGACGCCGGGCTGAAGGTCAAGATCAACACCGTCGCCCTCAAGGCCGACAACGCCCGCGAGCTGCCCCGTATGATCGACTGGGCGCACGGCCAGGGGCTGGACCTGACCCTGATCGAGACCATGCCGATCGGCGAGGTCGACGAGGACCGCACCGACCAGTACCTGCCGCTTTCGGTGGTGCGCCAGCAGCTGGAGTCGTTCTGGACCCTGACGCCCCTGGTCGACCACACCTCCGGGCCCGCCCGCTATGTCCGCATCGAGGAGACCCAAGGCCGGCTCGGCTTCATCACGCCCCTGACCCACAATTTCTGCGAATCCTGCAATCGGGTGCGCCTGACCTGCACCGGCACGCTCTACCTGTGCCTGGGCCAGGAGGACTGCGCCGACCTGCGCGCCCCGCTGCGCGAGCATCCGGGCGACGACGGCCCGCTGCGGGAGGCGATCCGCGAGGCGCTGAGCCGCAAGCCCAAGGGCCACGACTTCAGGATCGAGCGTCGGGGCGAGCGGCCGGCCGTCTCGCGCGTCATGTCCACCACCGGCGGCTGAGCGGCCGCATGGTCGGCGTCAAGCTCAGGATCCTGCTGTTCGGCCGCGTCTCGGACGCGCTCGGCCACGAGCTGGAGGCGCTGATCCCCGAGGACGGCTGCACCGTGGGCGAGCTGCGCCGGCTGATCGCTGATCAGACCGGTTCGGACCTGCTGCGCCAGAAGGGCGTGCGCGCCTCGGTGGACAAACAGGTCGCCGGCGAGGACGCCATGGTGCGTCCGGGCGCGGAAGTGGCCTTCTTCTCGGTCTTCTCGGGGGGCTGAGATGGCCGTGATCTCGAGATTGCAGGCCGGCCCCTTCGATGCGGCGGCGGAGCTCAGGGCCTTCATGGCCGGGCGCACCCAGGACGGGGCGGTGGTCAGCTTCACCGGCCTGGCCCGCGGCAAGGCCCATTCGGGCGACGAGGTGCAGGCCCTGGTCCTGGACCACTATCCCGGCATGACCGAGCGCTCTATCGAGGAGATCGCCGAGGCGGGCGCGGCGCGCTTCGAGGTCTCCGATGTCCTGGTCGTGCACCGGCATGGCCGCATCGCGCCCGGCGAGCCGATCGTGTTCGTGGCGACCGCGTCGCGCCACCGCGGCGAGGCCTTCGCCTGCGCCGATTATCTGATGGACCGTTTGAAAACCGAGGCCGCCTTCTGGAAACGGGAGGAGGGCCAAGGCGCCCCGCGCTGGATCGAGCCGACCGAGGCCGACCGCCAGCGCCGCGCCCGATGGAGCGACTGAATGGCTGGAATCGACGAGCGACTGACCTTCCACCCGCTGAACATCGCGGTGCTCACCATCTCGGACACCCGCGACGAAGAATCCGACAAGTCCGGCGCGCTGCTGTCCCGGCGGCTGACCGAGCACGGCCATCATCTGGCCGGGCATGTCCTGGTCAAGGACGACGTGGACGCCATCCGCGGCCAGCTGCAGGTCTGGATCGACGATCCGGAGGTCGATGTGGTGATCAGCACCGGCGGCACCGGCTTCGCCCCGCGCGACGTGACTCCCGAGGCGGTCAAGCCGCTGTTCCGGCGCGAGATGGACGGCTTCTCGGTGGTGTTTCACCAGGCGAGCCTGGGCACGGTGGGGGTCGGCACCCTGCAGTCGCGGGCCTTCGCGGGCCAGCCCGGCGACACCTTCATCTTCTGCCTGCCGGGCTCGCCGGGCGCCTGCAAGGACGGCTGGGACCTGATCCTGAAGTTCGAGCTCGACAGCCGCCACCGCCCCTGCTCCCTGGCCGGCCAGGTGCCGCGCCTGAGGGACGTGTGCGCTTGAGCGACTTCTCGCACATCGACGAGTCGGGCCGCGCCCGCATGGTCGACGTCTCGGCCAAGCCAGAGACCGCCCGCACCGCCTCGGCCGAGGGGGCCCTGGTGTGCAAGACCTCGACGCTGGACGCCGCCCTGGCCGGAACCACGCCCAAGGGCGCGGTGATCTCCACCGCCGAACTGGCCGGGGTGATGGGCGCCAAGCGCACCTCCGACCTCATCCCGCTCTGCCACCCGCTGCCGCTGTCGAAGATCGAGGTGACCATCGCGCCGGACCACGCCCTGCCGGGCTTCCGCGTCCACGCCCTGGCCAAGACCACCGCCCGCACCGGAGTGGAGATGGAAGCCCTGACGGCCGTCTCCATCGCCTGCCTGACCCTGTTCGACATGCTGAAGGCTGTCGACAAGTCGATGAGCATCACGGGTGTCAGGGTGGTCTCCAAGACCGGCGGCCGCTCGGGCGACTGGAGCGCCGAAGCGCGGTGATCCGGCAGGACGCGCGGTGAACGAGACCGCCCGCATCGTCATCGTGGGCGCCGGCCACGCGGGGGGAACCGCCGCGGCCCAGCTCCGCCAGCAGGGCCACACCGGACCTATCCTGCTGATCGGCGAGGAGCCCTCCGTCCCCTATCAGCGCCCGCCGCTGTCGAAGGCCTATCTCAAGGGCGAGGCCGACGCCGAGGCGTTGAAGCTCAGGCCCGACGCCTTCTATGCCGAGAACGATATCGAGCTCAGGCTTGGAACGCGGGCCCTGTCCATCGACCGCCAGGGCCGTCGCGTGCGGCTCGGGGACGGCGGCGAGGCCGCCTACGACATCCTCATCCTCGCCACCGGCTCCGCGAACCGGAAGCTCAACCTGCCGGGCGCCCGCGAGGGCGACCTCCTGGAGCTGCGCCATCTCGCCGACGCCGAACGACTGAAGCAGGCGCTGGGGCCGGGCCGCCGGCTGGCCATCGTCGGCGGCGGCTATGTCGGGCTGGAGGCGGCCGCCTCGGCCAGGGCGCTGGGCGCGGAGGCGACGGTGATCGAGCTGGAGCCGCGGGTGCTGGCCAGGGTGGCGTGCGAGGAGCTGTCGGGGTTCTTCGAGGCCTATCACCGCGGCCGGGGCGTGCGGATCCTCACCTGCGCCCAGGTCCTGGACGTCGAGCATGAGGGCGATCGCCTTGCGGCCGTGCGCCTGAAGGACGGCCGGCGCATCCCCTGCGATGCGGTGCTGGTCGGGGTCGGCGCGACGGCGTGCACCGAGCTGGCGCGGGACAGCGGCCTCGAATGCGACGTCGGGGTGGTGGTCGATGCGGCCGGACGCACCTCCGATCCGGCGATCCGGGCCATCGGCGACGTGACCTTCCGGCCCCTGCCCCACTACGGCGGGCGCATGCATCGGCTGGAGAGCGTGCCGGGCGCGGTCGAGCAGGCCCGCCAGGCGGTCGCGGCCATCCTCGGCCTGCCCGCCCCGGCGCACGAGGTCCCCTGGTTCTGGTCGGACCAGTACGACCTGAAGCTCCAGATCGCCGGCGTCCCCTTCGACACGGATCAGCGCGTGGTGCGCGGCGACTTGGCGGCGGGCAAGTTCGCCATCTTCCACCTGAAGGACGGCCGCATCGCCGCCGTCGAGGCGGTCAACTGCCCAGCGGAGTTCATGGCCGGCCGCCAGCTGATCGGCCAGGGCCGCGCCGTCGACGCCGAGAAGCTCGCCGATCCCAGGGTCTCGATGCGGGAAGTCTCCCTCTGAGGCGCACGCTCTTGGCGAGCGGGGCGGGGCCGTGATAGCGACGCGGACCCTGGCGCGGCGAAGTCCAGCGCGCGCAGCCCGAGAAGGTCTCTTGATGGATCCCATCCTCGCCTCGGCCGTGGCCGACTATCTCTCGCACCTGAAGGAATGCCGGCCGCTGCAGACGCGGCTGGAGGCCGAGGCCGCCAAGGCCCTGGTGGAGAGCATGGGCCTGCCCAGCCACCACGACGGCCAGAAGAACTGGGACACCCTGAAGTGCCTGGCCTACATCGCCTCGACCGGCGACAAGGAGACGCCGACCCTGGACGCCGGCTCGGGCTCCAAGCTGATCATCGACCAGTGGCTGGTGAAGCTGGGCTACAAGAACGTCTACGCCTGCGACTCCCAGGGCGCGGAGAAGTCGATCTACCGGCCCCTGGGCATCCACTTCTTCCAGCAGGACCTGCTGGCGACCAACTACGAGAACGGGTTCTTCCAGACCGCGACCTGCATCTCGGTCATCGAGCACAACGTCGATTTCGACGGCTTCCTGAAGGAGATGGCGCGGGTGCTGAAGCCCGGCGGCTATCTGCTGGTCTCCACCGACTACTGGTCCGAGCCGGTGGATTGCTCGGGCATCTATCCCTACGGCTTCGAGGCGGGCGAGATGAAGATCATCACCCCGGCCGACCTGACCGAATTCGCCGAGATCGCCAAGCGCCATGGCCTGGAGCTGTGCGAGCCGATGCAGTTCGAAACCACCGATAAGGCCGTGCGCTGGGAGCGCACCGACCGCGACTACACCTTCTATTTCGCGGCCTTCCAGAAGCGGCGCTGAGGGCGGCCCTGGCCGACTTAGAGCAGGTTGCGATCTGATGGAATCAGATCGCCGCTCTAGATCTTTGCATTCACGCGCGTTCTGTTCCGAAAACCGGTTCCCACTTTTCGGAACGCGCTCTAGCCGTCCAGGGTGACGAACAGCTCCGACTCGATCAGCCACTGGCCGGTGGCCTTGCGCCAGGCGGCCAGATAGGTCCCGCTCATCTCGGCCGTCCGCCACGAACCGACCCAGCGGCCGCTTTCGGCGGCCCGCAGCCCCGCCCGGTCCAGCTCGACCGTGTCGGGGGTGCGCACATAGGCCACGAACTCGGGGTCGCGGAACTGGGCCTCGAAGGCGGCGATGACGGCGTCCGCGCCGGCGATCAGCCCGCCGTGGCCGACGATCACCTTGACCCCGGGATCCAGGAACGGCCGCAGCCGCGCGGCCTCGTGCGCGGCGGTCAGCTTGTTGGTCAGGCGCCGGCGCGCCCGGATGGCGTCCTCGGGCGCGGTCACGCCGGCAGCAGATCCCGGCGCAGGGTCAGCTGGCGCCAGCGCTTCACGCGGCGGTCGACCTCGGAGGCGGCGAACAGGTCCTTCTCATGGGTCGAGCGGTTGAAGGCGTAGCCGGGCACATGCTTTTCGAACAGCTCATGGCGCACCTGGGGCGAGGACAGGGCCGCGACGGGCCCCAGCCAGGGCGGCATGGCCATGCCATGGGTTGCAGCCTTGGACGCCTCGGGCTCGGCATAGGCCGCGTGGACCTCATCGGCGATGGTCTGAACCAGCCGCTCGACCGGATCGCCCGCAGGGAAGAAGGTTTCCTCCGTCCACTGACGAAGCGCGTCGCCGGACGACGGATCGGCCCGCCGGCAGGCGTCCAGAAAGGCGGCCTGCTCGGCCGCCTCGGGCGCCAGGTCGCACCAGTCGTAGCGCAGTCCCCCGGGCGTCGGCTCGGGCGCGACGCGCACGATCGCCTTCTCCGCCAGGGCCGCCTCGATCAGCACGGTAGAATAGGACGAGGCGACCAGGTCGCTGGCCAGCACCCACTCGCGGGCCGAGCGGTCCTTGACGATGCGGAAGGCGGGCTCGGCGCCGCCCAGGGTCTCGGCGACGAACTGGGTGAGTTCGGCGACGCTGGTCGCCGGCCGGGGACGGAAGATCACCTCCGCCTCCCCCGCCGCGGCCAGGACCTGGCACCAGCGCACCAGCTCGGCCATCGAGCGGCGGCAGTAGTCGCGCATCTCGACGAGCTCGGCCTGCTCGACGCCCCGCTTGCCCAGGCGCCGGAGCTTGGAGTCGGTGAAGAAGGCCCAGCGGTAGTTCTCCGGGACGAACACCCAGCGCTTGGCGGAATCCAGCCCGAAGGCCGCCGCCAACTCGGCCCGCCCCGCGAAGTAGTCCCGGTACGGAGGGCCGTAGAGCCGATACATGCCGTGGCCCACCAGCCGCGTCATCCTGGCCGGCACGCCGTGCTGCTGCAGATAGGCGACGAAGGCGCGGCTCCACGCCAGGTGGGTCACCTGCTTGCGGGTGAACTTGTCGCGCGGCGCCTTGATCTGCTGGTGCGAGGGATAGAACAGCTGCTCCCAGGCCAGGTTGACGAAGCGGGCGCCCGGCCAGCCCTCGACGTAGTCCTTCAGGACGATGTCCTCGGCCGCATAGAAGAACGGCGTCAGCACCAGCCGCGGCGCCGGCCGGGCCAGAAGGAGTGGCGCGTCGGCGTAGAAGTTGGCGATCTTCAGCTCGATCCCATGCCGCTTCTTCAGCAGGACCTTCAGCAGGCAGAGCAGATCCAGCTCGCGGTCGACGTGCTCGACGAGGGCGAGCGCCTGCATCACCCGACCGGGGCCGGCGCGGGCGTCTGGACCTCGGGAAGCACTCTGGGAGCAGGGACGGCCGCGGGGCCGTCATGGCCGAAGGCGATGTCCAGGGCCCGGAAGGCCCGCTCGCGCAGCTCGTCGTTGACCCGGGAATTGTCCGGCCACGGCTGCTTGGCCTTCTTCAAGCCCTTCAGGAAGCTTTCGGGCGTCAGGGGATCCACCACGATGCAGAAGGGTTGGATCTCCTTGGGCTGACGTTCGTAGAGCGTCTTGGGCACCATCAGCCAGCCGCCGCAGGTGACGAAGTCCAGGAGCTTGGTCTTGAAGCCCATCCCGAGATTGGACAGGTGGGCCATGACCCGCGAGCGATACATGTACTCGAAAGGGTTCTCGACGTTGCCGGTGATGTCGCAACGGCCGCTCTGCTTCAGGGGCTTGTAGCTGTCGCGGTGCTTGCCGAGGTCGCCGGTGATGGCGAACTTCCAGCCTTTGGTCTGCTCGGGCGTGGTCTTCATCAGCAACTCGACCATCACCTTGGCGGCGTGGTGGGCCAACGGCGTCCAGTCGGCCGACATGGCGCACAGGCACCGGCTCACCTTGGCCAGGTCCGCCGGCGGGGTGAATTCGTAGCTCTCGGGCACGAAATAGGGCACGCCCAGCACCTTCTCGCGCCGGGTCATCAGCGGCCAGTAGCGCCGGGCCTCCCAGTCGGCGATGGCCAGGATGAAGTCGGCCCGGTGGCCGCAGACCAGGTCGAATCGGAAGCGGTCCCACAGGTTGTTCAGCGAGACCTTGGCCCGCTTGAACCGCCATTTGAAGCCCGAGAGGCCAGAGGCCAGGAAGGCGTATGCGGTGTGCAGCTGGTGGATGGCCTCGGCGTTGTGGCCGCGGATCATCAGGCGGATGCCCGGATGGTTCTCGTTCAGCCAGCGCATGGTGCGCGGATAGCGCGGATGCTCCATCAGGATTGCGTCGATGCCCGTGAGGTCCATCGACTGCAGCATGTCCAGGCAGATGTGGTCGTGGCGGCCCTTCACCTGCATCTCGACGCATTCGATGCCGCGCGAGGCGAAGTAGTCGCGCCGCCCGACGATGTCCTTGGTCGAGCCCAGGTACTTGAACTGCGGCCGCCAGGACTTGTCGCCCAGGATGTGCAGGACCTTGCGGACGGGACCAGGTCGGTAGGTCATGCCGCGGCCTCCGGCTCGGCGACGTTCTCGCCCGGGAACGGATCGGCCAGGGTTTCGGCCGGATAGATGAACGGCGAGCCGGTCAGGATGCCGTCGCAGATGGTGTCGAGCCCGGGCCACGCGCCGGGCTTCAGCTCGTCCTTGGACTTGATCTCGGCGCGGAAGTGGCCGGTCTTCCAGACCCGGATGAACGGCAGGGGGATCATCCGCCGGAAGAAGAAGTGATAGGCGTAGCGGTCGGCCAGCGCCCGGCGCTCGGGCGTCATGCCCTCGGGCATCG
This sequence comes from Caulobacteraceae bacterium, assembly GCA_025450315.1. GTDB lineage: Bacteria > Pseudomonadota > Alphaproteobacteria > Caulobacterales > Caulobacteraceae > JANWHQ01. The sequence continues at coordinate 24,965 of JANWHQ010000162.1, forward strand.
GCAGGGCGTCGAGGATGCGGAAATACTCCTTGGGGCTGGAGACGTCGGTGGCGAAGCCCTTGCCGCGCACCCAGGCCTCGCCCGCGACGATCACCGGCACGCCCATGGAGGCCATCTCCACGCCCGCCTTGGTGTTGTAGATGATCACGCAGTTGGCGTTTTCGCACAGGGCGTAGGTCGAGGCCTGGTTCTCGGGCTCCAGCACGAAGACGTTCCTGGGCAGCCCCTCCGGGAAGGCGGCCTTCAACTCGTCGGCGGCCAGCTGGCGGGACGGCACGCTGCCGCGCACTTCGGCCGGATGGACGCGGATCACCAGCTGCAGCCCGTCGGTGCGCCGGCCCCAGGCCTCGACGGTCTGGACCAGCCAGTCGAGCATGGTGGGGAAGGCATTGGCCTTGTAGTGCAGCTGGGCGTCCCAGACCACGCTGGTCAGCAGCGCGACATAGGGCCTGGCCGGATCGCAGCCCGCCTCGCGCAGCACAGGCGCGATGTCCTCCTTGGGCGCGTCGTGGAACCAGATCCAGTCGTTCTTGCCCGAGCGGCGGCTCCAGAGATAGGCGCGGATGTCCTGGGTCAGCTCGGGGGTCATGTCCAGCCCGGTCCAGGCGCTGGTGGGCTCGTCCAGCATGGTGAAATGGTAGCTCTCGTCGTGCGAGAACACGAACGAGTGCTTGCGGTAGGCGGGGTTGTAGGTGACCACCCTCACTCCCATGCCGCGGGCCACCTCGGCGATCATCCCCTGGGGGATGTAGATGCCGTGGTTGATCACCAGGATGTCGTAGCGGCGCTGTTGCACCATGCGCCGGATGGCGGCGACGGTCCTGAGGCCCGCCTCCAGATAGACCCTGAGCACCTGCTCGCCGTAGGGCTCGCCCTCCAGGTCGCCGCGGGCGAAGTAGCGCAGGGCGCCGGCATAGGCGTGGTCGCCGACCGGCAGGCCGAACCAGTCGAAGGCGCGGATCTCCTGCAAGGGAACCTGCTGGGCGGTGCGGCCGGCGTAGTCGGCGTCGGCAGGGGTGACGTAGTCGCCCAGGCTCTGCACCGGATAGCCGAGCGGCCCGAAGGTCTTCTCGCCGCGCCCCACGCAGAAGTCGCAGTAGGCCATCGGCTTCTGGACCGCCAGCTCCTCGGGCATGGCGCGGGAGGGCCCGATCTTGATCATCTGGCAGGTGGGCACGCCCTTGTTGCAGAGCAGGATCTCCACCTCGGCGCCGCGCACGTCCAGCGCCCGGGCCAGCACGCTGTCCATCACCGCGGCGTGGTCGTAGCCGCCCATGGTGGTGGCGATGCAGATGCGGGGGCGTCGGGAAGCGGTGGCGGACATGGGGGCCGGCGTCAGGAATTCATCATCTAAGGGTTCGCCGCCGGGACGCCGAGATCGGCGATCGCGCCGTCCGGAACCGGGGAGCGGGAAAGCCGGCCGCCATCGACCGCGGCCAGCAAATTGGGCGCCTGGGTTTCCCAAGTCAACTCGGAACAGGCGCGTCTCAAGGCCGCCGCCCAGCGCGACTTCGGCTTGCCCAGCACGGCCTTGATGGTGGCGGCGATCGCCTCAGGCGAATGGCCGTCGAAGCAGAGGCCCAGGCCCCGCTGCTGCACCACCGGTCCGATGGTCGGGAAGTTGGGGGCCACCACCGGCACGCCCACCGAGATGTAGTCCGACAGCTTGCCCGGCTCGCAAAACACGTTGTTGCGCACGGAGTCGTCGTAGATGATCACGCCCACGTCGGCGTCGGCGACATAGTCGAGCAGCTCGTCATGCGGCACCGGCGGGGCCAGGATCAGCCGGCCGGTCGCCAGGGCGTCCTTGATCTCCTCGGCGTGGGTCTGGCGCCACTTCAGCTTCTCCTGCCCCATCATCACCAGGACCACGTTCTCGGGTAGGTGGAGCACCGACTGGGCGACGTATTCCAGCCAGCGCCCGTCGACGATCACCCCCTCGTAGAGCACGATCTTGCGGCGGGCCGGGATGCCGTGCCTGGCCCGCAGCCGCCCCCGCTGGCGGGTCTCGGGCCGGATGGGCTTGTAGTTGTGCACGATCGCCGGGGTCACGCGCGAACCGCGCTCCTTGACCAGCACCTCGGCGCGGCAGTCGTTCTGGGTCAGCACCGCGTCCACGCAGTGGCGCAGCATCATCCGCTCCAGCCATGCCACCAGGGGATTGGGCCTGGTGATCTGCTCGCCGTAGAGTTCGAAGGTGAAATAGACGAAGCGCATGCCGCGCAGCTTGGCGGCGATGCAGGCCCATGCCGCCGCCTCGGGCCGGCTGGCGATCATCACCTCGCCCTGCAGGTTCAGGAGCCGCCAGAATCCGCGCAGGTAGCAGTTCCAGGTGTCGATCGTCAGCCTACGGACGTTGGCCGCCCATTTGATCACCGCCCGCCAGCCCTGAATGCTCTCGTGTCCCGCGAACAGGGCTCGCGCCTTGGCCTGGAACCTCAGCCGCTTGAACCCCCGCACCACCCGGCCGGGCTCGGTCTCGGCCAGCCGGCGCTCCAGCCGCTCGCGGGCCCGCTTGACCTGGATGGCGTCCTTCTCCAGCTTGCCGCGCACCTCGAAGGCGGCGTGCATGTAGCGTTCGAGCCGGCGCTTGAACGAAAAGTCGTCGAACGAGCGGTAGGGCGCGCCTTCGGCGGCCTTGTCGGCGCTGACCACCGTGACGCTCCATCCGGCCTCGGCCAGGGTCTTGAGCCCCAGCACGATGAACGGATGCAGGGTGTGCTCCCGGTCGTAGGCCCAGATCACACGACGCGCCGGGGCGTCCATGCTCACCAATCCCTCAAGCTCGCCGCGATCCGCTCGGCCGCGTGGCCGTCGCCGAAGACATCCGAGCCCGTGGACATGCGGCGGTAGATTGCAGCGTCGGTCAGAAGCTCGCTGGCGCGCTGGGTGATGACGCCGGCATGAGCGCCCACCAGCAGGGCTCCGCCGGCGGCGATCGCCTCGGGCCGCTCTGTCACCTCGCGCATCACCAGCATCGGCTTGCCCAACGCCGTCGCCTCCTCCTGGATGCCGCCGGAGTCGGTCAGGATGATGGCGGCCCGATCGATCAACCAGACGAATGGCCCATAGTCCACCGGGGCGATCAGGCTGATACGCGAAACACCCTTCAGTTGCGCCTCGACCGGGCCCTTCACGTTCGGGTTTGGGTGCACCGGCAGCACCACCAGGATGTCGTCGAAGCTCTCGGCCAGGGTCTTCAGCGCTCGGCAGATCTCGTCCAGGCCGGCGTCGAAGTTCTCGCGGCGGTGGGCGGTGACCAGCACCAGACGCTTGCCCTGGAGCTGCTCTTCCAGGCCCGGCGGGCCCTCGACGAGGCCGGCCTTGGCCTGGGCGCGGGTCCAGAACAGGGCGTCGATGCCGGTGTTGCCGGTGACGCGGATGCTCGCGTCGGCGTGGTTCTCCGCCAGCAGCGCCTGGCGCGCCGTCTCGGTGGGCGCGAAGTGCAGGTCGGCGATGGTGGAGATGATCCGGCGGTTCACCTCCTCGGGGAACGGCGCGTACTTGTCGCCGGTCCTGAGGCCCGCCTCCACATGGGCGACCTTGATCTTGCGGTAATAGGCCGCCAGCGCCGCGGCCATGGCGGTGGTGGTGTCGCCCTGCACCACCAGCCAGTCTGGCCTGACCTCGTCCAGCACCGGCCCCAGGGCGCCGATCGCCGCGGCCGTCAGGCCCTCCAGGGTCTGGTTGGGGCGCATGAGGTCCAGGTCGTGGTCGGCCTTGAGGCCGAAGACGGCCAGCATCTGGTCGAGGATCTCGCGATGCTGGCCGGTCACGCAGACCACCGGCTCGAGGCTGGGCTCACGCCCCAGCGCCTGGACCACCGGCGCCATCTTGATCGCTTCAGGGCGCGTGCCGAATACGGTCAGGACCCTCTGCATTCCCGGATTCACCCGCCCTCGGCTGCGCTTGAACCGTCCAATAGGGGGCGGCCTGCGACTTTGCTAGAGCGGTCGCGGCCGCAGGGACCGGCCCAAGCGTTGCCGCCGGGGCGGGCGGGTGATAGCTCCAGGCGCGGCCCGATGCGGCGTGGACAGGGCTTCAACCCCAGATCATCCTTAGGCCATGGTCTCCGAGCTCCCGAAGATCGACTACCTGAGCCACCCGGCCTACGGGGGGCTGTTCCAGCCCGACCCCGCCGCCGGGGCCGAGGCCTTGAGGACGCTCGAGCCGCTGATCCAGGAAATGACCGAGCTGGAGGCGGTGCGCGTGGGCCGCTTCGGCTACGACTATGGCGCGGTCAACCGGCAGGGCGAGGAGCTGGCCGAGCAGGGCGTCACCCAGCTGCGCCTGCCGGACGAGCTGATGGACCAGGTCCATGTCGCCGCCACGCCGGTGATCCAGTCGGTCCGGGCGCGCATCGCCGAGACCCGCGCCGCCGCCAAGCCGATCCGCTTCAAGACCGTCGAGCAGCTGCTGTCGCCGGATGTCCACGGCGATCTCTGGGCCGCGGTCGACCGCTTCCTGCGCGAGCTGCAGATCTACGACACGGTGGCCGCCTTCTTCCGCGCCAAGTCCGCGCGCATCAACGGCCTGGCGCTGTTCGTCAACCCGCCGAGCCAGGAGTGGGCCAGCCGCCTGTTCCGCGACGTGAAGATGGAGGCGCCGCCGACGGCCGGCTTCCACATCGATTCCAACGGCAAGTGCTACATCAAGGGCATCCTGCACCTGAACGACGTCGGGCCCGAGCAGGGACCGACGGGCGTGGTGGTGAAGAGCCATCTCTGGGCGCAGGGCAGCCGCGACCGGGTGATCCGCCGCGCCTTCGACCGCTCCCCGCTGCTGGCCCGCTCGGCCGAGATGCGGCGGGCGTTCATCTCCTTGCCCGAGGAGCTGCAGGTGAAGGCCGAGTTTGGCGGCGACATGGACCCGGCCTCGCCCGAGGCGGCCATGCTGCTCGAAGAGGAGCTGCGCGCGGTGGGCCCCAGGGGACTGCTCACCCTGTTCGACCCGGACGCCGTGCACCGCGGCGGCAATGTGCGCTCGGGCGAGCGCCATGCCCTGCAGCTGGTGCTGACCGCCCAGTACTGATCCGGCCATGAGCCTTCCCAGCCCCCGCCTTCCCAGGATCGATTACCGCTCGCACCCGGCCTACGGCGGCATGTTCGAGCCGCATCCGGATCTCGGGCGCGCGGCCCTGGCGGAGCTGGAGCCCCTGATCGCCGAGGCGCGGGAGATCGAGGCCGACAAGCAGGCCCGCTTCGGCTACCGGCACGGCCATTCCGACCCGGTCGGCGAGGCGCTGGTGCGCGACGGCGTCGCCGCCGTCCAGCTCGCCCCGGCCAGCCTGGACCCGATCCAGCAGGGCTCGCGAGCCGCCTTCGAGGTCATCGCACGCCGCCTGGAGGCGACGCGGGCCTCGGGCGAGCGGGTCAAGTACAGCACGGCGCTGGAGACCGTCGGCCCGCAAACCCATCCCGAGCTCTGGGCCGCCGTCGAGCGAGCGATGCGCAACAGCGGCGCGCTGGAGCTTACCGCGACCTATTTCGGCGCCCCGGCTGCCAAGGTCCGCTCGGCCGGCCTGTTGCTGAACCAGCCCGACCAGGATTGGGTCAGGCGCCTCTATCGCGACATCGAGATGGATTCGCCGCCCACGGTCGGCTTCCACATCGACTCCAACGGCAAGTGCTTCGTGAAGGCCGTGCTCTATCTGAATGAGGTGGGGCCCGAGCAGGGGCCCTTCGGCCTGGTGCCCGGCAGCCATCGCTGGGACGAGGGGAGCCAGGACCGCATCTTCCGGCGCGCCTACGACAAGTCGATGCTGCCGACCCGCTCGGCCAAGCTGCGGCGGATGTTCCTGTCCCTGCCCGAGGAGATGCAGGTGAAGGCCGAGTTCGGCGGCGACATGCTGCCCGACTCCCCCGAGACCCTGGCCCTGGTCCGGGACGAATTCGTCGTCACCGGCCCGGCCGGCCAGCTCAACCTGTTCGACCCGGAGGCGATCCACCGCGGCGGCGACGTCCGCGCGGGCGAGCGGCGCGTCATGCTGATCACCATGGGCCCGTCCTGGTAGCGTTCAGGCGGGGACCGCCGCCGCCTCGGCCACGCTGTAGCGCTCGAGGAACAGGTCGATGATCAGGCTGACCACCCACTCCGACACATGGCGGGGGTTGCCGTCGTCGGCGCCGTAGACGTGCGGCTGGTCGGGGCCGAAATGGGCCCCCAGCCAGCGGACGATCTCGAAGCTCGGCCAGTAGAGCACGTCGGCGCCGCCGGGCTGGCTCGTCACCTCGTGGCAGGCGACGCGCAGGGTCGACTTCGAGACGCAGTCGGCCACCACCGCGGAGTGGAATTCCAGGGTCCCGCTGAGCGGCACGGGCGAGACGGTCAGGATGATTCTCGGCGGGCGCCGGGCCAGGCGGCGCAGGCTCTCCAGCACGAGGCTGAGGTTGCGGATGTTCTCGGTGACCGTGGTGGTGCGCATCACCGTGTCGGCGTGCAGCAGGTCGCGGCCGGTCTCGGTCTGGGGCGGATAGAAGACGAACTCGCCGCTGCCGGCCTCGAAGAAGCAGGGCGCCACGCCCAGGGTCAGGACGAAGACGTCGCTCTCGACGACATAGCGGCGCAGGCGCTCGCGCATGGCCGCGCCATAGAAGGCCTCCATCTTGCGGGTGACCGGATCGTGGGCGCCGTACTCGATCCATTCCAGCAGGTAGCGGTTGGCGTAGGTGGAGTTGACCTCCTCGCCGATCGCCTCGGAGTTGACGTTGTAGCCGGCGTCGCGCAGCCGCCGCGCCAGGTTCTCGGCGAAGCAGGAGCCGAGGGTCATGAACACCGTGTCCCGGCCGATGAACGGCTCGCCCGGCTGGCCCCTCAGCACATATTGCTCAATCAGCTCGCGGGGCTTGGCGAAGGCGCGCTGGCGCCCGGGCCAGGCGCGCGGCCGCGCCTTGCGCACCGGCTGGTCGCGGCGGGCCACCATCTCCAGCACCACCCGGGCCTCGGTATATTCCGGATCGAGCTCGATCGCCGCCTCCAGCGCCGCGATCGCCTTCTTGACCTTGCCCTGGCGATAGAGCGCCTCGCCGAGAAAGCGGTGGGGCCAGGGCGCCTCGGGATAGCGGTGGATGGCCAGGCGCGACAGCTCGTCGAGCTGGATCCAGTCCTGGGTCTGGGCCAGGCACGAGAGGGCCTTCTGGTGCGCCTCGCGCCGGACCTTGCTGGCCAGGGCGCCCTTGGTCCAGCGGACCACCTCCACGAAGAGCGGGATCGCCTGTTCCGGCTTCTTGTTCTTGGCCAGCCGATAGGCCTGGTCGTACTGGGCGCGGGCCTCCGCGGTGGTGTCTTCCCGGCCTGCCATCTCGACTGGAAATCCCTTATCGCGGGCCGCGCCCTCCGCTGGGCTTTCTACCGGACATCGCCGGACCTGTCCCGCGCAGCCTGCCGTCAGGCCTTCAGCCGGCGCGGCGCGAAGACGCGGGCCTCGTCGATCACCCTGCCCCATCCGGCCACCGCCCCGGGGTGGAGCTTGCCGGCGCCCTTTTCCGCTCCGCGCAGAGGCGGGACCACCACCGCCCGGGGCAGGGGCAGCAGCATCCGGGCCAGGGGCCGGGCGAGCCACTGGGCGTTGCACACCACCTGATCGACCTCGCGCACCAGCGCCCGGTCGCGCGCCAGCTTCTGCCGCAGGCCCGCCCGCTTGTCCCGGAGGTGCTCCAGGCTCTTCAGATAGTTGAGCGGCTTGGGATCCCTGATCCAGAGCAGCATCTGCAGGTGCGGTTGGGGGCCGCGCAGCACGGTCAGCGCGCGGGCGGCCTTGGGGCTGTCGGTGATCACCAGGTCGGTGGCCCGCAGGTTGGTGGCGGCCGCCAGCTTGCGGATCTGGTCGTCGGAGCTGTCGCCCAGCGGGACCACCTCGATCTCGGCCCGACCGTCCAGGGCGGCCTTCAGGTCCTCGGCCTCCTGCGCCTTGAGGCCGGCCGAGGCGAACAGGGTCGCCTTCAGCGGCCGCGGCTCGGGCGCCTCGGCGGCCCGGCGGCGGCGGGTGCGGCCGAAGTCGGTGAGGAAGAACGCCAGCGCCCCCCAGAGGTCGGCCCCGCGATAGGTCAGCTTGACCAGGGCCAGCATCGGCTTTTCCGGATCGGTCCGGCGCTCGCGCCAGAGCCGGGGCGCGGCCTTCAGCACCGCCCCCAGCTCGCCCCAGAAGGCCCGCCAGACCCGCTGCAGCAGCTGGCCCGGCGAGCGCAGGCCCTGGGTCAGCCGCCAGGTCACATAGCCTGAGTTGCCGAGGAAGATGCGCTCCAGCTGGAAGCTCACGGTCATCCGCCGCGCCGGGGTGGCGTTCAGGATGTAGGTCTCCAGGCTGTAGTAGACCTTCTGCTGCTCGGAGGGGGTGATGCGCCGGTAGGTCTCGATCACCAGCCGCTCTTCCAGCATGCCGACCTTGCCGCCGGTCATGCCGTAGCGCGGGTCGAAGCCCCCGATCTTCTCCAGCACGCTCTTCTTCACACCGTAGTTGGCGCCGGTGAGGGTGACGTCCTGGCTGAAGCCCGAGCGCTCGGTCTTCTTGCGGATCTCCAGGCTCTCGGGGAACCAGGCCGGCTTGGGATCCAGGTAGAGCGGGTAGAGCGGCCCGCCCAGGAAGTCCGGATCGTGCCGGGCGAGGAGCTCGCCCAGGGTCTTCAGATAATGCTCGGGCAGCACGGCGTCGTCGTCGAGATAGAGCAGGAACTCGTGCCGGGCCGCCCGGGCCCCGGCGTTGCGGGCGTGGCTGAGGCCCTGCCTGGGCTCGAACAGATAGCGGAAGGCCGGATTCTGCTCGGCCAGGCCGCGCGCGAAAGCCGCCGTGCCGTCGGAGGAGTTGTTGTCGACGACCACGACCTCCAGCGGATAGGCCGCCGGCAGCTGGGGGGCGATGCTGGCCGCCAGCTTCTGCAGGAACGGCAGGCGGTTGTAGGTGCAGATCAGCACCGACACCCCGCCCGGATAGCCGCCCCCGTCCGGCGCGGGCGGCCTGGGCCGGCGGCGGCCCGAGGCCTTGGAACCTTCTCGTGCGGCGACGGCCATGGTCCGCCCTTAACGGCTGGACGCCCGCTCGCCAAGCCGGCGGGAATTCCGTTGAAGCCGGGCCCCGCCTCACTATGTTGGCCGCCCGGCGGGCGTTCGGCCCTCCGACGCCGGAGTTTCGGGTGACCCAGCCACATCGCTATCTTCTGTGCTCGCGCAAGGACGGCATCGGGGCGCGGCTGGTCAATCTGCTCTGGACCTGGCGGCTGGCCCGCGCGGGCGGGCTTCGCACCCTGTGCTTCTGGCCGCCGATGGACCCCTATTATGGCTCGACCTCGGGCGTGGGCGACCTGATCGACCGCCTGGCCCTGGCCACGGGGCCGATCTCCGACGAACTGCGGATCATCGACGGCCGTCCGAGCGACATGCTGAACCCCGTGGTGACGCGGGTGGATCCTGACCGGCCCTGCGATCCGGCGGCCCTCGCCTATTCGCTCGGCAGGATCCGGGGGTCGAAGTCTCCGGCCGTTCCGGTGATCGACAACGGCGGCCCGATGCTGACGGCGGGCGAGGACCCCGCCGCGGCGGCCGAGCAGGTGCGGGCCCTGTTCGCCAGCCTGCCCCTGGCCCCCCGGATCGAGAAGAGCGTCAAGGCGGTCGCCAAGGACCACAACTTCAGCCGGCTGGTGGCCGTGCACGTGCGCGGCGGCGACATCGTCGAGGTGCTGAGAGAGGCGTGCGAGGGCTTCACCCCCGAAGCGCTGGAGCCGGACTCCGACCTCGACCGCTATACCGACCACTTCTTCCGCGGCTATGCGCCGTCGCCGGCCTGCGTGCGGCTCTTGCGGCCCTATCTGCAGCAGGACTTCGGCCTTCTGTTCTTCTCCGACACGCCGGGGGCGGTCGACCCCTTCCAGAAGAAGTTCCCCTACAAGCTGATCAAGGCCGACGACCTGGCGCCGGTGCCGCTCAACGAAATCCAGCGGGCGCTGTTCGAAATCCTGATGATGAGCCGCTGCCACGCCATCATCGGCGCCAAGAGCATGTTCTCCACCCTGGCCTCGCTGATCGGCGGCGTGCCGATCCAGGACGCGCGCCGCCAGGCGACGCCCGAGGAGTTCCTGGGCGCCTACAAGTGGGCCTCGGGGTTCGAGCGGCTCGCGCCGGAGATCCAGGCGGGCGTCTCGCAGGTGATGCTGCGCAAGCTCGGGCAGAACGGGCTGCAGGAGCAGTGGAACGCCGACGGCGAGACGGTGCTGCGCATCCTGGCCGAGGCCTGATCCGGGCCCGCCGCCTTGGCTGCTTGCCCTGGCTCCGGAAGGACACTATACCCCACCGCTCCCCGGCGGACGCGTAGCTCAGCGGTAGAGCATCGCCTTGACATGGCGGGGGTCACAGGTTCAATCCCTGTCGCGTCCACCATCTTTTCAATGACTTAGCATTCTCCCAAACCGCTCGACCGGCGGCGGGACGGCGCCGTGATGAGCGCCAACCCACCAGAAGGGCGCGGCCGTGTCGCTGCGGGTCCGCGAGCGCGTTCCCTTGGGTGCTGGCTGCCGGCGCGGCCTTCCCGGAGGCGGAGCTCGAACCCCTGTTCCGGCTGGCGCGGACTCACGGCGGCCAAGCGATGGCGTCGAAGACGCGCTCCACGGCCGCGACGCGCGGCGCCGGGCCTGACATTCCGCCGCCTGGACCAACAGCGGTTCGACGTCGCTCACCTTGTCTCCCGCCGCCACTCGCACCCACCGTCTTGTATGGTCAAACATAGCGGTCTATGCCGCCGGGGCCAAAGCGGCTTCACCGGATACCGGGACCCGCGGGGAAACGAGGGGATCATGACCAAGGACGACGCCCATCTGCAGCCTCTTCGGCTGCCGCTCTTCGCCGGCTCGGTGGCGGTCGCGCTCTTTCTCTGCGAGGCCGGATCGGCGCTCGCCCAGGAGGCGCCCGGCGCCCCGAGCGTCACCGGCGTGTTGGTCAAGGGCCAGCCGCCCCAGGGCTACAAGGTGGACGAGCCGGCCATGGTCAAGCTGACCCAGCCGATCATCGACACGCCGCAGATGCTGAGCATCACCTCCCGGCAGGTGATGGAGGACCGGGGCGCGGTCAGCCTGACCGACGTGTTCCGCAACAGCTCCGGCATCTCCATCGGCGCCGGCGAATCGAGCTGGATCGGCAACAACCTGACGCTGCGCGGCTTCAACGCCCGCAACGACATGTACCTGGACGGCATGCGCGACTTCGGCGGCTACACCCGCGATCCCTTCGACCTGGAAGAGGTCGAGGTGCTGCAAGGCCCCTCCTCGGTGCTGTTCGGGCGCGGCTCGACCGGGGGAGTGGTGAACCAGGTCTCGAAGATGCCGACCCTGAACGGCTTCGAGCGGAGCGAGGTCTCCGGCGGGACCGATGATCTCCTGCGCGGAGCCATCGATCTGGACGCGCCGATCGCGGCCTTGGGGCCCGGCGTCGCCGTCCGCTTCGACGCCATGGCGCACCGCCAGGATTTCACCGACCTCGACCACGCCTTCGCCAGCCGCTGGGGCGTCGCCCCGAGCCTGGCCTTCGGCCTGGATACGCCGACCCGGCTGGTGCTCGGCTATCTGCACCAGGGGGAAAGCGACCTGCCCGACTACGGCCTGCCCTATCTGCGGGGGGCGCCGGCGCCGGTGGCGCGCAACAACTTTTACGGCTTCCAGAGCGACTTCCAGCACGCCCAGGTCGACGTGTTCACCGGCCGCCTCGAGCACGATGTCTCCTCGAGCCTGACCATCCGCGACCAGCTCCGCTTCGCCAACTATGCGCACCAGTGGCGCGAGATGGAGCCGCAGGTGATCAGCGCCGGCGTCACCGCCACGACCCCGCTGTGGGCGATCGACGTCAACCGTGCGCTGCAGGGCGGCCACGACGTCGACACCTTCCTGCAGAACCAGATGGACCTCCTGGGCGTCGCCCACACCGGCGCCATCGAGCACGACTTCGCCGCCGGCTGGGAGATCGGGCCGGAAAGCTCCAAGCCCAGCTACGACTTCGGCCTGAACATCCCGGCGACGTCGCTTCTGGCGCCGAGCGAGGATCAGGCGTTCTCGGGCACGGAATACCGCCGGGCGAAGGTGTCCACCACCGCCTTCACGGTGGGCGCCTACGCCATCGACACCATGAAGCTGGGGCCGCACTGGGAGCTCTCGGGCGGGGTCCGCTTCGACAGCTTCGACGCCCACTATGTCGCCCAGTACTATTCGCCGACGCCGGCGACCCTGGGCCAGCCGACCACGCGCCAGGACGTGCACGAACTCGACCAGAAGCCGAGCTGGCGCGCCAGTCTGGTCTACAAGCCCACGCCGAACGGCTCGATCTATTTCGACTATTCGACCTCGTTCAACCCCTCGGCCGAGTCCCTGTCGCTGATCACCGCGGTGCGCTCGCTCAACACCGGCAACATCGGCCTGGCGCCGGAGTTCAACGAGACCTACGAGGTCGGAACCAAGTGGGCCCTGCTCGCCGACCGGCTGCAGCTGCAGGCGGCGATCTTCCGCGAGGAGAAGGACAACGCCCGCGAGCCGGATCCGGCCAATTCGGCCGTCAACATCCTGGCCGGCGACCAGCAGGTCGACGGCGCCGAGGTCGAGCTGCAGGGCCAGATCACCGAGGCCTGGCGGCTCAGCGCCAGCTACACCTATCTGGACGGCAAGACGGTCAAGACGGTCGCCGGCGGCCCGCCGCTGGGCTCACCCCTGTTCAACGCGCCCAAGAGCGCGCTGGCGCTGTGGACCACCTATCGGTTTCCGTTCCGCGTCGAGGTGGGCGGCGGGCTCAACTGCGAGAGCCGGCGCTACGCCTCGCTGACCACCAATCCGTTCACCAGCGTGCCCGGCTACACCACCCTGGACGCCATGGTGAAGTGGCAGGCGACCCAGCACATGCGGCTGCAGGTCAACCTCAGCAACCTGACCGACAAGACCTATTACGACCAGCTGCACGGCTTCCACGTGATCCCGGGCGAGGGCCGCACGGCCATGTTCACCCTGGCCTTCACCGGCTAAGACCTGGGGGCCATGCTGCTGCACATCCCCGAGGTCCTGAGCGCGGGCGAGGCGGAGGAATTCCGCCGGGCGCTCGAAGAGGCCGCGTGGGTGGACGGGCGCGGCACGGCGGGTCACCTGTCGGCGCCGGTCAAGCACAACAGCCAGCTGCACTGGCAGGATCCGGTCGCGGTGCGGCTGGGCGGCCTGATCGTCGCCAGGCTCGAACGCCATCCGATGTTCCTGTCGGCGGCCCTGCCTCGCGAGGTGCTGGCGCCGCTGTTCAACCGCTACGATGGCGGCGGCAGCTACGGGCCCCACATCGACGGCGCCATCCGGCCCGTCGACGGGAGCTCGCGGAAGATCCGCACCGACCTGTCGATGACCCTGATGCTGAGCGATCCGGCCGACTACGGCGGCGGCGAGTTGAGGATCGAGGACCGGGCCGGCGGCCGCTCGATCAAGCTGCCGGCGGGCGACGCCATCCTCTATCCGGCCAACAGCGTCCACCAGGTGACGCCGGTCACGCGGGGCATCCGGCTGGCGGCCTTCACCTGGATCCAGAGCCTGGTGCGCGACGACTCCGACCGCGCCACCCTGTTCGAACTGGACGCCGCCATCCTGCGTCTGCCCGAGGATCCGGCCACGGACGCGGCGCGGCTGCAGCTGACCAATATCTATCATAGTCTGCTGCGGCGCTGGGCCGACCTCTAGCCCGGCGCCCAACCGGCGAAGCTTTCGCGAGGCGTCCGCATGCCGAGATCGGGACCGCTCAGGATCAAGGTGCAGCTCTATGCCGGCGAGGAGCCGGCGTTCGGCCCCGGGCGGGCGGACATCCTGGCCGCCATCGATCGGGAAGGCTCGATCAGCGCCGCCGGCCGCAGCCTGGGGATGAGCTACCGCTTCGCCTGGAAGCTGGTGGAGAGCATGAACAGCTGCTTCGCCGAGCGGCTGGTCGAGGCGGCGCCCGGCGGCCCGCGCGGCGGCGGAGCGGCCCTGACCGAGGCGGGCCGGCGCGTGCTGGCGGCCTATCGCAGGTTGGAAGACCAGGTCATGGCCAGCGCCCAGGGCGAAAGCCTGGAGGCCCTGAGGCGCCTGCTGCGGCCCTCTGGACCCTGAGCCTTGCCGGACCGATCGCCGCATCGCTCGGGCCGACTTGCGTCCTTGGGTGCTGATCGCTAGTTCTTGCCGCCCGCTCGGGGCCCCGGCCCCGCACGCACTTCTGGAGAGGTGGCTGAGCGGTTGAAAGCACCGCACTCGAAATGCGGCATACTCGCAAGGGTATCGAGGGTTCGAATCCCTCCCTCTCCGCCACCCATAAGTCCTTGTTTTGAAGGACTTTTTTCTCCAGAAATAGCCCCGGAATTTCGGTCGGTTCGGGGAGATTCGACCGACGACTCGGTACTTCTCCAGTACCCATGCGGCCAGTTTTCGCCCCGATCTGGCCGGCCATTCTCTGGGCCGCAGCAGCGCAGTACCCATTCAGGACGGCTGCTCGCAGAGAAATCGTCGAATTGGATCTGCTCGCAGGGCATTTCTGACACGACGCCGGCAGCGATATGTCGGATGTCCGAGTAGCGCATCGCGCCGCGGGCCGCTTTCGAGCCGCCGGGACGTCGAAAGCGTCCGTTTCCGGACAGCCGAATTTCCACGCCTCGCCTGGGACGGCATTAACCCCTTGTTCTATTTGGCGTTTCCTGACCCTGGCCTTCGCCGCCATACTGAGGGATCAGACTGGCGGGTCTCGCGCCGCCTCCAAGTTCGGAGGGTCTCATGCTGCGCAACTATCTGATCACCGCACTGGGCAACCTGGCGCGCAACCGGCTCTACGCCGCCATCACCATGCTCGGCCTGGCGGTCGCCTTCACCTCGGCGATCCTGATCGGCCAGTATGTGAGGGGCGAGCTCACCTACGACCATTGGATCCCCGGATACCAGCGGGTCTACAAGATCACCAACAGCCTGGTGCAGCCCGGCCAGCCGCCGGATACCTACGACATTGGCCCCAGCGTCCTGGCCAGCCAGATCAGGGCCGGGTTCGCCGGGGCCGAGGCGATCGTGCGGCTCGACGAGGATTTCCCCCCGGTCAAGGCGCGGCCGGGCGATACCGCCGTCACCGAGCGCGCCTTCGCCTGGGTCGACCCGGACTTCTTCAAGGCCTTGCCCCTGCCCGCCCTGGCCGGCGACCCCGCCACGGCCTTGCAGCAGCCCGACACGGTGGTGATCACCCGAAATATGGCGCGCAAGTATTTCCACCGCGACCTGCCGATCGGCGGCGCCCTGATGGTCCAGACGAGGGTCCCGCCGCCGCCGGGCACGGAGGACAGCGCCCGGCCGCAGCAGCCGCCGCCCACCTGGCGCACGATGCGGGTCACCGCGGTGCTCAAGGACCTGCCGTCGAACACCAACTTGGTCACCGAAGTATTCGCCTCGGGGCGCTCGGCCTATTCCGACCTCGCTGTCCGCTCCACCCAGCCTCCGGACTATAGCCAGCGGAGCGTGGCCTGGACCTTCGTGCGCCTGAAGCCCGGCGTGTCGGTGGCCGACCTCGACCACGCCTTGGACGTCGTCACTCGGCCAGAGCAGGCCCTGGCGACGGCCTACAGCCCCGGGTCCAAGTGGCTCTACAGGGCGGTTCCGCTGGGCGAGGCGCACCTGACGCCGCTAACCCAGTCCGCGACTATCTCCAGGGCTACCGAGAACCGGGCGATCATCTACGGCATAGCTGGGGTCGGCGGCCTGATCGTGCTGGTGGCGGCGATCAACTTTGTCACCTTGCTGACCGCGCGGGCGGGCCGGCGGGCGCTCGAGGTCGGGGTGCGCAAGGCCGTGGGGGCGAGCCGTGCCAATCTCATGGTGCAGTTCGTCGGCGAGGCCCTGATCCAGGTGACCATCAGCGTCGTCATCGCCCTGGCGCTGGCCGAGCTGCTGATCGGACCGTTCGGGGCCTTCACCCAGAGGACCCTCACCCTGGACGGCCTGCACGAGCCGGCGCTGCTGGCGGCCGTCCTGGGAGTCGCGCTCGTGGTGGGCCTGCTGGCCGCGATCTATCCGGCCCTGGTGCTGTCCAGCTTCCGGCCGGCTACGGCGCTGAAGGGCGGCGTGGTGAAGGCAGGCGGCTCGGCCCTGGCGCGGCAGGCGCTGGTGGCGGTCCAGTTCGCCATCGTGGTCGGCCTGATCGCGACCACGGTCACCATATACCGCCAGACCCAGTACGCTCTCGCCCAGGGGTTGGGGGGAGCGGACAACAAGCTGCTGGTCGCGGTGGCGGCGCCCTGCAACGGCCCCTTCCATGACGAGGCGCGCAAGCTGCCGGGTGTCGCGGAAACGACCTGCTCGTCCAGATTCGCCCTCAACCTGCCCGGCGGCAAGAGCCTCGTCACGGTCCGGGTGGCAGGCGGCCGCAAGAGCACCTTCGCCCTGGCCCCAGTGGAGTTCGGGTTCTTCGAGGTGTTCGGCGTGAAACCCCTGGCCGGCCGGACGTTCCAGCGCGATCACGGCGAGGATGGGGTCCTGGCCGATCCCGATGCCACCGCCATGCCGACGGTGATCATCAACCAGACCGCCGCGCGCGCGCTCGGCTATTCCGATCCGAACGCAGCCGTCGGCAAGCAGCTGAGCTGGGCTCACGGGCGACGCGGGGACGACCCGTCGAAGGGCCCGTCCCCGCTGGCCCCCTCCCGGATCGTCGGCGTGGTGGGCGACCTACCGGACAGCGTGCGCGTCGCCGCCGATCCGACCTTCTACGTCGTCGATCCCCCGTCGTCCGATTTCATGATTGTGCGCATGACCGGCAAGGACATCCCCGGAACGATGAGGGCCCTGGCGGAAACCTGGAAACGGACCAACACCGGTCAGCCGTACATTGCGCTGGCCCTGTCGCAGTTCCGGCTGACCCAGTACCTCGACCTGACCATCCAGAGCGCCACCGCCGGCATCGGCGCGGGCCTCGCCGTCCTGATCGCGTGCCTGGGTCTGTTCGCGCTATCGGCGTACACAACCGAGCGGCGCACCAAGGAGATCGGCGTGCGGAAGGCGTTGGGCGCCGACACCATGGACGTGGTCCTGCTGCTGTTTTGGCAGTTCACCATTCCGGTGCTGGCAGCGACGGCGATTGCGATCCCGGCCGGGTTCGTGGCGATGGACTGGTGGCTGCACGGTTTCGTCTACCACGCGCCGTTGAGCGCCTGGACCTTCGTGCTGGCGGCCGTGGCGGCGGTGCTGATCGCGTGGGTGACCGTCTTCTGGCAATCTTTCGCGGTCGCCAGGGCGAAGCCCGCGAGCGCACTGCGGTATGAATAGCCACCCCAGAGATCTGGAGTGCGTTGGGCCCCAAGGTCCACCCAACACCCTTCTCTGACGATCCGCACGTCTGCTTCCTGCGCAATTTCCTGGAACCGCCAAACTATGGGGAACAACACCATTTCTGGCGCGGCTCCGGCCAAGCCATCTCCTTGGAATGATTATGGGATGTTGGCCATTCTCCAGTGCCCAACCAAGGAAATTGTCCCGCAAATTCCGGGACTTAGCGGCAACGCAAGGTATCGAAATTTCGAATCCAGTTTGCTCCGCCAAATACCGGGGCTTCCCAGCGCACCCCCAAAGGGATTAGCATCCGCACCGAAGCCGGGCTCAAGCGGATCGCCCGGATAGACGATCCATCGTCCAAGCGTCCGCTCCTAGAAGCTTGCGCCCAGCGCAGGTTCGAAGGAGTTTGCGCGGTGGACGACATCCAACAAGCGATGGTTGGCCAAGCGATTCGGCCGCCGGTGGGCCACCCGCCGGCCGGCGAGGCGGCGGCGGTGGTCGTCGAGGCCGAGATCACCGTTCCGTTCGTCATCGATCGCGAACGCGGCAATCACCGGGCCCATCCCCTATCCGCTGATCCATTCCGCTGGGGGCTGCTCAAATGAGCCCCTCTTGCACCCCGGCCGAACCTGCCGGCCGTCAGGCCGGTCATCCTCAGGGAGAACGCATATGTCGCTACGCATCCCTCTGATTGCGCTCGCCGTTCTCGCGGCGCTGTCTGCGTCCACTCATGCCGCTCCCGCCAGGGACTGGGCCCCTGTGGCCGAAGCGCTGGGCAAGGCCGGCGCGGTTCAGGCAGATGGGACCTATCGCGTGGCCCTGCCACGGACGGACCTGCGAGTCGTGCTGGATGGCGTCCAGCTCAAGGCGGGCTTCGCACTGGGGTCGTGGGTCGCGTTCGCGCCCACGGCCAAGGGCGCCATGGTCATGGGCGATCTGGTGCTGACGCAGGATGAAGTCGAGCCGGTGATGAAGAGCCTCGCAGAGCATGGCTTCGAGATCACCGCCCTGCACAATCACCTGCTGCGGGCCGAACCGATGACTCTCTACATGCATGTGATGGGCGAAGGCGATCCGGTGAAGCTGGCCCGGACCCTTCACGCCGCGCTGTCGCTGAGCAAGACGCCATTCGCGGCCCCAGCCGCCGGCGCGCCGAGTTCCGATCCCGGCATCGACTCGGCCGCGATCGATCGCATCATCGGCGCGAAGGGCAAGGTCAACGGCGGCGTCCTGCAATACGGCATCGCGCGCCGAGAGCCCGTCCGGGCCGGGGGCATGGCGGTGCCGACCTCGCTGGGCAGCGCTGAATCGATCAACTTCCAACCCACCGGCGCGGGCAAGGCTGCGATCACCGGGGACTTCGTGCTGGCGGCCAAGGAGGTCAATCCGGTGCTGCGAGCGCTGCGAGAGAACGGCATCGAGGTCACTGCAATCCACAACCACATGCTGGATGACGAGCCGCGCATGTTCTTCATGCACTTCTGGGCCAACGACGACGCCCAGAAGCTGGCGCACGGGCTGCGCGCCGCCCTGGATCGCGTCGCCACGGTAAGGCTCGGAGGCTGAGGTGGCGCCGCGAGCGCCTGTGTTCGCCCGGCGCGCCCGCGCCTTCGGCCTTGTCGTGTTGTTCGCGGCTTCCGCCTGCGCTCCAAGCACACCTGCAGCGGAGCCAGCCGCGCTCGCTCTGGAAGCGCGCATTCCTCTCGGCGCGGTGAAGGGGCGGATCGACCACCTCGCCGTGGACGAAGCGCGCGACCGCCTCTTCGTGGCCGAATTGGGCAACGACAGCGTGGATGTCATCGACCTGAAAGCTCGCCGGACGATCCGGCGGATCAGCGGGCTCGACGAGCCGCAGGGTCTGGGGTTCGTGGTGTCGTCGGACGACCTCTATGTGGCGAACGGCGGGGACGGCTCGGTCCGAATATTCAGCGGCGCGGATCTCAAGGCTGCCGGACGCATCGATCTGGGCGAGGACGCCGACGACGTGAGGGTCGATCCCGGGGCGGCCCGTGTCTATGTCGCCTACGGGGCCGGTGGTCTTGCCGTGATCGACGCCAAGACGCGAACGGTCATTTCCCGCATCGCGCTGTCGGCCCACCCCGAGGGCTTCCAGCTCGACCCGAAGCGGGCGGCCGTCTACGTCAACCTGCCCGGGGCGCATCGGATCGACGCAGTCGATCGCGCGACGGGAAAGCGGCTCGGATCGCTGCCTACGGGACTTGCTTTCGCCAACTTCCCGATGGCGCTCGATGCAAGGGACGATCGACTTGCGGTCGCGTTCCGGGCGCCGCCGCAGTTGCAGGTTCTTGACCTCAAGGACGACAAGGCCGTCGTGAGGCTGGGGGTGTGTAGCGACGCCGACGACGTGTTCTTCGACGACCGCCGGAATCGCCTCTATGTCATATGCGGTCAGGGCGTCATCAACGTCGTGGCGCGCACAGGAACCGGCTACCGGCGGGTGGGTCAGACGCCCACCGCGCCGGGCGGTCGCACTGGCCTGTGGGAGGCATCGGAAGATCGGCTCTACGTCGCGATCCCGGCGCGGCCGGACGCCGGCGCGGCTGTTCTGGTGTTTCGAGCAGGCCGGTGAGAGGGAACCGTGAGGCGGTCGCGCAGCGGGTCCGGGTCGGGCCCGGCTCCCTGTTCGAGCGATCGCCAGTTCTGGATTGGAGGAACTGCGCCCTGACTTGGGACGCCTGAGGCGGCCTTGTCCGTGATGAGCGGCGCCGGGGCGCGGCCGTCGGGTCTCAGAGCTGCTCCCCGAGGACGGCTTCCAGGTAGAACTTGCGGACCAGCACGTAGGCCACCACGGCCAAGGGCGTGGCCAGCAGCACGCCCAGCGGGCCGAGAAGCAGCCCCAGGGCGATGACGGCGAACAGCGTCACCGCCATCGGCACGGACGCCATCTGGCGGAGCACCAAAGGGGTCAGGAAGTTGGATTCGATCTGGGTGGTCAGGAGATAGACCAGCAGCACCCACCCGAACGTCTCCGGGCCCTGCGCCAGGCCGATCACCAATCCGGGGAACGCCGCGACCCAGGGGCCGACGACGGGCACGAACTGGCCGAAACCGGCGACGAGGCCCAGGGCCAAGGGCGACGGCGCCCCCGCCAGCCACAGTCCCAAGGACGTCGTCGCGCCGATGAAGATCATGGACAGCACCTGACCGAACAACCAGCTCGTCAGCGCCAGCCGACAAGCCTCGAGGGCCTCCTGGACTCGCACCCGATGGACCGGCGGCGTGAGCAGCAGCACGCCTTTCACGTAGGTTTCCGGATGGAAGGCGAGGTAGGCGCCCGCGGCGATCACGATGACGATGGCCGCTGCCGCCGAGGCGGCTCCGCCGGCAAGGCGCGTCATCCAGGTGATGAAGAAGTTCTCGGGCAAGGCGCCCTTGCGGAGCTGCCCAAGCACCGCGTCCCCCAGGAAGGTGCCCGTCAACCGGGCCTCGAGCGCGACCCACGATTTCGGCAGAAGCACGGAGAGGCTGTCCAGTTGGACCGCGATCTGGCTGCCGAACAGCCAGATCAAGAGGCCGGCCGCGCCAGACACGATCCCCAGGGCGGCGACCAACGCCAAGGATCGCGACAGCCCGGTCCTTCGCCGGATGGGGTCGGCGACGAGATGCAGCAGGATCGCGAGGAGAACCGCCGCAAAGACCAGCAGCAGCACCTGGGCCAGACGGAACACCAGCAGCGCCAGCGCGAGCGTGACGAGCGTCGTCGCGATCAATACCCCCGGGGCCATCCTGGGCGGGGAGTCGGCAGGGCGGGGGACGGCGCTCATCGTTGAAGATTAGCGGCCGGCGCAGACGGCGCCTTGACCCCGCTCAACGAGCGGCGAGCGGATTTCCGGCAAGAGCCATGGGCTCTTCCCCCATTCGCCGACGGTCAATGCTGATGGACATCGCGGCTCCCACCCAGGGCCTCACGGACGAGGAGGCGGCCGAACGGCTCGCCAAATGGGGACCCAACATCACCCACGAGGCCAAGCGTCGTGGCTGGATCGAGATCCTGGGCGAAGCGGCGAAAGAGCCGGCATTCGTCCTCCTGCTGGGCGCCGCGGGCCTCTACCTGGTCCTTGGAGATCTCGGCGAGGGACTGCTGCTCCTGGCCGGCGCCAGCGCATCGCTCGGCCTGGTCCTGGTCCAGGAGGCAAAGAGCGAGCGCGTGCTTGCGGCTCTCGGAAGGCTGGCCGAGCCGTTCGCCCGCGTGGTCCGCAGCGGCCGCGAGCAGAAGCTGGCCGCCCGCCTGGTCGTCCCCGGTGATGTCCTCCTGGTTGGAGAGGGCGAGCGGTTTCCCGCGGACGGGATCCTTCGGTCCGGGGACTCGCTGATGGTCGACGAGTCGGCGCTGACCGGCGAGGCGGCGCCGGTTTCTAAGAGCACGGCCGATGGCGACAGTTTCGATCCCCAGGCCGAGCCTGGAGGCGATGGCTTGCCGAATGTGTTCGCGGGCACCTTGAACGTCCGTGGGCAGGGCGTCCTCGAGGTCCTGCGCACCGGGAGCGCGACACGGATCGGCCAGATCAGCGTCTCACTGGCCCAGATCAAGCCCGAACCGACCCCTCTCCAGAAGGTCACGGGCAAGCTGGTCCGGCAGATGGGCGTCTTTGCCTTCGCCAGCTGCGCCCTCGTGGTGCTCGCCTACGGCGTTCTGCGCGGCCAATGGGTCCAAGGCGCGCTTTCGGGACTGACGATCTCGATTTCCCTGATTCCCGAAGAGTACCCGATGGTGCTGGCGGTCTTCCTCGCCCTGGGCGCCTGGCGTCTCGCCCAGAGCCAGGTGCTGGTGAGGCGGTCCGCCGTCATCGAGACCTTGGGAGCCGTCAGCGCTCTTTGCGTCGACAAGACCGGCACGCTCACGCAGAACCGGATGGCCGTCGCCGTGCTCTGGCGGGACGGGGTCCTCTGGCGCGCGGATGGAACCCCGCCTGCGGATCCGATGGCGCGGCTGCTGAAAGTCGCCGACCTCGGCTCATCTCCGAAGCCGGTCGACCCCATGGACCGTGCGATCCGCGAACTCGCGACGACGCATGCGCCGCCCGGGAATGAAACCGGTCCACTTCGAACCTATCCGCTGAACACCGACCTACTGGCGTTCATCCAGGTGTGGCGGGATCCCGCCGCCGGCGTGTTCTGGGCGGCCAAGGGCGCGCCCGAGGCGATATTCCAGCTCTGCGGCATCCCGGCAGAGACCCGCGAAAGCCTGGACTCGACCGTCGCGGGATTGGCGGGCGAGGGATTGCGGATCCTTGGGGTCGCTTCGCGCCGACTTGCGCAGGATGCCGGAGAGGCCCCTCACGCGATCGACTTCATCTTCGAGGGCCTTGTCGGCTTTCTCGATCCGGTTCGACCGGATGTCGCGTCGGTCATAGCGGAAGCCCGCACCGCCGGCATCCAGGTGATCATGATCACCGGCGACTATCCTGCGACCGCGGCCGCGGTCGCACGGTCCGCGGGCGTGGATCTGTCCGGCGGCGTTGCGACGGGCCGCCAGATCGCCGGGCTCGACCGGTCGCAGCTGGGCGCGATCCTTCGGTCGACCCGAGTCTTCGCCAGGGTGACGCCCGACCAGAAACTGGCGCTCATCGAAGCGGCCAAGGCGAACGGGGAGATCGTCGCGATGACCGGCGACGGCATCAACGATGCGCCGGCGCTTCGCGCAGCTCACGTGGGCATCGCCATGGGGCGCCGCGGCACCGACGTTGCGCGCGAAGCCGCCAGCGTCGTCTTGTTGGACGACAGCCTCGCCTCCATCGTCGGCGGCGTCCGGCTGGGACGCCGCATCTACGCCAATCTGCAAAAGGCGCTTGTCTTCATCACGGCGGTGCACATCCCGATCGCCGGCTTGGCGCTGGCGCCGATCGTCGTGGGACTGCCTCCCTTGCTGTTCCCGGCGCACGTGGTCCTGCTCGAACTGGTCATCGATCCGGTATGCTCCCTGGTCTTCGAGGGAGAGCCCCCTTCGCCGGATCTCATGCGCTGGCCCCCGCGAAAGCCCGGCCAGGCGCTGTTCGGACGCTCTCAGCTGATCTCGGGACTGGGCCAGGGGTTCAGCGTGCTGGTCGTTTCGCTGGGCATCTACGTCTGGACGCTGGGTCATGGCGTCCCGCTCGAGCAGGCTCGAGCCACCGCGTTCCTCGCCCTCGTCTGCGGCAATCTCGCCCTGGCGTTCTCCAACGCATCGGAGGCCTCGACGCGCCTGTTCGATCCCGGACATCGCATCTTCATGATCATCGCGACGGCGGCGATGCTCGCGACGGGCGCAGTGATCTACTTGCCCTCAGCCGCCGCCCTGTTTCACTTCGCCCCTCTGCCCCCGGCTTTTGCGGCGTCGGCCTTCGGCGCCGGCCTGGCCTCCGGCCTTTGGCTCGCTGTCATCAAACGATTGGCTGGCAAACGACCCCAACTGGCGGCGGCGGCGCGAGCTTGACCTATTGGCATCGAGGGCAGGTCTGTCCGTGGGGTCGGAGTACCCCCAGGGACCAGGATCGACGTCCTTAGTGGCTGAGCAACACCGGGAGTGGGCCAGCCAGCAGTTCCCGCGTGACGCCGCCGAACGCCCACTCGCTCAAGCGCGAACGGCCATAGCCGCCGGCCACGATCAGATCCGCGTCACGCACCTCGGCCATGTCGAGCAAGGTGGGGCCCGGCGAGCCGAGCTCCGGCTCGCGGACTGCGGTCGAAGCGTCGACCCCGTGCCGCTTCAGATGTGCGGCCACGTCCGCGACCGACGCCCAGGGGTCGGCTCCGGTCTGCGCCTCGCGGATTTCCAGGACGAGCACATTCGTCGCCCGTTTCAGCATCGGCATGGCGTCGGTCAAGGCCCGCCTGGCTTCCCGGGTGTCCTTCCAGGCCACCACGACACTGGCGGCATACAGCTGGTCGAGGCCGGGCGGGACCACCAGCACCGGGCGCCCGCTGCGCATCAGCAGCTCGCCCGCATCGACGCGATTGTGGAGGCCAAACGGCTCGGCATGACGCGGGCCCGCCACGATCAGATCGCACGCCCGCGCGTGCGACGCCACCAGATCGCCGGGGCGACCCACGCCGCAACGCCAGTCGGAGCCGGCTCGCACCGTCTTGGCGACCTCGGCGAAGCGCGCGCCAGCGAGCTTCAGATGCTTCTTGATCACCTGCTGAGCCACGAGGGGCTCGCCGTCCAGATGCCCGAGCGCGGATTCGGGAGGATCGAGGACTTCGGCTCCGACACCGATCAGCGCCGCGGAGAACTGGTTCGCCAAGTCGGCGGCCAGTTGGAGACGCTGGAGGCCGGGGCCGTCGATTTCAACGTGGGTGAGGATCGCAGCGTAGGACATGCGGACTCCAACCGGTTGTCTTGGAACTTGGACCCGCCTTGCGCACCCGGCCTTGCGAAGGATCAACACCGCCGCCGTCGCCCGGCGGATCCTCCGCCTTGGATCCGCCCGCCCCTTGCGCAGGATCAAGGCGGCCGAAGGCCATGTCGCCGATCTTTCGCCGACAGGAGGCGTCCATGGTCGAGCGACATCCATTCGGGCTGGGGACCGCATTGGTCGCCATGCTGTTCATGACGGCGTGCGAGGAGCACCCGAAGAAGTCCGTCCAGGGCGCCCCTGAATACCTTCACGAAGCCCTGAGCGGAAACACGACGGCGCAAGCGCAGCTGGCGGACTGTCTGGCGGCGCCAACGGGGTGCTTTGGCACACCGCCCGATGCCGCGCTGTCCTGTGCTTGGCGCGGCGTCAGGCTCGCGTCGGAAACTCCCGACCTCTCTTTGGGAGATGCGGAGGCCTACAAGCGCGCCTGCATGGGCAAGGATGAGAGCTTCCGCCAACGCGCGGCGATCGCCCAGGACAACTTCACGCGACGCATCTATGACCGGCCGGCGCCGGACAGCTCCACGGCGCCTCCAACCTCCGGATTGCTGTACCCGTCCATGGAGACCGTGCGACTGCGCATAAACGCAGCGCGAGGCGCGGGCGCAGCGGCGCGCCTGCCCCCCTTCGGCCGGCCGCGCCCCCTCTCCGAGCAGGGGCGCATTTCCTGGAAGACTTGCTCCCCGTCGGTGTGCCTGGAAGGCTCCAGCCCGCGCTTCGGAGGCGGCCTCTACGCCTATCGGGTCATGGTCAGCGGACCTCAGGGCGACGCGCAGGTGCAGGCGGCGCATCTGGCCGCCGCCGGACTCGAGGCCGATGCGATCGCCGGCAGTCTCGCCAGCCTTGCGCAGAGCGCGTTGCCCGGCGCCATGCCCGCGGGCCCGATATGCTGGGCCGCCGGGCAGACTCCTGAAGGATCCGCATTTGTCGCCGCCGCCCCAGGTCCCTGCGGATGATCGGGGCACGGCTCGGTCCGCGCCTTCGGCATCATCCGTAGGCGCGGTTCAAGGCGAGACGGACGGCGAACTCTGGGCCGGTCCGGCCGCGGAGGACGGCGCCGCCGGGGCGACCTAAGGCCGGCGGGCGGCCTTCGACGGGCTCTTGCCCATCGGGGGGGTGGTGAACGGCGAGGCCTGGACCGTCGGCTTGGCCTTGGCCTGCTTGGGCTTTCGGACTTCGCGGTTGCCGCGCTTCTGATCTTTGTTGGCCATGGGACTCTTTCGGGATTGGGCTGGTCCGCAGGACCGGCCGCGGGTTGCTCAGAGGTAGCCGGTCTCGCCTTCGATCCGCAGCTGCGCGGGCCGGCCGCCCGCCAGCGCCGCCCTGGCCAGCTTGCTGGCCGAGGCGATGGCCACGGCCTTGTCGGGGGACCGATTGGAATGCCGGCCCTCGTGTTCGACCGACCAGGCGCCGTCGTGCTGGACGACCGAGAAGATCAGGGGCGAGGTCACATAGGCGCTCATGACCGGGCCCGCGTCAGGCTGCAGCGCCCAGAGGCCGGGGGAATGTCGCGCTCGCGAACGGCCTCGGTGGTCATGGCTTGGCCTTGCCCGCGTGGCGCGGGCCGCCCGCCGCCCGGTCAGGAGGGTCGGGTGCGGGGTCGCGCCATTCATATGGGCGCGGATGGCGGCCCCGATAAGGCGCCTGCGAAAAGAAAGCCTGGCCGCACCGCCGGGCAGCGTGCGCGCCGGCCTGGACGCCGGCGTCCGGGCAAGCGATCCTGGGGCGGCGTCTTCACTACTCCCGCCCAGGCCGATGTCTTTCACAGATGGTTTTCGCCCGCCCGCCCGCGAGCCCACCCCCGAGGAGGTCGGCGTCCGGGGCGGGTCCAAGGCGTGCGGGGGCTGCACCCTGTGCTGCAAGGTGCTGGGCATAGGCCCGAACGGCAAGGCGCCGGGGGTCCTGTGCCCTCATGCGGCGCCGGGCAGCGGTTGCGGCGTCCACGACCACCGGCCTGAGGTCTGCGCGACCTACCAGTGCGCCTGGACCTGGGCCGAACCGCTGGATCCGAGCTGGCGGCCCGACCGGGCGGGCTTCCTGATCAACCCGCGGCCGGATCCCGCCGAGGTCGAGGTGGTGGTCGATCCGGACCAGCCGGACGCCTGGCGGCGCGAGCCCTATGCCTCGCAGATCAAGCGGTGGTCCGATCCGCGCACGGTCTCGATCGCCCGCGTCCTGGTGCGCACCAACGGCCGGGTGATGGTGCTGTTCCCCGAGACCGAGATCGATCTTGGCCTGCCCAACCAACCCAATTTCCGGGTCGAATCCGGCTACGAGATGCGGGACGGCCGCATGCAGCCCTTCGCCCGCTTCACCTCCCTGTTCGGGGCCACCCCGTCGTTCTCGCTGACCGGGCCGCGCCCCTAGCCCGCCGTGGCCTTCTCCACCTTCACGAAGCCGATCTCGCAGCCGCAGGTCATGGGGATCGGAGGCGCCAGGGGGCCGTCGGCGATGGGGGCGATGCCCGGCCGGCCGACATAGGCGGCGCCGCGGCCGCCCACGGCGAACTCCGAGGTCAGGCTGGCGACCGCGCGGCCATCGACCTTCATCTCCACCGTCGAGCCGCGCCGTCCCGGCAGGGCGGTGATGGCCACCGCGACCTGGTGGCGGCCGGCGGGCAGGACGTCGGGGGCCTCGAGCTTGACCAGGTGCTGCAGGTCGCCCGGGTTGTAGATGTAGGTCGGCCGTCCCTGGTCGAGGATCAGCGCCTGGCCGCCGAAGTGGTCGCCCTGGACCAGCACCGGACCCTGCGCCAGGCCGCCGTCGGCGCCGATCTCGGCGGTGATGGTCCAGCCCGCGCCCACAGCCGGGAAGGCCTGGGCGGTGTAGCGGGTGTCGCCCGGGTAGTAGGTGAAGCTGGTGCGTCCCGCGATCGGGCTCGGCCTGACGCCCGGGGCCATCCGCGCCAGGAGATTCGCGTCCAGCGGATAGACGTGGAACTTCCTGGCGGCCTTGTCGAAGCCGGCCTCGAGCTCCGCCAGCTTCTTCGGATACTGGGCCGAGACGTCCTTGGACTGCGACCAGTCGGTGTTCAGGTCGTAGAGCGCCCACTTGAAGGTCCTGGGGTCGACCCTGCCCGAGTTGTCCCAGGGCATGTTGCCGGGCAGGGTCGAGGCGATCCAGCCGTCCTTGTAGTAGGCGCGGTTGCCCAGCAGCTCGAAGTACTGCTCGCGATGCCGGGGCGCGGCGTCGGCGTGATCGAAGGTGTAGACCATGCTGACCCCGTCCAGCGGCTGCTGGGCCACGCCGTCCACGGTCTTGGGCGGGGTGACGGAGGCGGCCTCGTAGATGGTGGGGGCCACGTCGATCACGTGGGTGAACTGGGTGCGGATCTGGCCGACCTGGGTGATGCGCCTCGGCCAGCTGATCACCATGCCGTCGCGCAGTCCGCCGAGATGCGAGGCCACGCGCTTGCCCCACTGGAAGGGCGCGTTGGTGGCCCAGCCCCAGGCGGCGGGATAGTTGGCGAAGGCCTCAGGTCCGCCGTGCTTGTCGATGTCGCGCGCCAGCTCCGCGTCGGTGGACTCGGCCCCGGCGATCACCCTGAGCTCCTGGTTGGAGCCGACCCGGTCCTCGAGCGTGCCGCCATTGTCGCCCTGGATGAAGATCACCAGGGTGTTGTCGAGCTCGCCCTCGGCCTTCAGCTCGCCGATCACCCGCCCGATCTGCAGGTCGAAATAGGCCAGCTGGGCGGCGGCCACCTCCATCATCCGCGCGTAGACGTGCTTCATCTCGGGCGTGAGGCTGTCCCAGGCCGGCAGCTCGGGCGGGCGCGGGGTCAGGACGGTGTTGGCCGGGACGATCCCGGCGGCCTTCTGACGCTCGAGCGTCTCCTCGCGCATCCGGTCCCAGCCCTGGTCGAACCTGCCCCTGAACCGCTCGATCCAGTCGCGCGGCGCCATGTGCGGCGAGTGGGTGGCGCCGGAGGCGTAGTAGGCGAAGAACGGATGGTCGGGCCGGACCGTGTGCTGGATCCGCAGCCAGTGGATCAGGTGGTCGCTGAGATCGCGGTCGAGGATGTAGCCCGGCTGGTCGGGCGGTCGCACCGGGTTGCGGTTCTCGATCAGGTCGGGATGGAATTGGTCGGCGAAGGGGGCGTTGAAGCCGTAGAAGTAGTCGAAGCCCATGCCGTTGGGCCAATGGTCGTAGGGGCCCATCGGGCCGTTCTCCCAGACCGGCGTGTTGTGGTTCTTGCCGAAGAAGGCGGTGTCGTAGCCGTTGTCGCGCAGCACCCGCCCGATGGTGGCCGCGCTCTTGGGGATCACCGAGGTGTAGCCCTCCTGGTCGGAGGAGACGTCGGCGATCGATCCGGATCCCACCGCGTGGTGGTTGCGGCCGGTGAGCAGGGCCGCCCGCGTCGGGGAGCACATGGCCACGGTGTGGAAGGCGGTATAGCGCAGCCCCGCCGCCGCCAGGGCGTCGAAGGTGGGCGTGGGCACCGGCCCGCCGAAGGTCGAGGAGGCGCCGAAGCCGACGTCGTCGGTCATCACCAGCAGCACGTTGGGCGCGCCGGCGTGGGCCTGGGGCGCGGCCGGATAGAAGTTCCAATGGCGCGTTTGGGGCGCGGGGGCCTGCGCCGCCGCGGCGGAGGCGAGGGCCTGGGCCATCATGGCGGCCAGGGCCGCGGCCGAGGCCGAGCTTCTCAGGCGCGCGATGCCGGATTCATGGCGCATGGCGGTTCCTCCTCGGGATTGACCTCGAACGACCGCGCGCAGCGGAAGCCGATGTGCGAGGTCGAGCTGTCGATGGTCTGGGGGTGGCGCGCTGCCGGGCGGTAGCGCCGACAGTAGCTCTCGGCGCAGAGATGCGAGCCGCCCTTCAGCACCTTGCGCCCGAAGCCGCCGCCCGGATCCGACGGATCGCGGCTGGACTCCTCGGAGCCTCCGCGCGGGTTCTTGGGGACGCAGCAGGGCTTGTCGGAACGCGGGCCCGGCCGGGCGTACCAGTCGCTGGTCCACTCCCAGACGTTGCCGATCATGTCGAGGAGGCCAAAGCCGTTCGTCGGAAAGGCGCCGACCGGGGACGTGCGGAAACCGCCCGCGCCCTTGAGGCTCCGATCCGGGAAGCGGCCCAGCCAGTAGTTGGCCATCCGGCGCCCGCCGGGCGCCAGCTCCTCGCCCCAGGCATAGGCCGCGCCGTCCAGGCCGCCGCGCGCGGCGCACTCCCATTCCGCCTCGGTGGGCAGCCGCTTGCCGGCCCAGAGCGCATAGGCCTCGGCATCCTCATAGGCGACGTGCACCACGGGGTGGCGCTCCAGGCCCGCGATGTCGCTGTCCGGTCCCAGCGGCCGCCGCCAGCAGGCCCCGGGGAGATAGCGCCACCACTGGAAGGGGTCGGCCGTCGTCACCGGCCGGCCGGGCGGGACGAACACGGCCGAGCCGGGATGCAGCAGGTCCGGGTCCGCGTCCGGATAGGCGGCCGGATCGATCGGACGCTCGGCCAGGGTCCGGTATCCGGTTTCGGTGACGAATGCGGCGAAGTCGGCGTTGGTGACCGGCGCCGCGTCGATCAGGAAGGAGTCCACCGTCACCGGGCGGGCCGGCGCCTCCTCCGGATAATGATGGTCCGAGCCCATCCAGAAGGTTGCGGCCGGGATCGTCGTCATCCCGGCCGCACAGGCGCGCCGCGCGTCTGCGGGCTTCACTTGGCGGTCCTCCCCATGCCCGCGGCTCGCCAAGCCTGGCCGCGGACCTTGCCAAGCGGAATGGCCCGTCCGCCGTTGACAAGCAACGGAGCGACCGCCTATCGCCACTGATAAGCTAGAGCTTATCGCTTGGCCGGCCGGGGGGCGCTGGGTGCGCTACACGCTGAGGCAGCTCGAGATCTTTGTGGACGCGGCCAGCGACTGCAATTTCGCCCGCGCCTCCGAGCGGCTCGGCATCTCCCAGCCGGCGGTCAGCGACCATGTGCGGGCGCTGGAGCGGAACCTGGGGGCGGAGCTGTTCCTGCGCCGCCGGGGATCCACCGCGGTGCTCACCGCTGCGGGCGAGCGGCTGCGCCAGGAGGCCACCCAAGTGCTGGAACAGGGCGCGCGGCTGGGCGAGCGGACCGCCGCGGCCGGCCGCGCCGTGTCGCTGCGCATCTTCGCCGGCCCCCACATCGCCGACCGGATGCTGCGCGCCGCCCTGCCCGGATTCCACCGCGCCCACCCCGAGATCGCCCTGAAGATCTTCTCCGAGATCGCCGCCGACGCCGCCCGCGAGATGCTGCAGCGGGGCGAGCTGGACCTGGTGGTGTTCACCGCCGGCGCCGCCGCCCTGCCCTCGGACGCCGAGGTGCTGGCCGAGGTCCCCTGCTTCGTCGTCGCCTCGCGGCGGCTGGCGGGCGAGGGCGAGCTGACGCCCGGCGAGGTGGCCCGCCTGCCCTTCGTGCTGCCGCTGGACGGCGCCCCGGGCGCCCGCTGGGTCGAACGCGCCCTGGAGGCGCTGGGCGTGAAGCCCTGCAACGTGGTGGCCCGCACCCAGTACCTGGACGTCCAGCAGAAGATGGTCGAGGCCGGCCAGGCCGCCGCCCTGCTGTTCCGCGAAAGCATCGAGGACTCGCCCGTCCTGCCCGAGCTGCGCCGGCTCAGCCCCGACGCCCACGGACTGCGCCGCGCCATGGCGACCCGCCCGGGCGACGATCGCCCCGAGCTGAAGGCCGTGGCCGCCTTCGTCCGCGAGGCGATCCGCCAGCCTCGGGCCTGACCTCATTCGATCTTTCTTCCGGCGGGCGGCGGGCGTAAGGTCGCGGCGTTCTCCGGGGCGTCCCGCTCGAGGGGCTGAGATGCGGCTGAGGCCGCGACCCGCCGAACCTGATCCGGGTCATGCCGGCGAAGGGAGGGAACGCGGACCTAGGTCCGTCCACCGACTTTTGGCGCCCCCGGGTCTCCGAAGCAATTTTGGAGCCCGCACCATGAACGTCCAGTCCAAATCGATCACCGCCGTCGCCACCGGCGAGATCCCCGGCTCGCGCAAGGTCTACGAGCCGGGCGTGCTGTTCCCCGAGCTGCGCGTGCCGTTCCGCGAGGTGGCCGTGCACCCTTCGGCCGGCGAGCCGCCGGTGAGCCTCTACGATCCCTCCGGTCCCTACACCGACCCGGCCGCCAAGCTGGACATCAACACGGGCCTCGACTGCCCGCGCAGCGCCTGGGTGAGGGCCCGGGGCGACGTCGAGGAGGTCGCCGCCCGCGCCGTGAAGCCCGAGGACAACGGCGGGGCCACCGGCGCCTACCTGGCCCCCGCCTTCCCCTCGTCCCGCCGGCCGCTGCGCGCCAGGCCCGGCCGCAACGTCAGCCAGCTGCACTACGCCCGCCAGGGGATCATCACCGCCGAAATGGAATATGTGGCCATCCGCGAGAACCTGCGGCGTGACGCCCTGCAGGCGGTGCTCCGCGACGGCGAGGATTTCGGCGCCGAGATCCCCGACTTCGTCACCCCCGAGTTCGTGCGGGGCGAGGTGGCCCGCGGCCGCGCCATCATCCCGGCCAACGTCAACCACGGCGAGCTGGAGCCGATGGCCATCGGCCGCAACTTCCTGGTCAAGATCAACGCCAACATCGGCAACTCGGCGGTGCTCTCCACCGTGACCGAGGAGGTCGACAAGATGGTCTGGGCGATCCGCTGGGGCGCGGACACCATCATGGACCTGTCCACCGGCCGCAACATCCACAACATCCGCGACTGGATCATCCGTAACTGTCCGACGCCGCTCGGCACCGTACCGATCTACCAGGCGCTGGAGAAGGTGGGCGGGGTCGCCGAGGACCTGACCTGGGAGGTGTTCCGCGACACCCTGGTCGAGCAGGCCGAGCAGGGGGTGGACTATTTCACCATCCATGCCGGTGTGCGCCTGCCGTACGTGCCGCTCACCGCCTCGCGGGTGACCGGCATCGTCTCTCGCGGGGGCTCGATCATGGCCAAGTGGTGCCTGGCCCACCATCGCGAGAGCTTCCTCTACGAGCACTTCGAGGACATCTGCCAGATCATGCGCGCCTACGAC
>JANWHQ010000163.1 GCA_025450315.1 Caulobacteraceae bacterium
CACCGCGCCCGTCTCGGCCTCGACCTCGGGAGCGGCCCGGCGGCGGGAGGTGTAGAGGATGCGCATGCCGAAGCCCCGGTGCGCCATGCGCGCGGCGGCTTGGGCGATGCGGCCGTAGCCGATCAGGCCGAGCGTGGCGCCGGTCACCTGGACCCCGACGTTGTGGGTGGGACGCCAGCCCGTCCAACGGCCCCCGCGCAGCTCTCGCTCGCCCTCCCCGGCCCGGCGCGCGGCCATCAACACCAGCAGCATCGCCAGCTCGGCGGTGGCGTCGGTCAGCACGCCCGGGGTGTTGGTGACCACCAGCCCCAGGCCCGAGGCGGCCTCGAGGTCGATGTGGTTCACGCCGACGCCGTAGTTGCCGATGATCCTGGCCGCCCCGCCGCGGGCGTTCTCCAGCACCGCGGCGTCGATCACGTCCGACACAGTCGGGCAGAGGGCGTCGTGGTCCTTCAGCGCCTGGCCCAGCGCCCGCGCGTCCATCGGCTGGTCGGCGGGATTGAACACCGCGTCGTAGCGCTCGGCCAGGCGGCGCTCGACGGCCTGGGGCCATCGGCGGGTCAACAGGATCTTGGGGCGGGCCATGCGACGTCCTTAACGAGCACCCCGCGCTGATAGCTCGCCTGGGACGCAAGGCAAAGCCGAGACCATTGCGACGTCATCGAACGGGGGCGGCGCCTCCGATTGCCAGGGACGCGCTCAGCCCTTATGCCGGGACGCGTCCCCACCCTTCAGGCGAGCACGCGATGATCATCGACTGTCACGGGCACTACACCACCGCCCCCGGCCCGTTGCAGGACTTCCGCGAGAAACAGGTCAGCGCGCTGGAGGATCCGGCGCTTCTGGCCTCGCTGACGCGGCCGAACATCTCCGACGACCAGATCCGCGACAGCCTGGAAGGCGCGCAGCTGAAGCTGCAGCGCGAGCGCGGCTCGGACCTGACCATCTTCTCGCCCCGGGCCTCGGCCATGGGCCACCACATCGGCGACGAGCGCACCAGCCTGGAGTGGTCGCAGATCTGCAACGACCTGATCGCGCGGGTGGTCGACCTCTATCCGGAGAACTTCATCGGCGTCTGCCAGCTGCCCCAGTCGCCGGGCGCGCCGCCCGCCCACAGCGCCCGCGAGCTGGAGCGCTGCGTCGGCATGGGCTTCATCGGCGCCAACATGAACCCCGATCCGTCGGGCGGCTGGTGGACCTCCCCGCCGCTGATCGACCGCGCCTGGTACCCGCTCTACGAGAAGATGGTCGAGCTGGAAGTGCCGGCGATGGTGCACGTCTCGGCCTCGTGCAACCCCTGCTTCCACGCCACCGGCGCCCACTACATCAACGCCGACACCACCGCCTTCATGCAGTTCATCCAGGGCGACCTGTTCGGCGACTTCCCCGACCTGAAGCTGATCATCCCCCACGGCGGCGGGGCGGTGCCCTACCACTGGGGCCGCTACCGGGGCCTGGCCCAGGACATGAAGCGCCCGCCGCTGGACGAGCACGTGATGAGGAACGTGTTCTTCGACACCTGCGTCTACCACCAGCCCGGCATCGACCTGCTGCTCAAGGTGATCCCGGTCGAGAACATCCTGTTCGGCTCGGAGATGGTGGGCGCGGTGCGCGGGATCGATCCCACCACCGGCCAATACTACGACGACACCAAGCGCTACATCGACGCCTCGGGCCTGTCGGCCGCCGACAAGGCCAGGATCTTCGAAGGCAACGCCCGCCGCGTCTACCCGCGGCTGGCCAAGGCGCTGGACGCGCGGGCGGCCTAGCCGCCCCAGCGATGGCGGCCCGGATCCGCGCCAGGTCGTCGGGCATGGCGGTTGTGCGGCCGAGCCTCTAACACTGCCCCGATGCGCCTTCTGAAACAGCTCTGGTTCCAGGTGCTCGCCGGCATGGTGATCGGCGCGGCGCTGGGCTGGCTGGACCCCGGGCTCGGGGCCCAGATGAAGCCGTTCGGGGACGGCTTCATCGCCCTGGTGCGCATGATCATCGGCCCGGTGATCTTTTGCACCGTGGTGCACGGCGTGGCCGGGATGAACGACATGCGCCGCGTGGGCCGGGTGGCGCTGAAGGCGCTGGTCTATTTCGAGCTGGTGACCACGCTCGCCCTGGCCCTGGCGCTGCTGGCGGTGACCCTCCTGAAGCCCGGCGCCGGGATGAACGTCGACCTGCACCGCCTGGACGTCCACGCGGTGGCCGGCTACGTCGCCCAGGCCCACCAGCAGTCGGTTCCCGACTTCCTGCTGCACATCATCCCGACCACCTTCGTCTCGGCCTTCGTGCAGGGCGAGGTGCTGCAGGTGCTGCTGGTCTCGGTGCTGACCGCCTTCGCCCTGACGGCGCTGGGCGAGAAGGGCCGGCCGATGGTGGACGCCATCGAGTCCATCGCCCAACTGATCTTCAAGATCGTCGGCTTCATCATGTGGACCGCACCGATCGGCGCCTTCGGAGCCATCGCCTTCACCGTGGGCAGGTTCGGCGCGGGCTCGCTGCTGGCGCTGGGGACCCTGCTGATCGAGTTCTACGCGGTGTGCCTGCTGTTCGTGATCGTGGTGCTGGGCCTGATCGCCTGGCGCGCCGGGGTGAACATCTTCCGCCTGATGGGGGCGATCCGCGAGGAGCTGCTGATCGTGGCGGCCACCACCTCGTCGGAGACGGTGCTGCCCCGGCTGATGCAGAAACTGAAGGACCTGGGCTGCGAGGAGTCGGTCGTCGGCCTGGTGATCCCCACCGGCTATTCGTTCAACCTCGACGGCACCTGCCTCTATCTGGCGACGGCGGCGGTGTTCCTGGCGCAGGCGACCAACACGCCGCTGGGGATCGGCCGGCAACTGGGGCTGATGGCGGTGCTGCTCCTGACCTCCAAGGGCGCGGCGGGCGTGGCGGGGGCGGCCTTCGTGGTGCTGGCGGCGACCCTGGGCTCGACCGGCGCCATCCCGGTGGCCTCCATCGCCCTGATCCTCGGCATCCACCGGCTGATGGCCGAGGCCTTGACCTTCGTGAACGTGATGGGCAACGCGGTCGCCACCATCGTGGTGGCCCGCTGGGAAAACGCGGTCGACGCCGGGCGGCTGAAGGCGGCGGTGGGGTTCGGACGCCTATCGTAGTTTTACGGAGGTTGCCTCCCGGCCGCCTGACGGCCTAACACGCCCCGGCGAGAGGAGAGCCGCGCCCCATGGATCCCGACTGGCTGCCGTTCGACCCGAACCCGTCCAAGCCCACCTTCAAGCCCCCGCCGGGCGCGGTGGACGCCCACTGCCACGTGTTCGGCCCGGCCGACCAGTTCCCCTATGCGCCCGAGCGCAAATACACCCCCTGCGACGCGCCCAAGGCCAAGCTGTTCGAGCTGAGGGACTTTTTGGGCTTCGAGCGCAACGTCATCGTCCAGGCCACCTGCCACGGCGCCGACAACCGCGCCCTGGTGGATGCGCTGAAGGCGTCCGGCGGGCGCGCCAAGGGCGTCGCCACGGTCAAGGCCGACGTCACCGACAAGCAGCTGGAAGAGCTGAACGCCGCCGGCGTGAAGGGCGTGCGCTTCAACTTCGTCAAGCGGCTGGTGGACTTCACCCCCCGCGAGGTGCTGGCCGCCATCGCCGCGCGGATCGCGCCCTTGGGCTGGCACATCGTGGTCTATTTCGAGGCGGCCGACCTGCCGGAGCTGGAGCCCTTCTTCACCAGCCTGCCCACCGACGTGGTGGTCGACCACATGGGCCGGCCCGACGTGACGCTGGGGACCGGCCATCCGCAGTTCATCCGCTTCCTGGACTTCATGGCGAACAACCCGAACGTCTGGTCCAAGGTGAGCTGCCCCGAGCGGGTCAGCGTCCAGGGCCCGCCCTACGACGACGTGGTCCCCTATGCGAAGACGGTGGTGGAGCGGTTCCCGGACCGGGTGCTGTGGGGCACCGACTGGCCGCACCCCAACATGAAGTCCCACATGCCCGACGACGGCAAGCTGGTGGACTACGTCCCGCGCATCGCCGCCACCGCCGAACTGCAGAACAAGCTGCTGGTCGACAACCCGGCCCGCCTCTACTGGGCCGATTGACCCCTGAGGGCCGGCTTGTGCTAGAGACCCGCCGCCTATTGACAGAGACCCTTACGAAAGCGCCGCCGATGACCGCCAAGGAAGCGTACGAGGACATCCCCGGGACCTGGGTGTTCGACGCCCAGCGGGCCCGCAAGGGCTTCCACTTGAACCAGTTCCTCTATTCGCTGATGAAGGCCGAGAACCGCCGGCGCTTCCTCGCCGACGAGCGGACCTATCTGGACGAATGGCCGATGAGCGAGGCCCAGAAGGTCGCGGTCATGAAGCGGGACTGGAACACCCTGCTGGATCTGGGCGGGGTGTCCTACGCCCTGGCCAAGCTCGCCTTCACCGACGAGCATTCCTACCAGTACATGGCCGCCGAGATGTGCGGCCTGACCCAGCAGCAATACGCCGACATGATGATGCAGGGCGGGCGCCGGCTGGACGGCTGGCGGTCCAAGAAAGAGCGTGGAGAAGCCTGATGGCCAAGATCATCGCGGGCGTCGGAACGTCCCACACCCCCGCCATCGGCGCGGCCATCGACAACGGCAAGACCCAGGAGCCCTACTGGGTTCCGCTGTTCAAGGGCTATGAGCCGGCCAAGAAGTGGATGGCCGAGGTCAAGCCGGACGTGGTGATCATGGTCTACAACGACCACGTCAACGCCTTCGACTTCAAGATCATCCCGACATTCGCCATCGGCTGCGCCGAGGAGTTCCCGATCGCCGACGAGGGCTGGGGCGCCCGGCCGGTGCCGATCGTGCAGGGCTATCCGGAGTTCGCCTCGCACCTGGTGCAGTCGCTGGTGCTGGACGAGTTCGACATCACCATCGTCAACCAGATGGAGGTCGACCACGGCCTGACCTCGCCGATGAGCCTGTTGTTCGGCACGCCGGACGCCTGGCCCGTGCGGGTGATCCCCCTGGCGGTGAACGTGATCCAGTACCCGGCCCCCACCGGCAATCGCTGCTACAACCTCGGCAAGGCGATCAAGACCGCGGTCGAGAGCTGGGACGAGGACCTGAAGGTGGTCATCTTCGGCACCGGCGGCATGTCGCACCAGATCCAGGGCCCGCGCGCCGGGCTGGTGAACAAGGACTTCGACATCGCCTTCCTGGACGGCCTTTCCAAGGACCCCGAGGCCCTGGCCAAGATCCCGCCGCTCACCTACCTGCGCGACGCCGGCAACGAGGCGATCGAGCTGGTCATGTGGCTGATCATGCGCGGCGCGCTGGGCGACAAGGTGGACGAGGTCTACCGCTTCCACCACGTCCCGGCGTCCTCGACAGCGGTCGGCTGCATCATCCTCGAGACCCACGAGTTCCACCAGCAGCACAAGGGCAGGGCCGCGGCATGAAGATCGTCATGGCGGGCCAGGGGGCGTTCGGGCAGCGCCACCTGGAGGGCATCCAGAACATCCCCGGCATCGAGGTGGTGTCCCTGGCCGGCGGCCGGCCGGAGTCCACCGAGGCGGTGGCCAAGAAGTTCAACATCCCGCACTGGACCGGCGACCTCGGCGAGAGCCTGAGGATCCCGGGCGTGGAGGCGGTGATCCTGGCCACCCCCACCCAGATGCACGCCGACCAGGCCGTCCAGTGCATGGAAGCCGGCAAGCACGTCCAGATCGAGATCCCGATGGCCGACTCGCTGGAGGATGCCGAACGGATCGTCGACACCCAGCGGCGCACCGGCCTGATCGCCATGGCCGGCCACACCCGCCGCTTCAATCCCAGCCATCAGTGGATCCACAACCGGATCAAGGCCGGCGAGCTGAAGATCCAGCAGATGGACGTCCAGACCTACTTCTTCCGGCGGACGAACATGAACCTGCAGGGCCAGCCGCGCAGCTGGACCGACCACCTGCTCTGGCATCACGCCTGCCACACGGTGGACCTGTTCCAGTACCAGACCGGCGAGATCGCTGAGGTGGCCCGCGGCGTCGAGGGTCCGCACCATCCCGAGCTGAAGATCGCCATGGACATGTCGATCCAGATGAAGGCCCCCGGCGGGGCGGTCTGCACCCTCAGCCTGTCGTTCAACAACGACGGCCCCCAGGGCACCTTCTTCCGCTACATCTGCGACAACGGCACCTACATCGCCCGCTACGACGATCTCTTCGACGGCAAGGACAACAAGATCGACGTGTCCCAGGTCGCCGTGTCGATGAACGGCATCGAGCTGCAGGATCGCGAGTTCTTCGCCGCCATCCAGGAGGGCCGCGAGCCCAACTCCTCCGTCGGCCAGGCCCTGAACGCCATGCGCACGCTGGACCGGATCGAGAAGAGCTTCGGCTCGTAGATCTTTTCCGCTCGAGGGGAAGATCGGATCGGAGGCCCCATGCACGCCCGCCAGCTCGGCCCGTTCCAGGTCTCGGCCATCGGCCTGGGCTGCATGAGCCTGTCGCACGCCTATGGCGCGCCGCCGCCGGTGGAGGCGGGCGAGCAGCTGCTGCTCCGGGCGCTGGACCTCGGCTACAGCTTCTTCGACACCGCCGCGCTCTATGGCGGCGGCGCCAACGAAACCCTGGTGGGCAAGGCGCTGGCCCGTCGCCGGAGCGAATTCGTCCTGGCCTCCAAGTGCGCCCTGACCATCGAGAACGGCGGCCGGGTCATGTCCAACGACCCCAGCAAGCTCAGGCAGACCTGCGAAGAGAGCCTGCGCCGGCTGAACACCGAGGTGATCGACCTCTACTATCTGCACCGCTGGGACAAGATCACCCCGATCGAGGAGGCCGTCGGCGGCCTGGCCGATCTGGTCAAGGCCGGGTTGGTGAAGACCATCGGCCTGTCGGAGGTCTCGGCCGACACCTTGCGCCGGGCCCACGCGGTGCATCCGATCACCGCCGTGCAATCGGAATACTCCCTGTGGACCCGCAACCCAGAGGTCGCGGTGCTGGACGCCTGCGCCGAGCTCGGGGTCGGATTCGTGGCCTTCTCGCCGGTCGCGCGCGGCTTCCTGACCGGCGCCCCGCCGGATGTCGCCGCCTTCGAGCCGCGCGACATCCGCCGCAACATGCCGCGCTTCCAGGGCGACAACTGGACCTGGAACCTGAAGCTGCTGGACGGGCTGGACGCCATCGCCGGGGAGACCGGGCTCAGCCGCGCCCAGCTGGCCCTGGCCTGGACCCTGGCCCAGCGACCGTTCATCGTGCCGATCCCGGGCACGACGAGCCTGGACCACCTGGCGGAGAACGCCGGCGGCGACGCCGCCCTGTCGCCGGAGGTCGTGGCCAGGCTCGACGCTCTGATCAATCCGCGCACCGTGCTGGGACCGCGCTACCCGGCCAACGTCCAGCCCGAGATCGACACCGAGGAACTGCCGGCCGCCGCCTGAGCGGGCCAGCGCCGCTGCTGTTGCGCGAACGCCGCTATCGGCCGCGCATGCGACATCCGGGTGCGTCGGCGACCCTTGACCTGTCAACGGATCGAAGCCATGCGAACGCAGCAAGATTGACAGTATCAACGCCGCCGTAGTGAAGCTTGTTCCGGCCGGCCGGCCGGGTTTCAAAGTGGAAATGCGCGCGCCGTGTTTTGCCTACCATATGCCGCCAAACCCAGCTTGGGGGGGCGCCGCTTCGGTGACGGGCCGTCGAAGCGAGGACCCCAGGCCGTAGCGAAAGGAACTCGGGAGACCCTATGAGCGAGCCTCCCGTCGGCGCCTCCCCCGCCGACTCTCTCTTCCCGCCCGCCGGCCCCGGCTCGCGTGCGCCGGCGCGTTCCAGGACGCGCACCTGGATCACCATCATCGGCGTGATCGTCGTGGCCCTGATCGCGGCCGTCGTGCTGAAGCAGTGCGCCGGCAAGAGCACCCCCAACCGCGGCTTCCGGGCCCAGACCACGGTGGGCGTGGTCAAGGCGGTGGCCGGCGACATGCCGATCCAGCTGCAGGCCCTGGGCACGGTCACGCCCCTGGCGACCACCACCGTCACCTCGCGGATCGCTGGCAACCTGACCAAGATCGCCTTCACCGAGGGCCAGATGGTCAAGGCCGGCCAGCTGCTGGCGGTGGTCGACGAGCGGCCCTACCAGGTGGCGCTGCAGCAGGCGCAGGCCCAGCTGGCGCGCGACCAGGCGGCCCTGACCAACGCCCAGCTCCTGCTCAAGCGCGACCAGGTGCTGCTGGCCGAGGATTCGATCGCCCGCCAGGACGTCGACACCCAGGGAGCCACCGTCAAGCAGGACGAGGCCGCCGTGCAGGCCGACGTGGCCAACGTCAACAACGCCCGCCTGAACCTCGGCTACTGCCGCATCGTGGCGCCGATCGCCGGCCGCGCCGGCCTTCGCCAGGTCGACGTCGGCAACTATGTCGGCACCTCCAACGGCCTGGTGATCATCACCCAGATCAATCCGATCGACGTCACCTTCACCTTCTCCGAGGACCAGCTGCCGACCATCGCCGCCCGGATGCGCTCGGGCGCGGTGCTGCCGGTCTCGGCGCTGGACAAGCCTGGCGGCCAGACCCTGGCCCAGGGGCGGCTCCTGACCCTCGACAACCAGATCGACGCCACCACCGGCACGGTGAAGGCCAAGGCCCGCTTCGCCAATGGCTTGGGCGCCCTGTTCCCGCAGCAGTTCGTGAACGTGGAGATGCTGGTCAACACCCTGAAGAACGCGGTGATCGTGCCGGCCTCCTCGATCCGCCATGGCCCGAACGGCGACTTCGTCTGGATCATGAGGGCCGACAAGACCGCGCACATGCAGCCGGTGAAGGTCGGACCCTCGCAGGGCGAGCAGACCTCGATCCAGTCCGGCGTCACCGCCGGCGAGGACATCATCACCGAGGGCGGCGACCGGTTGCGCGAAGGCGCGGCGGTGAACCTGCCGGGCCAGCGGCCGAGCTTCGCCGGCGGCCGCGGCGGGCGCGGCGGCCGTCGCGGCGGTGGCGGCGGGGGCTTCTGATGGCCTTCGCACCCGCGCGGGAGGGCGCCAGCTCCGGAATCCAGCGATGAGTCCGTCCCGCCCGTTCATCATGCGGCCGGTGGCGACGTCGCTGCTCATGGCGGCGATCCTGCTGGCCGGCATCGTCGGCTTCAAGTTCCTGCCGCTGTCCGCCCTGCCGGAGGTCGATTACCCGACCATCCAGGTCCAG
>JANWHQ010000164.1 GCA_025450315.1 Caulobacteraceae bacterium
CTCCACCTTGTGCTTGTCGACCACCTCCCACAGGCGCGAGGCGCTGGGATAGGTGGGGATGCCCTCGAACATCACCCCGGTCGCCCCGGTCGAGAGGGGGCCGTAGACGATGTAGCTGTGGCCGGTGACCCAGCCCACGTCGGCGGCGCACCAGTAGATCTCGCCCGGCCGGTAGTCGAAGACCATCTGGTGGGTCCAGGAGACCCAGCTCAGATAGCCGCCCGAGGTGTGCAGCACCCCCTTGGGCTTCCCGGTCGAGCCGGAGGTGTAGAGGATGAACAGCGGGTCCTCGGCGCTCATCGGCTCGGGCGGGCATTCGGGGGCGGCCTTGGCGCGCTCCTCGGCCCAGGCCAGGTCGCGGCCGGGGACCATGTTCACGTCCACCTGGGTGCGCTGGATCACCAGCACCTTGTCGACGTTCGGGCACTCCTTCAGCGCCTCGTCGACATTGGCCTTCAGCGGGATGCGTTTGCCGCCCCTCACCCCCTCGTCGGCGGTGATCACGAAGCGGGAATCGCAGTCGATGATGCGGCCGGCCAGGCTCTCGGCGGAAAAGCCGCCGAACACCACCGAGTGCACCGCCCCGATGCGCGCGCAGGCCAGCATGGCCACCGGCGTCTCGGTGATCATCGGCATGTAGATGGTGACCCGGTCGCCCTTCCTGACCCCATGCGCCTTCAGCACGTTGGCCATGCGGCAGACGTCGGCATAGAGCTCGCCATAGGTGACCGTGCGGCTCTCGGACGGGTCGTCGCCCTCCCAGATGTAGGCGGCGTCGTTGGCCCGCTTGGGCAGGTGCCGGTCCAGGCAGTTGGCCGAG
The DNA here is from genome assembly GCA_025450315.1 of Caulobacteraceae bacterium. GTDB lineage: Bacteria > Pseudomonadota > Alphaproteobacteria > Caulobacterales > Caulobacteraceae > JANWHQ01. The sequence continues at coordinate 821 of JANWHQ010000164.1, forward strand.
ACGTTCAGCACCCCGTCCCAGAACCAGCGGATGTGGAAGTCGTCCCTGCGGAAAGAGACGTCCTTGATCCCCGTCGGCGGCTTGATCCAGTCCAGGCGGTCGGCCAGCGTGCGCCAGTAGCCGTCGGGATCGGACTCCACCCTCGCGACCGCCGCGTCGTAGTCGGCCGCGCTCACCAGCGCCCGCTTGGCCCACTCGGCCGGGACCGGAAACACCTCGGACTGGCTCACCCCACGCCTCCTCGCGATGTATGTTTGGCCTTCGCTTATAAGGTCCGCCCTTGACGGCGCAATCGCGCCCTTCAAGTTCGGCGCGTGAGCGATTCGCCGCTGATCAAGGGCCTGGTCCTCGCCACGGCCGCCGTCCTGGCGCTTGCGGGCTGCAAGGCCGGGCATGGCCAGCCCCAGGCGCGGACCACGCCGTCGAACCTGCCGGTGCCGCGCTATGTCTCGCTGAAGTTCGCCGAGGTGAACGCCCGCGGGGGGCCGGGCGACGACTATCGGCTGCTGTGGGTCTACCGGGCCAAGGGCCTGCCGCTGCAGGTGATCGAGGAGACCCCGGAATGGCGCCGGGTCTGCGATCCCAAGGGCGCGGTCGCCTGGGTCAAGGCCACCGGCATCGACGGCCGCCGCACGGTGGTGCGGCTGAAGCCCGATCCCCTGCCGCTGCTCGACAAGCCGGGCCCCGGCGGCAAGACCCAGGCCACCCTGGCGGCCGACGCCGTCATCGGCCTGGACCACTGCAACAAACAGGGCTGGTGCAAGTTGAAGGGCCGGGGCGGCGGCGGCTGGGCCCAGGCCTCGGAGTTCTGGGGCGTCGACGATCGCAGGCAATGCCGTTGAGGCGCCAAGGCCTCGCGTGGTAACCCCCACGGCCAAAGCGGAGGCCCGAGTGTCGAGCGAACCCCATAACAAGAACAGCTTCGAGAAGGCGGACCTGCTCGCCTGCGCGCGCGGGGAGATGTTCGGGCCGGGCAACGCCCAGCTTCCCGCGCCGCCGATGCTGCTGTTCGACCGCATCATCCGCATCGACGCCGACGGCGGCGCCCACGGCCTCGGCCACATCCACGCCGAGTTCGACATCGACCCCAGCCTCTGGTTCTTCGACTGCCATTTCCTGGGCGACCCGGTCATGCCGGGCAGCCTGGGCCTGGACGCCCTCTGGCAGCTGGTCGGCTTCTACCTGGGCTGGATCGGCGGCAAGGGCCGCGGCCGGGCGCTGGGCTGCGGCGAGGTGAAGTTCGCCGGCGAGGTCACGCCCAACATCAAGACCGTCACCTACAAGGTGGACATGAAACGTGTGATCAACCGGCGTCTGGTCATGGGCATCGGGGATGGGGTGTTGGAAGCCGACGGCAACCCCATCTATTCGGCGTCCGACCTCAGGGTCGGCCTCTACCAGCGTACCTAGGCTCCCACAGCCCACGGGAACGAAGCATGCGTCGCGTCGTCGTCACAGGGATCGGCATCGTCTCCTCGATCGGCTCCAACGCCAACGAGGTGCTGGCCTCCCTGCGGGAGGCGAAGTCGGGGGTGGTGGCCGCCCCCGAGTACGCCGAGCTCGGGTTCCGCTGCCAGGTGCACGCCCCGGCCAAGGTCGAGGATTGGGAGTCGATGGTCGACCGCCGGGCCGCCCGCTTCCTGGCCCCCGGCACCGCCTACGCCCACATCGCCATGGACCAGGCCATCGCCGACGCGGGTCTCGGCCCCGAGGAGGTCTCGCACGAGAAGGTGGGGCTGATCGTCGGCTCGGGCGGGCCCTCCACCTCGACCATCGTGCAGGCGGCCGACACCACCCGCGAGAAGGGCCCCAAGCGGATCGGCCCCTTCGCCGTGCCCAAGGCCATGAGCTCGGGACCCTCGGCGGTGCTGTCGACCTGGTTCAAGATCAAGGGGATCAACTTCTCGATCGCCTCGGCCTGCGCCACCTCCACCCACTGCATCGGCGCGGCCTACGAGCAGATCATGCTGGGCCGCCAGGATATGATGTTCGCCGGCGGCTGCGAGGAGCTGGACTGGAGCCTGTCGAACCTGTTCGACGCCATGGGCGCCATGACCTCCAAGTTCAACGACACGCCGGCCCGCGCCTCGCGCGCCTACGACAAGGACCGCGACGGCTTCGTCATCGCCGGCGGCGGGGCCATCGTGGTGCTGGAAGAGCTGGAGCGGGCAAAGGCCCGGGGCGCCCGGATCTACGCCGAGATCTCGGGCTACGCCGCCAACTCCGACGGCTACGACATGGTCGCCCCCTCCGGCGAGGGCGCGGCGCGCTGCATGCGCCTGGCGCTGGACGGCGTGGACCGGCCGATCGACTACCTCAACCCCCACGGCACCGGCACGCCGGTGGGCGACCAGCGCGAGATGGACGCGGTGCGCCAGGTGTTCGGCGACAAGGCGCCGCTGATCTCGTCGACCAAGTCGCTGACCGGCCACTCGCTGGGCGCGGTGGGCGCCCAGGAAGCGATCTACTGTATCCTGATGATGCAGAACCGCTTCGTCTGCGAGAGCGCCAATATCGACGAACTGGACCCGGCCTTCGCCGACCTGCCCATCGTCCGCAAGCGCGTCGACGACGCCAAGATCGACGTGGTGATGTCCAACAGCTTCGGCTTCGGCGGCACCAACGGCTGCCTGGTGATGACGCGGTACGAGGCCTGACCGCAGGCGCGCCCTGCGTCCTTCGAGACGCCCGCCGCGCGGGCTCCTCAAGGATGAGGAAGATCGGGATGTCACCAGGCTCGTCATGGTGAGGAGCGATGCGCAAGCATCGCGTCTCGAACCACGCACGACCTGCGCTACCGCCCCAGCTTGGCCTTCACCCTTGCCACGATCGCCTGGGGCGCGATGCCGAAGTGGTCGTAGAGCTGTTCGGCCGGTGCGCTGGCGCCGAAGCCGGTCATGCCGACGAACAGCCCCTCCTCGCCGATGAACCGGTCCCAGCCCTGACGAATCCCGGCCTCGACCGCCAGGCGCACCTTGGCCTTGCCGATGGTGCGGTCCTGGTAGGCGGCCGGCTGGGCCTCGAACAGCTCCCAGCAGGGGACCGAGACCACCCGGGTGGGGATGCCGTCCTTCTCCAGCTGGGTGCGGGCGCGCAGCGCGAGATCCAGCTCCGTGCCCGTGCCGAACAGGGTGACCTCGGCCTCGGCCGAGGCGGCGTCGAGCTCGTAGGCGCCGCGGGCGCAAAGGTTCTCCTCGGCCGGCTCGCAGCGCACGGCGGGGACCTTCTGGCGCGACAGGGCCATCACCGAGGGCCCGGTCCGGGAGGCCAGGGCCAGGGCCCAGCACTCGGCCGCCTCGACCGCGTCGGCCGGGCGGAAGACCTTCAGGTTGGGCATGGCCCGCAGCGCCGCCAGGTGCTCGACCGGCTGGTGGGTGGGGCCGTCTTCGCCGAGGCCGATGGAATCGTGGGTCATGACGTGGATCACCCGCGCGCCCATCAGCGCCGCCAGCCGGATGGCCGGCCGGGCGTAGTCGGAAAAGACCAGGAAGGTCCCGGCGTAAGGGACCACCCCGCCGTGCAGGGCCATGCCGTTCATCGCCGCGGCCATGCCGTGCTCGCGCACCCCGTAGTTCACGTAGCGGCCGGCGTAGTCGGGGGCGTCCAGCACGCCCATGCCCTTGACCAGGGTGTTGTTGGAGCCGGTCAGGTCGGCCGAGCCGCCCACCATCTCCGGATAGGCCGGGACCAGGGCCGCCAGGGCCGCGCCGGAATGCACCCGGGTGGCGTTCGCCGGCTTGTCGGCGACCATCCTGGCGATGTGGGCGTCCAGGGCCTGGGTCGCGGCCTCGGGGATCTCGCCGCTCATCGCCGCCTCGAAGGCGGCGCGGTGACTCGAGGCCTTCAGCCGCCGCTCCCACTTGCGCCGTGGACCCGCGCCCCGGCGGCCGGCCTTGTTCCAGGCCTGCGCCAACTCGGCGGGAACCTCGAACGGCGGCGAGATCCAGCCCATCTTGGTCCGCGTGGCCTCGATCTCGGCGGGGCCGAGGGCCTTGCCGTGGGTCTCGTGGCTGCCCTCGAGGTTGGCCGAGCCCTTGCCGATCCTGGTCCGACAGGCCAGCAGCACCGGCCGGTCCTGGCGCGTGGCCCAGCGCATGGCGCGCGCGAGGGCCGCGTGGTCGTGGCCGTCGACCGCCTTGGCGGCCCAGCCGGCGGCCTTGAAGCGGGCGATCTGGTCGCCGCCCTCCGAGAGGGCCAGCGGCCCGTCGATGGTGATCTGGTTGTCGTCCCAGAGCACCACCAGCCGGTTCAGCTTCAGCCGGCCGGCGATCGAGATGGCCTCGTGGCTGATCCCTTCCATCAGGTCGCCGTCGGAGGCGACGACCCAGGTGCGGTGGTCGACCAGCTCGTCGCCGAAGCGGGCGTTCAGGTGGCGCTCGGCGATGGCCATGCCGACGGCGGTGGAGACGCCCTGGCCCAGGGGCCCGGTGGTGGTCTCCACCCCCGGGGTGTGGCCGACCTCCGGATGGCCCGGGGTCAGCGAGCCCAGCTGGCGGAAGCGGCGCAGCTGGTCGGCCGTCATCGACGGCGAGCCGGTCAGGTGCAGCAGGCTGTAGAGCAGCATCGAGCCGTGGCCCGCCGACAGCACGAAGCGGTCGCGGTCGGGCCAGCCGGGGGCCTTGGCGTCGAACTTCAGGAACCGGGTCCAGAGCACGGTGGCGACGTCGGCCATGCCCATGGGCATGCCGGGGTGGCCGCTGGCAGCCTGTTCGACGGCGTCCATGGCCAGGACGCGGATGGCGTCGGCCATGGCTTGGGGAGTGACGGTCATGACGCCCGATCTGATGGCGGCGGGGAAGAAGGGGGTCCTTTGGCCACGGCCAAGCTCTGCGGTCAACCGCGGGACGGCGGCCTTCTGCCCGCCAGTCCGGCGGTCTATACAGGGGCGAGCAAGGAGGCTTGCATGGCCCAGGATGCCCACGAGGGCGGCGCGGACGGCGAGGCGCCGCTGGAGGCCGCGATCAAGCGGCTCGAGCGGGCGCTGGCGGTGCTGGACGGGCGGGTGGACGCGCTGTCCGGCCTGGCGGAAGGCTCCTCGGGCGGGCTGTTCGACGTCGACCGCTCCCAGCTGGCCGCCGAGCTCGACGCGGCCCGTGCGCGCGAGCGGGCGCTGGAAGACGCCGGCGCGGCGACGGCCGAGGCTCTGGACCGGGCCATCGCCTCGGTGCGCCAGGCGCTGCAACGGGCGGAGGATGCCTGATGGCCGAGGTTTCGATCAGGGTGAACGGCCGGGTCTATCCGGTGGGCTGCGAGGATGGCCAGGAGCAGCACGTGCGGGCGCTGGCCGAGGTGTTCGAGCGCCACGTGGCGCAGGTGGCCCGCGACGTGGGCCAGCTGGGCGAGACGCGGCTGTTCCTGATGGGGGCCCTGTTGATGGCCGACGAGCTGGCCGAGACCCGTGGGCGGCTGGCGGCGGCCAGCGCCGATCTGGCCAGGGCCGAGGCCGAGCGGACCCGCGCCGAGGGCCGGGCGGTCGCCGCCCTCGAACAGGCCGCCAGGAAGATCGAGACCCTGGCGGCCAAGGCGTCCTGAGCGCTTTTCGGCGCCGTGCGAAGCGGTTCGCCGTCCGGAAGCGCCGGGAGCGACCCTGAGCTAGCTGTAGAGGCCGCTCAGGTCGCCGGACTCCCGGCCGATGCGCCGGACCGTCTCCAGGCCCGTCAGGGTGTCCATCTCGGTCTGCAGGTTGCGCAGCCAGCAGCGGCCTTCGCGCACCAGGATGACCGAATAGAGCTCGGTGGGTTCGCCCGACAGACAGACTAGGTCGCCGTCGCGGATCGGGACGTGCCTCAGGGCTCCGGTATCGCTCGCTTCCAACATGATCCCCTCCTTCGGAGGCTTATCGTGTCCGCGACTTGAACGTCGCAGGATGATGCAATCCTAATTCGGGCCGCTGAACTGCTGCTGAATGGTTATCGTCAGGTGCGGTTCATCGTCGCGACGGGGGCCTGCGCAAGGACCAGGCGCCGCTTGAGGACCGCGCCCCGGCGCACTACCTTCAGGGGCGGCGGGTCTTGCTGCGGCTCGCGTCGAAGTCATCCAATCCCGGGGACCTTAATTTCTCTCGACGGGAGCTGTCCCTGTCCCGGGCCGTGGCCTTGGACACACGGCGCCCACCTGGTTAGCCAGGTCCGAGGGGATTGATAGCACTTCACGGCTCTCGCGGCGCCGCCACCTTCCCCGGCCGGGGCCCCGGAACGTCCGTCCGCATGCGCGCGCTATGCCTCGGATCGGGAAAGCTCTAGGACAGCCTCGAATGCGCATCGCCTTCTTCGGAGACGTGGTCGGCCGCTCGGGCCGCGAGGGCGTCGTCCGGCATCTGCCGGGCCTGCGCCGGCGGCTGGGCCTGCACTTCGTGGTGGTCAACGCCGAGAACGCCGCGGGCGGCTTCGGCATCACCGAGGCCACGGCCCGCGAGCTGTTCGACGCCGGCGCCGACTGCCTGACGCTCGGCAACCACTCCTGGGACCAGCGCGAGGCCCTGACCTACATCGTGCGCGAGGAGCGGCTGATCCGCCCCCTGAACTATCCGCGCCTGGCCCGGGCGCCCGGCCGCGGGGCGCATCTCTACGAGTCCGCCTCGGGCCAGCGGGTGCTGGTCACCAACCTGCTCGGCCAACGCAACATGGAGCCGATCCTGGACGATCCGTTCTCGGCGGTGGACCAGGAGCTGGAGGCCTGCCCGCTCGGCCAGGCCTGCGACGCCATCATCGTCGACATGCATGGCGACGTGACCTCGGAGAAGATGGCCATGGGCCACTTCTGCGACGGCCGCGCCAGCCTGGTGGTGGGCACCCATTCGCACGTGCCGACCGCCGACGCCCAGGTGCTGACGGGCGGCACCGCCTACCAGACCGACGCCGGCGCCTGCGCCGACTACGACAGCGTCATCGGCAACGACAAGGAAGAGCCGCTGCGCCGCTTCACCACCCGCATCCCCAGCGCCCGGCACAAGCCGGCCGAGGGTCCGGCCACGGTCTGCGGCGTCTATGTGGAGACCGACAACCGCACGGGCCTGGCCAAGCGGATCGAACCCATCCGCATCGGCGGCCGCCTGCTGCAGGCCGTGCCGGAAATGTCCGAGACCCTCGAGCGGACCTGAGATCCTCCCCCGCCAAAGCGGGTGGGGATCAGGGCTCCAGGATCTTCAGGCTGCGCACGGTCAGCCGGTCGATCTCCAGATCCTTGAAGTGGGCGCGGCCCACGGCCAGGCGGCCGATGGCGAGGGCGCCGATGGCCATGGCCCCGAACGCCAGGACGCCCATGGCGACCGCGCCGGCGCTGGCGGCGCCGACGCTGCGCGCGCCCATGGCCTGGGGCAGGTGCGGCCCGCCCTGATGCCGCGGCGGATACCAGTGCACGATCTCGGGTTCGTCTTCGCCGAGCGCGGAGGTGTCGGATTCGGTCATGGCGCAAGCTCCCGGGGCCGCCAGCAGAACCCGGCCTGACCGCTCCCGGTTCCTCGGGCGCGGATGACGGACCGGGCAGGCGCCGTTAGAAGCCAGTTTCCCACATCCTCCGAGCGTCCGCCTTGATCTTCCTCATTCGCCACGGCCAGACCGAGTTCAACGTCCAGCGCCGTCTGCAGGGCCGCCGCGATTCGCCCCTGACCGAGCTCGGCGTCGAGCAGGCCCGGCGGATGGCCGAGGTGCTGAGGAGCGCCGCGGGCGCGGAGGGGCTGACGGTGGTCTCCAGCCCGCTCGGCCGCAGCCGCCGCACCGCCGAGATCGTCCGCGAGACCCTGGGCCTGGACTGCGGGATCGAACTCGACGAGCGCCTGGCCGAGATCGATGTCGGCGACTGGGAGGGCCTGACGGGCGAGGAGATCGAAGCGGTCACGCCCGGCGCGCGCACCACGCCGGGGTGGCTGCTGAACGCCCCGGGCGGCGAGACCTGGGAGACGGCCTCGGCGCGGGTCGCCGGCTGGCTGGACGAGCACGACGAGTGGGATGGCCGCCGCCGACTGGTGGTCTCGCACGGCATCACCGGGCGGATCCTGCGGGCCCTCTACGAACGGGAGGACCCGGCGGGGCTGTGGAGCTCGCCGTCGCCCCCGCAGGACGCGGTGTTCCGCCTCTGGCGGGGCGCCGTCTACCGCCTGGACGAGGGCGCCTGAGCCCGATCCGCTGGCCTTGCGCCGCGGAGAACGCTAGAAGCGCGGCCTTCCCACTTCCGCTCATCCCGGCCAAGGCCGGGACCCCAGATCGCGACCATGGCCGGCCACTCGAAATTCAAGAACATCCAGTTCCGCAAGGACCGTCAGGACAAGATCCGGTCCAAGCTGTTCTCCAAGCTCTCGCGCGACATCACCCTGGCCGCCAAGGCCGGCGCGCCCGACCCGGCCGCCAACTCGCGCCTCCGTCTGGCGATCAACAGCGCCAAGGCCGAGAGCATGCCCAAGGACAACATCGACCGGGCGATCAAGAAGGCCTCCTCCGGCGACGCCGACAACATGGAGGAGATCCGCTACGAGGGCTTCGGCCCTGGGGGCGTGGGCCTGATCGTCGAGGTGCTGACCGACAACCGCAACCGGGCCGCGGCCAATGTGCGCACCATCTTCGGCAAGAACGGCGGCAATCTGGGCGAGACCAACACCGTCGCCTTCATGTTCGACCGGGTGGGCCAGCTGGTCTATCCGGCCTCGGCGGGCAGCGAGGACGCGGTGATGGAAGCCGCCATCGAGGCGGGCGCCGAGGACGTCTCGTCCGACCCCGAGGGCCATGTGATCACCACCGCGTTCGAAAGCCTCTCGGAGGTGGCCGAAGCCCTGTCCGCGCGCCTCGGCGACCCCAGGTCCACCGAGATCGTCTGGAAGCCCAAGACCACGACGCCTGTCTCGGGCGACGCGGCCGCGACCCTGGTCAAGCTGCTCGACGCCCTGGACGACGACGACGACGTCCAGAACGTCTACGGCAACTACGAGATCGACGACGCCGAGATGGCCGCGCTGGCGGGGTGAGCCCGCCGCCCATTAACCGCTCCTCAACCCTATCGAAACGCTTTGGCAAGGCGTGCGGAGGGGTGATGCTGGCGGAACGCATGATGAACGCGATTCGCATCCTTGGGCTGGATCCGGGCCTTCGACGCACCGGCTGGGGCGTGATCGTCCTGGACGGCGCGCGGCTGTCGCACGTGGCCCACGGGGTGATCGCCCCGGCCGAGACCCTGCCGTTCTCCGAGCGGCTGCTCTGCCTGTTCGAGGGGATCGCCCAGGTGGTGGCCGCCCACGGCCCGCACGAGGCGGCGATCGAGGAGACCTTCATGACGGCCAACGGCTCCTCGACCCTCAAGCTCGGCCATGCCCGCGCGGCGGCCATGCTGGCGCCGGCCCGCGCCGGGCTGGAGGTCGCCGAATACGCCGCCAAGGTGGTGAAGAAGGCCGTGGTCGGCACCGGCGGGGCCGACAAGAGCCAGGTGGCCTTCATGGTCCGCCGGCTGCTGCCGACGGCGGGCGACGCCACGGCCGACGCCGCCGACGCCCTGGCCGTCGCCATCGCCCACGCCCATGCGCGCAAGGTCCGCCGGCTCGGAGCCGTCGCGTGATCGGCCGGCTGCGCGGGATCCTGGCGGAGGTCGGCGAGGAGGACGCCCTGATCGACGTCGGCGGGGTGGGCTATGTGGTCCGCTGCGGCTCGCGCACCCTCTCGCACATGCCGCCGCTGGGCGAGGAGGTGCTGGTGCACGTGGAGACCCAGACGGCCGAGCAGACGGGGACCCGCCTCTACGGCTTCCTGACGCGCGAGGAGCGGCGGGCCTTCGTGCTGCTGCAGACCGTCCAGGGCGTGGGGCCCAAGGCCGCCCTGGCGGTGCTGGACGTGCTGGCGCCGGCCGATCTCGCCCAGGCCGTGGCCCACGACGACCGCGCGCTGGTGGGCCGGGCCCAGGGCGTCGGGCCCAAGCTGGCCCAGCGCATCGTCTCGGAGCTGAAGGACAAGCCGATCGCCGACGGGCCGTTCCTGGCCGCCCGTCCCGACGCGCCGCCCGCCGCCTTCAGGCCCACCGCCGCGGGCGAGGCGGTCTCGGCCCTGATGGGCCTGGGCGTCGCCGAAGTCGTGGCCCGCCGCGCGGTCGAGCAGGCCGAGGCGCGCCTGGGCGACGGCGCCGAGGTCGCCGCCCTGATCAAGGCCGGCCTGCAGGAGCTGGACCGGTGACCCGCCTGGTGTCGGGCGAGCCCGAAGTGCTGGAGACAACCGACCGGGCGATGCGGCCCCAGACCCTGGCCGAATTCGTCGGCCAGGAGCAGTCCAAGGCCAACCTCAAGGTGTTCATCGACGCCGCCCGGAGCCGCGGCGAGGCCCTGGACCACGTGCTGCTGTTCGGTCCGCCGGGGCTCGGCAAGACCACCCTGGCCCAGATCGTCGCCCGCGAGCTCGGGGTGAACTTCCGCGCCACCTCCGGCCCGGTGATCGCCAAGGCCGCCGACCTCGGCGCCATCCTGACCAACCTCGAGCCCCGCGACGTCCTCTTCATCGACGAGATCCACCGCCTGGCGCCGGCGGTGGAGGAGATCCTCTATCCGGCCATGGAGGACCATGTGCTGGACCTGATCGTCGGCGAAGGCCCTTCGGCGCGCTCGATCCGCATCGACCTGGCGCCCTTCACGCTTGTCGCCGCCACCACGCGGGCCGGATTGCTGGCCACGCCGCTGCGCGACCGTTTCGGCATCCCGCTGCGGCTGAACTTCTATACGCCGGGCGAGCTGAAGCAGGTGCTGACCCAGGCCGCGCGCAAGATGGGCGTGGCGCTGACCGCCGAGGGCGCCGCCGAGATCGCCGCCCGGGCCCGGGGCACCCCGCGGGTGGCGGGCCGGCTGCTGCGCCGGGTGCGCGACTTCGCCGGCTCGGAAGGGTGCGAGGAGATCGACCGCAAGGCGGCGGCCCTTGCCCTGGCCCGGCTGGAGGTGGACGCGGCGGGGCTGGATGCGCTGGACCGCCGCTATCTGCACGCCCTGATCGAGCACTACGGCGGGGGCCCGGCGGGGGCCGAGACCCTATCCTACGCCATCGCCGAGGCGCGCGACGCGGTCGAGGACGTGATCGAGCCCTACCTGCTGCAACAGGGCTTCATCCAGCGCACCCCGCGCGGCCGGGTGGCCTGCGCCAAGGCCTACCTGCACCTGGGCCTGAAGGAGGCGGCCCAGCCGCCGCGGCCCCAGGCGACCCTCTTCGACGAGGACGAGTGATGGGCGCGGCGAGCCCGCCACAGCCCACGGCCGGCGCCATCCGGGACGGCGAGCATCTTCTGCCGGTCCGGGTCTACTACGAGGACACCGACTTCACCGGCGTGGTCTATCACGCCAACTACCTGCGCTACTTCGAGCGGGGGCGGTCGGATTTCCTGCGGCTGAGGGGGATCAGCCACACCGAGCTCAGGTCGCGCGAATCCCCCATCGCCTTCGTCGTGCGGCGGATGCAGATCGATTTCGCCCGGGCGGCCAGGGTCGACGACGCGCTTGTCATCCACACCGCCTACGACGCCCGGAAGGGCGCGCGGGTGCTGGTGCGCCAGAGGATCCTGCGCGATGGCGAGATAATTGCATCCGCCTCTGTCGAAGTGGCGTGCATTCGTCTGGACGGCCGGCCGGTGAAGCCGCCTGCCGATGTGCTTGCCGCGCTGAGCGTCTAGGGGTTGCGCGCCATAGTTTCACCGCAACGTCAGGCGACCTGATCGCAGCGGCTGGGGAGAGAGCTGAGGATGGATATCGTTTCGGCCAGCGGGCTCGGCGCCAACGACTTTTCTGCCCTGGCGGTGTTCATGCGCGCCGACTGGGTGGTGAAGGCCGTGCTCGTGGGCCTGGGCATCGCCTCGATCTGGTCGTGGACCGTGATCATCGACAAGTTCTTCCGCATCAGCGCGCTCAACAGCCAGGCCGACAGGTTCGAAGACCAGATCAGCTCGGGCCGCGCGCTCGAGGACATCGCCGCCGAGGCTGGCGAGCGGCCCAAGCACGCCCTGCCGCGGATGCTGCAGGCGGCGCTCAGGGAATGGCGAGACGCGCGCACGCGCGGCGCCGGATCCGGCGCGCCGGCCGCCGAAAGCGTGGCGCTGCTGATCTCGCGCATCGACCGGGTGCTGGACTCGATCATCGCCCGCGAGAGCCAGAGGGTCGAGGACGGCCTGGGCTCTTTGGCCATCGTGGCAACCGCCTCGCCGTTCATCGGCCTGTTCGGCACGGTCTGGGGGATCATGCATTCGTTCCAGGCCATCGCCCTGGAGCGGAACACCAATCTCTCGGTGGTGGCGCCCTCGATCGCCGAGGCGCTGTTCGCCACGGCCATGGGCCTGGCGGCGGCCATCCCCGCCTACATCTTCTACAACAAGTTCTCGACCGACACCGGCAAGTTCGCCGGCCGGCTCGAGGGCTTCGCCGACGACCTCTCCACCGCCGTGGCGCGGCGGCTGGTCGGCTCGGACCGGGCCTAGGACCCAGGGCCCATGGCGCTTTCGGTCCACGACGCCTTCTCCGCCGGCCGGCGCAACCGCCGCCGGCGCAGCCGCCGGTCCAACCTGTCGGAGATCAACGTCACCCCGCTGGTCGACGTGATGTTGGTGCTGCTGATCATCTTCATGATCTCCGCGCCGCTGCTCACCGCGGGCGTGCCGGTGCAGCTGCCAAAGACCGAGGCGGGGGCGCTCTCCAACCAGAACCAGCCCCTGACCGTCACCATCCGCGAGGACGGCTCGATCTACGTCCAGTCCGAGCTGACCCCCTTCGCCGACCTCGGCCCCAAGATGCGGGCGGTCTCCAGTGCCGGCTACGACAAGCCGGTCTATGTGCGGGCCGACGGCAAGGCGCCCTACGCGATCGTCGCCCAGGTTATGGCCAGCCTGTCGACCTCGGGCTTCTCGCAGATCGGCCTGATCACCGACACCGGCGGACCCAGCTCGGGCGCCAAGGCGCCGGCCGGCGGTCCCAGGTCCGGACCGGGGGACCTCCCCTAGGGCCATGAGCGGCGCGCGGACCCAGAGATCCCCGGCCCTGATCGCCTCGGCGCTCGCGCACGTGGCGATCATCGCCGCCGCCGTGATCGTCTGGCCGATGTTCGACAAGCCGCTGCCGCTGGGCAAGGTGGTGCCGGTGACCCTGATCACCAAGGGCCCGCCGGCCGAGCAGGCCGCCGCCCTGCAGGCGCCCAAGCCCGCGCCGGCCGCGACGCCGACGCCGGTTCCCGAGGAGAAGCCCGAGCCCGCGCCGATCAAGCCGGTTCCCCCGGCCCCGCCCGCCGCCTCGGCCGCGCCCAAGCCGGCCGAGAGGACCAAGCCCACGCCGGCCAAGCAGACGCCGGCGCTGAAGCCCGCGCCCGCCGCCAGCGCCCAGAAGGCCTCCAGGCAGGATCTGGATTTCGACGCCCTGATGGCCTCGATCGACACCCAGCGCACCAAGCCGGCCGGCCGGCCGAGCTCGGGCGTGGCCGGGCCCATGCGCCCGCACACCGACAAGACCGCCTCGGAAGGCCATGGCGAGGACAGCCACATGTCGGGCGACGAGCGCCAGGGCCTGGCCGATAAGCTCTCGCGCCTGTGGAATCCCAACTGTTCGGTCGAGGCCGCGGCGGGGATCAACATCAAGGTGCACTTCCGCCTGAGCGCCCAGGGCTGGGTGGTCGGCCAGCCCGAGCTGGCGGCGGGCCAGAACTCCAGCGATCCGATCTTCACCGCCTCGGCCGCGCGGGCCCTGTCGGCGGTCGGCCGCGGCCAGCCCTATACCGACGTGCTCAATCCGGCCCACTTCGCCGACTGGCGCGACATGGTGGTGAACTTCAACGCCAAGCAGGCGTGTGCGCAGAAGTGACGGGAAGCAGCGTAAGATGGCGATGCAGATGATGAGGAAGCCGATGCGGCTCTACGCGCTCGCGGCGATGGGCTTGGCCGTGATGGCCCTGGCGGTTCTGCCGCCCCGGCTGGCGATGGCCCAGGCCGAGGTCGACGTGAACTCCGGGGCCGTCCAGCCCCTGCCGATCGCCATCCCCGACTTCGGCGGCGCCGGCGTCGGCGCGGACGTGTCGAAGGTGGTCTCGGCGGACCTGGAGCGATCGGGCCTGTTCCGGCCGCTGGATCCGGCGACCTTTCCGGAGAAGAGCCTCGACATCAACGTCGAGCCGAAGCTGGACGCCTGGAAGGGCGCCGGCGCCCAGGCCCTGGTCAACGGCCAGGCGTCGCTGACCGGAGACGGCCGGCTGAAGGTCGATTTCCGCCTCTGGGACATCGGCACCCAGCAGCAGCTGATCGGCTCTGAGTTCACCGCCACCCAGGACAACTGGCGCCGCGTCGCCCACAAGATCGCCGACCAGGTCTACGAGAAGCTGACCGGCGAGAAGGGCTATTTCGACACCCGGGTGGTGTTCGTGGCCGAGAGTGGGCCCAGGACCCATCGCATCACCCGCCTGGCGATCATGGACCAGGACGGCGCCAATCCGCAGTACCTGACCGACAGCTCGGCGATCTGGATGAGCCCGCGCTTCTCGTCGACCAGCCAGGAGATCACCTATACCGCCATCCGGCCCACCGGCTCCAGCGTCTACATCCTGAACATCGAGACCGGCCGCCAGGAGACCGTGGGCCACTTCCCCGGCATGGTGATGGCCTCGCGCTTCGCGCCGGACGGGACCAAGCTGGCCTTCTCGGTGGAGCAGCACGGCAACGTCGATATCTACGTCGAGGACCTGCGCAGCCACGACATCCGCCGGCTGACCGCCGACCCGTCGATCGACACCTCGCCCTCGTTCTCGCCGAACGGCGGCCAGATCGTGTTCAACTCCGACCGCTCCGGCTCGCGCCAGCTCTATGTGATGAACGCCGACGGCTCGGGCGTGCGACGGATCTCCTCGGGCGGAGGCGCCTATTCGGCGCCGGTCTGGAGTCCGAACGGCGACTTGATCGCCTTCATCAAACAGACCGGCGACACCTTCCACGTGGGCGTGATGCGGCCGGACGGCTCGGGCGAGCGGATACTCAGCTCCGGCTATCTGGAGGACACCCCGAGCTGGGCGCCCAACGGACGGGTGATCATGTTCGAGCGCGACACCGGTTCCGGCGCGCACCTGTGGATGGTGGACATCACCGGCCGCATCGAACGGCAGGTGCCCTTCCCCACGGCGGCCGTCGACCCGGCCTGGTCGCCGCTGTTGCAGTAGGTCCTCTGTGACGGAGTCGAAACGCAACTCGCCCGTCGGATGAGTATTGTTAAGTGATGGGCGACATCTGTGGCAAAAGGCGCCATAGCTGGCCCTGCATTGGAGCCCTGAAGGTGAGGAGAGAGTGATGAGCTTCGTTTCCAAGCCCATCGTTCGACTGGCGCTGATCGGCGTCTCGGCTGCGGCGCTGGCGGCCTGCGCGTCCCATCCCAAGCCCGAGCCCGCCCCGCCGCCGCCGCCACAGGCGCCCCTGCCGCCGCCGCCCTCCGGGCCGCGCGCGGGTCCGCCGGTCGCACGCATCGAGCCCGGGTCGGTGCAGGACTTCGTGATCAACGTCGGCGACCGGGTCTATTTCGACCTCAACCAGTACAACATCCGCCCCGACGCCCAGCCGGTGCTGGCCGCCCAGGCCTCGTGGCTGAACCGCTAC